>CAYJGU010000023.1:20329-34338 GCA_964369925.1 uncultured Bacteroides sp. | reverse complement strand
ACTTTTTTATAAGATTTTTTTAACTTATTCATATTAAACACCACTTTACTTTATATATTTTAATTTATAATACTTTAGATAAAAACGTTTTAAGTCTTTCGTCTTGAGGATTTGCAAACAAATTTTCAGGTGTGTTTTCTTCTTTAATTACACCCTCGTCAATAAACAAAACTCTTGTAGAAACTTCTTTTGCAAAGCCCATTTCGTGTGTAACAATTACCATTGTCATTCCCTCGTCTGCAAGCTGCTTAATTAAATCAAGTACCTCTCCAACCATTTCAGGGTCAAGTGCACTTGTGGGTTCATCAAATAACATAACCTTAGGGTTCATTGCAAGTGCTCGCACAATTGCAACACGTTGCTTTTGTCCACCAGAAAGCATACTAGGGTAAGTTTCGGCTTTGTCGGATAGTCCTATTCGTTCAAGCAGCTCGTCGGCTTTTTTGTTTGCCTCTTCTTTTGTTAAAATACCCAGTTCTACCGGCGCAAATGTAATATTACCCCTAACTGTTAAATGAGGAAATAAATTAAAATGCTGAAACACCATTCCCATTTGTCTTCTAACTTCATCAGTTTTACATTTTTTGTCGGTTATACACTCACCTTCAAAAAATATTTGCCCATCTGTCGGTTTTTCCAATAAATTTAGGCATCGTAAAAATGTACTTTTACCACTTCCCGAGGGTCCAATAATAGCTACTTTTTCACCCTGCTTAATTGTTTGAGTAATGCCTTTAAGCACGTTTATTTCATTATAACTTTTTGTCAAGTTTTTAACGTCTATCACTTAAAGCCAGCCTCCTTTCAAGTATGTTAATACATTTTGTAATAAACATAACTATTACAAGGTAAACAAGTGCAGCTGCTAATAGTGGTGGGAATGGATCGTAAGTTTGGCTCCTAATAATATCTGCGCCTTTTGTTATGTCTCGTAGTGCAATGTACCCTACTATAGATGTTTCTTTTAGCAATGCAATAAATTCGTTACCAATTGCCGGCAGTATGTTTTTTATTGCCTGAGGCATTAATATTTTACGCATTGTTGTTTTATACGATAAACCAAGGCTTCTTCCTGCTTCCATTTGGCCAGGGTCTATGCTCATAATTCCACTTCTAAAAATTTCGGCAAGGTAAGCACCCGAATTTATTCCGAACGTAATAATTGCAACTACTGTTTTACCGGGATCTACAGTTGTAAACACAACAAAGTACATAATTAAAAGCTGAACCATAACTGGTGTGCCCCTAAATACAGTTAAATAAACTTTAAATATTTTATTCAGTATTTTAACTATAGTACCGCAATCTTCATTTTTATCGTGCGTTACACGCACCATAGATACAATTGCACCTATAATTGTTCCAACAATAAGCGAAAAGAACGTAACAATAAGCGTTGTAGATAAACCGCTAGCAATATAAAGCCATCTATCATCAGCTATAAAATTGTTATAAATATGAATTTCGTAAAATTCAGCCATAATTGCTCCTTTTTATAAGCATTAATGTGAAAATATGCGACGCCGATGTTTTGCACCAACGCCGCAATTATTATACTTTAAGTGTATTGATTATTTTAATACTATTATTGATTGAATACCTGTTAAGTAACTATCTGTAAAATCAATACTTGCAAGTCTGTCTTCTGTAATTGTCATACCTGCTGCACCAAAGTCTGCTTTACCGCTTTGCACTGCCGGCACAATAGAATCAAACTCCATGTCTTCAATAACAAGTTCGTAACCAAGTGTATCGCAAATTGCTTTAGCAAATTCAGCATCTATTCCAACAATCTCATCACCTTCATAATACTCGTATGGTGGGAAATATGCATTTGTTGCCATTTTAAGTTGACCATTAGGATACTGTGTTCCCTCAGGTGTAACATAACCTTGTGCGCCTTCAACACCATTTATGTATTTATCCAAAATAGCATCTAATGTTCCATCGCCTACTAATTGCTCAATTGTTTCGTTAAATAAAGCTGTAAGTTCTGCGTTATCTTTACTAATACATATAGCATATTGTTCAAGTACAAAATCTTCCGGTACAATTGTCATTTCTGGGTTTACTTCAACAAACACTTTTGCAGGCTCATTATCAATAATAACAGCATCTACTTTGCCTTGTTTTAATGCTAAAACAGCGTCTGCACCTTTAGCATACTGCTCAATTGTAGCACCCTCAATGTCTGCTGCATAAATATCTCCGGTTGTGCCCAGTTGAACACCTATTGTTTTACCTTCTAGGTCTGCCACCGAGTTAATCTCAGGAACTTGTTCTTCTTGTGCACTATCCTCTGTTGTTGTGCTTTCATCAGTTGCCGGCATTTCTTCCTCGGCCTGTGGCGAACATGCAACAAATGTAAATACAAGTGTTAAACATAATATAATAGCTAATAACTTTTTCATAGTAATTCTCCTTTAAATTGAAATTAAAATAAATTAATTTTTGTTTTTTTGTTATGTCTATATTATATACGTATATTTATACATTGTCAATGATTATTTATACATTTTCTTTCATTTTCATTTTTCTATATATTTTATATAAAAATCAGAATATTTTTATACATTTATAACAAAAAAACATGCTTTAAATGGTAATTACAGCACTTGCTAAACATTTGTAAGCAGTTATATTCATTGTTACGAAGTTAACTGAACATTAAAATATACATATTATATGATGATAATTATGTATAAAATACAATTATTTATTAAAATATACATAATTATTATCATTTTCACTATTTTACTTATCATTTTTTTATATGCAAAAAAAATAACTGAAAAGCAAAAATACTTTTCAGTTATTTTATATTTCATATTATGATTTTGTCTCGTCGTCTTTTGCCATTGCCATAACACTTGTTACAAGACCACCTAAATTTTGTAGCTCGCTTGGAATTATTAGCTTCGTGGCTTTTCCGTCGGCAACTTTTTGCAAAGCTTCTAGGCTTTTTAGTGTTAACACTTTTTGTGTTGGAGATGATTCGTTAAGCAAAACAATCGAGTCTGCTAATGCTTTTTGAACTTCCATAATAGCTTGAGCCTCACCTTGTGCTTCTCTTATGCGCTGTTCTCTAACAGCATCTGCACGTAATATTGAACTCTCTTTTTCACCTTCTGCAACAAGTATAGCACTTCGTTTTTCACCTTCTGCACGTAAAATGCTTTCTCTTCGCTCGCGCTCTGCCTTCATTTGTTTTTCCATTGCATCTTGAATTTCGGCAGGAGGTATAATGTTTTTAACTTCTACACGGTTTACTTTAATACCCCATTTATCTGTTGCCTCATCTAATATTGCAGTAATTTTTGTGTTAATTGTATCACGGCTTGTTAGTGTCTCTTCAAGTTCTAATCCACCAATAATATTTCTAAGCGTTGTTGCTGTTAGGTTTTCTATTGCAAGTAGTGGACGCTCAATTCCGTACGTAAAAAGTTTAGGGTCTGTAACTTGAAAGAACACAACTGTGTCTATTTGCATAGTAACGTTATCACTTGTAATAACCGGTTGCGGTCTAAAGTCAACAACTTGCTCTTTCATTGTAACCTTTTTTTGCACTCTATCTATAAAAGGTACTTTAAAATGTATACCTGCGATCCAACTTGTGTGGTACACGCCTATTCTTTCTACAACATACATATTAGCCTGTGGTACTATCTTAATGCTTGATATTAAAATAATAGCAATAATAATAAGCAAACCTATAATAATAAATTCCATAAAAATACTCCATTCTGCCGCTATAAAGGCAAGCGGCTTGCCAAATTTACATTTTTAACTGCATATTAGTTTTAAGTTACAGCACCAACATTTATTGCCGCTTTAACTTTAACCGATGTACCTTCGATCTCTTCAATAATGCATAGGTCACCTTCGCTTAATGTTTCACTACTGTATGCAGTCCAATCTACTCCGTCAATTTTAATTCTTCCGGGTACGCTTGGTGTTATGTTTTTTATAACAGTACCCTGCCTTCCAATATTTCTGTCTGCATTAGTGGGTGTTTGTTTTCGTTTTCTAATTTTTTTTGCAAGTGGAAAAGTTGCAATTAGCAAAACAAAACTAACTACAAAGAAAACAATTGTTTGCACAACACTTGAACTTACAAAAAATGAAGTTATTAGTGCTGCTAAGCTGCCAATTGCAAACCATATAGATACAAATCCAAATGTGCCTGCTTCTACAACAATAAACACCACAAGTAAAATTAACCAAATTATTGAAAAATCCATAAAAGACCTCTCTTCCTGTTTTCGCTATTTAAAATGTTTTCGCTTAAGCTTTAATGATATTATATCACTTCTTTTTACAAAACACAAAGGTTAAAAACAGTTAAATTTAACCGAATTTTTCTTATTTCAACCAATTTTGATATTAAAGTCTTAACTATTGCACCCAATCTATTTAACACGTGCGCAATTGAAACAATGCGTAATTTACTGTTTAAAATTAATATTACATACTGACATTTTTATATAGTTATGGTATAATTTACTGGTTATATTTAAATTACGCTTTATACAATATACCTTTTATTTCTTGGCTTTTAGCTTTACACTTATACTGAAACTTACAATTATGCCAACAAATAATTTTTGCAAATTATTTATATGTATAAGCAAAATAATTAATATAATAATATATTTACAATATTTATACTATTTATTTTATAGTTTTTAAATAAATTTGCACATTTAACACCTTTGATGAATACAATTTTAACAGTAGCTGTATTTATACTATTAGGTGGTGTGTAAATGAAAAAAAGATTTAAAAAGAGATTTATTTTACCAAAAAACAAAAAAAACAAAAATAAATTTCATTCTTTCATATTTAAAATAGGGTTGTTTTTTTCTGTAATAATTATAGTTATAGCAATTTTCGATGCGCAAATAGGACCTGTTATTCAAACCATAGCACAATATCAATGTCAAAATATATCTATACTTGCAATAAACCAAGCAGTTATTGACGAACTTGAAAAAAGCCCTGAATTGAGTAATAATTTATTGACACTGCAAAAAAACAGTGAAGGAACAGTTACAAATATAACAGTTAACACTAAAGAACTTAATGAAATTAAAGCACGCCTTACAAATGCGGTTAGCCAACGTTTACAAGCACTTGAAAATCAAAAAGTAAGCATACCGCTTGGCACACTACTTAATTGGCAGCTTATTTCAGGCAGAGGTCCAGATATTAACTTACAAATAGTGCCAACTTCTTTTGTGCAATCTTCAACCGAAAACAAAGTGGAAACAGCGGGTATTAATCAAACACAGCACAGTATTGTAGTGCATTTTACAGTTGAAATGAGCGCAATTTTACCCGGTTACTCTACAAGTATAGTTGTTGAAAACGATGTAACTATATCTGAGACTGTAATAGTCGGCGAAGTTCCAATGTTCTATTCTGTTTCATAACATACATTATTTTAAGAGGTGAAAAATTTGGCAATTAGCAAGGAATTAAAAAAAGAGTATAAAGAGCTACAACAAAAAATAGAATACCATAACAACTTATATTATAACGAAGATACTAGTAATATAAGTGATTTTGAATACGATAAACTTGTTTGTAATCTTAAAGAACTGGAAAAAGAATATCCGGCTCTTGTTAAAAAAAATTCTCCTACTAAAAAAATAGGAGGAGCGCCTTCAAGTAGATTTGCAAAAGTTACACACACCATTAAAATGGACAGCTTACAAGATGCTTTTTCATGGGACGAGCTATATGATTTTGACAAGAAAATCAGAGAAAACGGCATATCTCCACAGTATGTTGTAGAAATTAAAATTGATGGTTTATCTGTTAGCCTTGAGTATATTAACGGAGAGTTTACGCGTGGTTCTACAAGAGGCGATGGGATTATTGGTGAGGATGTAACAGCCAACCTTAAAACAATTAATACTGTTCCAAAGCGTATAAACAATGCCCCCAATTTTTTAGAGGTACGTGGCGAAGTTTATATGTCACGTCAAGAATTTTTGCGAATTGTTGCATTGCAAGAGGACAGTGACAAGCAACCATTTAAAAACCCACGTAATGCCGCAGCTGGATCTTTAAGGCAAAAAGATGCAAGCATTACAGCACAAAGAGGGCTTTCTATTTTTGTTTTTAATGTGCAACAAGTTGATGGTATGCAGTTAACATCTCATAGGCAAAGTTTAGAATATTTAAAAAATCTAGGATTTAATATATCTCCACGCTATAATTTATTTAATAATATTAAAGACGTTATTAATGAAATTTACCTTATTGGAGATATGCGAGGTGAATTACCTTTTGAAATAGATGGTGCCGTTGTAAAAGTAGACGATTTTACACAAAGACAAATACTTGGCAGTACTTCAAAATTTCCTAAGTGGGCTATAGCGTACAAATACCCGCCAGAAGAAAAAGAGACAGTTTTGCTTGATGTAGATGTTTCTGTGGGCAGAACAGGCGTATTAACACCAACAGCAGTTTTTGAGCCCACTTTGCTTGCTGGCTCTACTGTATCTCGTGCTATTTTGCACAACGAAGATAATATTAATAACTTAAAAATTGGTTTAGGCGATACTATACGTATTCGAAAAGCCGGAGATATAATTCCCGAAGTAGTTTGTGTTACAAAGCATAGTGAACATAGCACACCTTTTAAAATGCCTAATATTTGCCCTTCTTGCAACGAAGATGTTAAAAGATTTGAAAACGAAGCTGCTATTAGATGTACAAACCCCGAATGTCCTGCCCAAATTTTACGCAATATAATTCATTTTGCATCTAAAGGAGCAATGAATATAGACGGACTTGGTCCTGCTGTTGTGTCTTCTCTTGTAGAAAAGGGTTATGTAAAAAATGCAGCTGATATATATTATTTAACCAGAGATCAGCTTTTAACTTTAGGCAAAGACGTTGGGTTGTTTGCCGACAATTTACTTGCTGCTATTGAGGCATCAAAACAAAATAATGCCGACAAACTTATTTTTGCACTTGGTGTTAGGCACATAGGAGAAAAAGGTGCAACCCTTTTAGCACAAAAATATAATAATATAGAGAAGCTTTTTACAGCTTTAAGTGATAACTTAAATGAAATAGACGGATTTGGTGCGGTTATGGCAGACAGTGTTATTGATTTTTTTGCTAAAGACGGCACAAAAGATTTAATATCTCGTTTAAAGCAAGCCGGTGTTAATATGCAGTATATAGGGCAAGAAATTAAAAGCACACTTGCCGGTAAAACAATTGTAGTTACAGGTACATTGCAAAACCTGTCTCGAACTGAAGCTGAGGCATTAATAGTAAAAAACGGTGGCAAAACGTCATCTTCAGTATCTAAAAAAACAGCATACCTATTAGCAGGGCAAGCAGCCGGCAGTAAGCTTACAAAGGCCGAGCAATTAAATATACCTATACTAAGCGAAGAAGAATTTATTAATTTAATTAAATAGTATTTCGTTATAAAATAATAGAAAGATGCTATTTGTTATATTGTGCATTATAAAAACAGTAAAGTTGTTTTTTGCATAATAATGTATTATAATATATAGGGTAAAAAATAAAAAGCGAAATGGAGCATTTAAATGGGTAAAAAAGTTTTAGTTACAGGTGCAGATGGTTTTATCGGTTCTCACTTAACGCAACAGTTAATTAAAGAAGGATACGACGTTACTGCATTTTGTATTTATAATTCATTTGGAACATGGGGATGGCTTGATACAATATCTTCACAAGAAAAAGATGCAATGAATGTAGTACTTGGTGATGTGAGAGATCCTAATGGCGTGCGTGATGCCATGAAAGGTATTGACACAGTGTTTCACCTAGCAGCTTTAATTGCAATACCATTTAGTTATACATCTCCCGATTCTTATATCGACACAAATATTAAAGGTACATTAAATGTACTTCAAGCCGCACGTGAGCTTGAAACAAGTAGAGTTTTAGTAACCTCTACAAGTGAGGTTTACGGAACTGCACAATATGTACCAATAGATGAAAAACACCCTTTTCAGGGACAAAGCCCTTATTCGGCAACAAAAATAGGTGCCGATAGAATAGCTGAAAGTTTTTATCGAAGTTTTAATACTCCTGTAACAATTGTTAGGCCATTTAATACATACGGCCCAAGGCAATCTGCAAGGGCTGTTATTCCAACAATTATTACTCAATTACTTGCAGGCAAAACCGAAATACACCTTGGCTCTCTTACACCTACTAGAGACTTTAACTATGTTAAGGACACAGCTAATGGTTTTGTTACTATTGCAAACAGCGATAATACAATAGGTCACGAATTAAATATTGCAACAGAACAAGAAATTTCTATAGGCGAGCTTGCAAACGAGCTTATAAGCCAAATTAACCCAAATGCTAAAATTATTACAGATGAAAACAGGTTAAGACCGGAAAAAAGTGAAGTTAATCGTTTACTTGGAACAGCAAAACAACTTAATAAGTTAACAGGTTGGGTTCCTAATTATACGTTTTCTCAAGGCATAGCCGAAACAGTTGAGTGGGTTAAAAATAACATGGAAAACTATAAAGTTGACATATATAATGTTTAGTTAAACTTTTTTTAATTATAAAATATAACAAGCTTTTAAGGAGCTTTTAATGTCTTTTAACATAGATAACATAATTAAAAACATAAAACAAAAGCCTTTACTAGTGTATGGGCTTTGTAGTGTTGCTTTTTTACCGCTTAGTTTTTTTATTGTTTACTATTTTAGAGTACTAAAAGAACCACAGTGGCTTACTCAACTACCCTTTACCATTTTACTTTATGGTATATTAATGATAATATTTACAAGTGTGTTTTTTTTGCTTAAACAATATAGCAAAAACCCACCACTTGTGCTAAGTATAATTATATTTATACTATGCCTTATTTTTGCACTAACTACACCTGTAAATCAAGTTCCCGATGAAAATTTACACTTTTTACGTGCAGAATGTATGGCTCAGGGCCAATTTGGATTTGATGAAAACCATGAATATCCAAAAGATACAATTGCACTTATGCAGTCTTTTCCCGGTGCATATATAAACGGATATTCCTTTAGTGTTGCACAAAGATATCAAACTTATTTTGAGCTTATTTCAGATGAAAATTATAATCCAGAAACTATTGAAAACTTAAACTTTCAAATTTTTGCATATATTCCCCAAACTATAGGTATTGCAGTTTCAAACATTATAGGCTTTGGTGCAATGGGCAGTTTTTATTTTGGGCGTATTTTTAACATTTTGTTTTTTTGTATTTGCGCTTATTTTACATTTTTATATTGTGGAAAATTTAAAATTATATTGTTTACTGTTATTTGCATACCTATAAGTTTATTTGTTATATCAAGCAATTCAAGCGATAGTGTATTATTTGCTTTGTTTTTTTTGGCAATAGGTTGTTTGCTAAGCGATAATTTTAATTTAAAAAAATTGTTAATTTTTGCTTTTTGCATGGCTATTTTAGTTATAAGTAAAGCCACTTATATTGTGTTTTTACCATTAATTTTTGCCATACCTAAACAAACATACAATGTAAAAATTAAAAATAAAGTTATAAGTAAACCTTTAATTTTTGCTTTTGTTGCTTTTATATCTGCTATGTTTTACTCGTTCATAACACTATATATACAAGCTTTTTCTAATTTTGGTGTTATTGAGCGAACAATGAATGGTACAGATCCTGCGGCACAGCTACAGTTTATATTGCAAAATCCACTTAGGTACTTTGTTTTATTTACAGATGAAATGATTAACAAATCGTTTTACTTGTTTAGCAGCGGACTTTTTGGATGGATAGATGCTGATGTACCTATTATTAGTAACTTTACAGTAATATTTGTTGTTGTAATTATAATTAAGCAAAGCTATATTTTTAAAAAGCAAGATTTTAGCATAACACTATCTCTATTTGTGGCAGCTTTACTAACATATGCCGTAGTTGCAACGGGTATGTATTTATCATGGGCACCCGTTACTTTAATTGCTATTATCGGCCTTCAAATGAGATATTTTATACCGGCTTTTATTGGTTTTACAATGTGCTTTGGGTATTATTTTTCAAAGTTTATTAAGCCGAATGTTAAAAACACCGACATTTCTTGTATTG
The DNA here is from genome assembly GCA_964369925.1 of uncultured Bacteroides sp. Classification (GTDB taxonomy): domain Bacteria; phylum Bacillota; class Clostridia; order Oscillospirales; family Ruminococcaceae; genus Ruthenibacterium. The sequence goes on along the minus strand of CAYJGU010000023.1, from coordinate 24,233 downwards.
GCAGCATGGTTTGTTTAAATGTATTTGCTGCAATACTTAACATGTCACTTTACTACATGATGTAAGGCGGTATATAAATTGTTAAACAGTTTTATATCATTATTAAGCATAATATTATTTGCTTACTCTCTGCACACATTTTTTAAAATTAATGCATCCATTACACCCTTAATTTCGCTTACAAGTTTAATTAGCATAGCTGTTTTGCTAAGTTTATTTAACATGTTATTTGTAGGCGTTATTTTTGCGCATATTTTATCGGTTGCTTTTTTCATTTTTGCTATAATAAAAAACAAAAGTATACTTTTAAACTCACTAAAGCAATTTTTTACTGTGGGCGTTGTACTTTTTATTTTTTCCAGCTTGTGTATGCTAATAGTTTTATATATTAACAAACCACTTTTAATTGGGTGGGATGAATTTAGCTTTTGGGGCACAAGTCACAAACTAGTTCATACAAACAACGCACTATACACATTTTACGACTCAAGCTTAATTGGAAGAACCACACCGCCTACTCTTGCTGTTTTAAGTTATTTTTTTCAAAACTATAGCGGCACATACACAGAGTGGATAAGCTTTTTTGCATATGACGTAATGTTCTTTGCAGCATTTTCATCTTTTACCGCTGTATTTAAAAAACACAAGTGGTCTTTAAGTGTTTTAATGTTTTTAACCGGGTTTTTCATTCCCTACTTTTTTAGTGTATACGCAAAAACAATTAACCTTATATCTGTATATGTAGACACATATGCCGATATTCCCCTTGGAATTATATTTGCAGCTTGTTTTGCAGTTTACTTTTTTGAGGAAAACGAAAGCACAAAATTATTTTGTTTATTACCTGTAATATTCTTTTTAACTCTTATAAAAGATATGGGATTTGCTTTAAGTTGTATAGTTGTATTTGTAATTTTTATACATTTACTGTTTAATAAAAAACAATACCAATTATTTGTTTTTAAAAATTTAATTGCAAAACTTATTTTTGTTGTATTATTATTTTTATGCACGTTTTTAGCATTTATTGGCTGGGCCGCACATATGGGCGCAGTAATGCAAGTTAATCGCTTTAATTTAGGCGGACAACAAAACATTGGCATGGTAACAATGCTTACTACAGGCATACTCGAACTTTTTTCTCCTGTTAAAAGCGAAAAATTCTCTACTATTTTTAATTATATGTTATCAGCATTATTCACTAATAAAGTTTCAATGATAGGCAGCGGTTTTGTTGTAATTTTATTAATTATAATTATATTTACAATTAGCTTTTTACTTGGTAACAAACAAGGTAAAATAAGAAGTTTGTCTGTTTTTATTGCTGCTTTTATTGGCTTTATTGGTTATTATATATTCCATATTTTTTTATACGTATATATATTTAAAGAAAACGGATATTACTTGCCAAGTTATAATAGGTATATATTTACCTATTATGTTGGTTTTTTATTACTTGCAATATTTATACTTTGTATTAACATTAACGAAAATAATAAATATAATAAAGTAGGTACAACAATTTTTATTGTATTTTTTATTGGAGTGTTTACTCTATTTCAATATAATGTAAATAAACAGCATATTTTTATAAGTGCTAATGAAAGCTTTTACACTATACGTTATGAGGTAAAAGAAAAAATTAATTGTTTGCAAAGCAGCGTAGAAAGCGAAGATGTTATATATTTTAACACCGCTAATGAAGACTATGGCTTTCGCTGGTTTATATTTGCATATGAGTACATTGAAAATATATTTGTTTCTGATATGCCTATGCCTGAACAAAATGATTTAACCGATGAAGAATATACAAAATTAGTTAGGCAAGATTTAATTAATTATTTTAAGCAAAACAATGTAACACATTTAATGCTCGACAGTAATAGCGCTTTTGCTCAAACATACTTTACTAATGATGTTCAAAGCACATCTCAAAGCTATAGCTTGCATGATATTGCCTATTACGAATTAACTTTTGTTAATAATAATGATATTGAGCTTTACCTTGTTGAAGGGGGCGATGTTGATAATGATTAAAAAGCTTAAATATATACACCCTTTTAAAATTATTGTTATAGTGTTTATTTTACTTTGCTTTTTGCATTTAATATTTAACTGTACTATATATTTAATAAATCAAGTTTATTATACAAGTAATAAAACTGTTGAAGAACAATTACCGATTAATGAATTTACACTTATTAATATTGATAAGAACGAAAACACATATATGTCTACTACTGAGGACAGCCAGCTTTTACTTGATAAAGAGATGTATGTAACAAATTTAAATATACAAATCAAATACCAAAATCATCCGGGAGAAATATTACTATATTATTCAGATACGGCTGTGGGTGAATATTCTCCGACTAAGAGAATTAGTTTTTATTATGTTGGCAATAACACTTATACTGCAAATTTTACATTGCCAACATATGTGTATTCTATACGTATAGATCCAACAATGATATCCTTAAACAATATGCAAATTAGCACTATATATACAAACTCCAAACTTCCTTTTATTGATAGTATTAGTTTTGATTTAATAGATTACTTCAACATAATCTTATATACTCTAATTATTTCTTCATTAACTAGCATTTTTATAAAAACAACCATAAAAAATAATAAACTGTAGCGTTTTACTTTAATAGTACAGCGCTACAGTTTTTATTTATAATAATGCAAAGTATAAATTTTAGGTAAAATTGGCTCAAAATAATAATTAGAAAAATAGTATAAGTTATTTATAAATAATATTCTTGAAATGATAAAGAGTATAACTACAATAAAAATAAATAGAACTATTATTAAAACAAAAAGCAACACACCTCTTTTATTAGTAGGCACATGTGCATTACCGCATAATTTATGATAATAGTATTTATTAAATGTAATTCCATTAAAAATTCCCAGCGTTATAAAAATTAAAGGGCAAAATACTGATGGAGCATAAAAAAATACATACAAATTATATCCAAAAGGCACAATAGAAATAATTATTGTGCAAATGCTCCAAATAAAAATAATGGGAAATGCTAAATAAAAAAACCTTGCAATACACTTGCGGTATATTAAATGAAACGGAAACAGCAAATAAGCTGCAAAATTAAACTCAGCTTTTTTATAAGTTTGTAGTTTATGAAATTGATTTCCGTAATACTTACTAATTTTTTGCTTGCTACTAATATGTTTATTAGTAACAAACGTTGCACATTTATTACAATACTTATAGCCTTTTTTTATTGTAGCATTACATTTTGTGCATTTCATAAAATACTCCTTTAACTATAAATTATAAAATATTAGTAATAATACGCAAACCTTATTGTTAATATAATTACTATATACAACAGGGAAACAAGTTTTCCCAAATGGTAACAGAACGCTAAACCATATTGGTACATCTTATTTCCCTGTTTAAATTAAACATATTGCTTATTATATATTTAATAGCATTACAACTATAAAATTACAATAATTAGCCTAGCATATTTAGCAATACACCCGCTGCAACTGCACTACCTATAACACCTGCAACGTTTGGTCCCATTGCATGCATTAGTAAAAAGTTTTGTGGGTCTTCTTGCTGCCCTACTTTTTGTGCAACACGAGCTGCCATAGGCACTGCCGAAACGCCCGCTGCACCTATAAGTGGGTTGACCTTACCGCCTGTTGCAAAGCACATAATTTTGCCAAGTAAAACGCCACCTGCTGTGCCAAAGCAAAACGCAAGTAATCCCAAAACAATTATAAACAAAGTTTGTGCATTTAAAAATGTATCTGCACTTGTAGTTGCACCAACAGAAATACCAAGGAATATAGTAACTATATTCATAAGTTCGTTGCCTGCAGTTTTATTAATACGTTCTACAACACCGGATTCTTTCATTAAGTT
>CAYJGU010000023.1:0-20319 GCA_964369925.1 uncultured Bacteroides sp. | reverse complement strand
GCGGTGTAGCACTTGGTAATATTAACGAAATTAGTATTGTACAAATTATAGGAAACAGAATTTTTTCCTTTTTGCTAACTTCTCTTAGCTGAGTCATTACAATTGTGCGCTCTTTCTTAGTTGTAAGAGCTTTCATTATTGGAGGTTGAATAATAGGAACAAGCGCCATATAACTGTAAGCTGCAACAGCAATTGCACCTAATAAGTGAGGCGCTAGTTGTGAAGTTAAATAAATAGCTGTTGGGCCGTCTGCTCCACCAATTATAGCTATAGAACCAGCCTCTTGAGGTGAAAATTCGCTGAAGCCTAATGTTTGTTCTAGTCCAAGTGCACTTATTATAGGGCCCAAAGATGTTGCTCCCCAATAAGTAAAAAATATACCAAGTTGTGCTGCTGCACCTAAAAGCAAACTTTTTGGGTTAGATATAAGCGGACCAAAATCTGTCATAGTGCCTATACCTAAGAATATTAGTGGTGGGTATATACCAAGCTTTACACCAAGGTAAAGCATATCTGCAAGTCCACCCTCGTTAAGTATACGCAAAAAATCAGGATGACCATCAGCAGTTAAAAAGAACTCCATATTAATCATTCCGCCAAATGGTAAGTTTGCCAGTAGCATACCAAATGCTATTGGTAACAATAATAGTGGCTCGAATTTTTTTACTATTGCTAAATAAAGTAAAAAGCACGCCACAATAATCATAATAAGATAACCCGGATTTTCGTAAAGACCTACAAAACCGGATTCTGATGCAATACCTGTTACAGCATCAAAAAAACCTTGCATAATTATCTCCATTCTGTCGCTGTTTGTAGACACTAAATAGTAAAATTTCAAAAGCGACGAATGAAATATTTTTTACTATTGTATGATTACTTGCTCTAAGTGTCTTTCCCGCATATTATTAGGCGGTAAATTAATACTATAAACAAACAAATACGTATATATTGTTGTCTACAACAATAAAAACCTCTTTTGGTTTTAGAGGTTTTTAATTTAAAACAATACTTGTTAATTGCAGTTGGCTACCTAAAATGGTTCTGTATAATAAGCCGCTGCCGCAGTGCTCCATGCATTTTTGCGCACACTTGCACGTGATATAGATTTAACAGTAAGTTTTTGCGAACCTTCCATGCATGCAATTGCAGCAGATATGGCGGCAACGACTTCGTTTGGAATACCGCTTTGAACTACCGGCGCTTTAGCACTTATTGGCTGAGGGCTAACTTGTTTTTCTTGAATAGGTTCCTGTTGCTTGTTGTCTTTTCCTAAAGATTTAAATAAAACACCTTGAATTGAAATTACAATAAATAGTATTATTAAAACAAAAAATACTATTGAAATTCCTGTAATTACCACAACTCCGATGTCTGGATTGGGTGCAGATGTGAGTGCTAGGTTTAGCATATGGGAAATGCTCATTGAAGATTTCCTCCCTTAAAATAATACAATAATTATATATATTATAAAGTAAAATTACAATATATGCAACCATATTTTAATAAGTTTTAAATAATATTATTTTTTTTAGAAATTTGAATTAAATATTTGTTAAATACTGTTAATTATATATAAAAATATTACTTTTTAAATTATTATATTGTATTTATTACATGCAATGTATAATTTAAACTAATTAATAATTGACGATACAAAGAAAATAAGTTTGTTTTATGCTATAAACGCATATTAAATTATGCAGGCTGTAAAAAATTACTAATAACAGTAACGCTTTCGCAAAATCGATTATGATTATTGTACATTAAATTATTATATTGAAAAACGTCATTTCCTCTATTTATGGTTAAATCGGTAATTAAATTAGCCGATTGCTCAATTAATTTATTAAATTCTTCTATAGCTTTTTGCTGGTTATCTGCGTGTAATGCCTGGCCATTTTGCAATATGCTTTTTATTTTACCGCTTAAAATAACAATTAATTTTCCATTCTCGTTTGTTTTATATTTTGCAGTAAATTGCTGTGTTTGAACTATTGTATCTGTTCCATCAACAACAAAACTTGTTTCAATATTGTTTTTTTTACCTGACAATACTAAAAGTAATTGCATTGATACGTCTCTAACATATCCAATTGGTATCTCATTTTCAAACAATAATAGTTCTTCAACTCCTTTTACTGTGTTATCTTCTATAGTTAGAACAGGTAAATATCCATTAAATTTATTTTGCGAAAAATCTGTTTCGTATATTTTAACCGACTTATTTCCTTGTTGAATTGATGAATCTGATACACTTTCGCTTGTTTGCACAATATTCGTTAATATATCTTGCATTTGTGAAAACTCGCTATTACTTACTTTAGTTAAAAACACTGCATAATTTGCGCCAGATGTTTGCTCACTTGCAAAGTAAGATAAATAATTTGATATATTATTAAAAGCACCTGTTCCTAATAAAACAATTCTGTTTTGCTCAAAAAAAGCATGCTTGTTTTGCTTACTTTCAGCATTTGCTATTGCACTTGCTATACTGTCTCCCTGCCCTGTATACAAGGCAGGTTCACCTTGAACATCTGCTGTATTTGCACTCGGCTTACATGTATAAATAATTAACGATGCTTGTATAGTTCCTTTTTCGTTTTCATCTAAATATATTGCTTTTACTATTGCTCTTTCATCTAAATTTGTGCCTGTCATACACGAGCTAACTGTAATATTTAAAGCAATAATAATTAAAACTAACGTAAATATTTTTTTCATATTGTTCCCCTTTTACTATTGTTGGCACCTTGCCATAACACATAACACACATGCACTAAATGCGCTTAACACTAAGTTTATTATCAAAAAAATATTTGAAGGTATATAAGAAACAATAATTATTGCACTAAATATTATTATAAAATAACTTGCGTTTTTATAGCTATTATTTTTAAAATTTACGCATCTATTAAGTGAGCTTATAGCGGCAAAAAATAATATATATGCTTTTTGCAATATTGCCAAAAGCCAAATTACAGTATAAAAAGCTTGCATATTTTTAAAAACCGAAAACCCACCAGTTCTTGCAAGTGCATAAACAGGTTGAGTGTACATATTTATTTGATTTGAAAATACAAGTTCCGGAGCCAAAATAAAACAAACCTGAACTACAAATAGCACCATTATTACGCTTATTATTTTTTTTACGGGTATTGTTTTTATTGTTTGTGTTGGCATACTGCCAAATAATAAAAGTGATACCGGAAATTTAAACGTCATTACACTTGTAACAAAAATACCGTATTGCCCTTTAAAATGTGGTTGCAAGTTATAAACATCCATTTTTTTCACAACAGTAATTAGTATAAGCACAAACGCAAATATAAATATCCACATTAATAGGCCGCTTGCACGTGCAAGTGTATTGCCTTTGCATTGTAATATATACAAAGCAATTATAAGCACAAGCACAATTATTAAAAAGCCAGATATAGGCGCATTTTGTGTAAATCTATAAAAGTTTTCAGCATTTAAAAATGAGTCGGCTGATGCTAGCAAATATGCTAAAAACGCAGTAAACAACCAAAATTTTCCGCTATAATTTGTATTTACTTTATAAAATAAAAGAAAAGTTAATATAATTAAAACAATTGTATTTATTATTAATGCCCATATTCTTTCATGTGCAATAAATTGCATATCACTGTCAAAGGAAAATAAAATACAATCTGACAAAATTGAGGATACAAATAAAAGTTGTATTTGAGAAAATTTAAGACTTTCAGTTTTCATCTGCATTCTCCTCATTATTATTTTTCCATATACTATTTTCTGTTTTAACAAGTTTTTTCCAGCTAGAACGTATAAATCCATCTATAACAGCAGTTTTTGATGCAGGTGCAAACGGTGCTGTATATGCAAAGCCCATAATTTCCATATTACATGTACTTAATATCATTATTATAAAAACTACAAGCAATCCAAATGGACCAAGTAATCCTCCCGCTAAAATAAACAAAAGCCTTAAGCTTGTTATTGGCTCGTATAAAGATGGTACAACATAACCGCATATTGCCGTTAAAGCTGTAACTATTACTACCGGCGCACTAACAAGACCAACGCTTATTGCAGCATCACCTACTATTAATGCTGCAACTAAATTTACACTTTGCCCTATTGGTTTTGGCATCCTAAGCCCTGCTTCCCTCACAATTTCTAGCAAAAATATCATAAACAACGTTTCTAAAAAAATTGGCAAAGGTGTAGTTTGCTCTGCTGCCATAACCCTATACAAAAGCTGTTCTGGCAAAAGTTCGGGTGTAAAATCTGTTATGCAAACAAAAACTCCCGGAAGCATAACAGCAATAAAAAAAGCTAAATATTTTAGTAACCTTACAAAAGTAGCAAAATAAGCCTTTTCTGTATAATCATCCATACTTTGAAAATTTTCGTTAAAAAAATATGGGACGATCATAGCAAAAGGGCTCCCATTAATCATAACTACAATTTTGCCCTCGCATATTTTAGCAGCAGCTGTATCAGGACGCTCGGTATATCCCACACTTTGAAATACAGAAAAAGAGCCTTTCCTTACGAAGCCTGCCAAATAACCGGTATCAAAAACAAATGGTAAATTTGCATTTTTCAGGTTTTGTTTTAACGCACTTAATATATGTTTAGGCACAAGTTTTTCGTTATAAAAAACAGCAACTTCTGTCATAGTTTCGCTTCCAATTTGATATGCCTCTATTCTTAAGTCGCCTGTTCTAATAAGCCTACGCACTAGCGTAATATTCACTCTTAGCGGCTCTGTAAAGCCCTCTCTACTACCGCGCAAATTGCCCTCAGTTGTAGGTTCTTGTACACTTCTAAATTCCCAGTTTTGCGTTGCCATTCCAACGGCGTTTTCACTACCGTCTATTAACACTACACTAGCTCCGCTAGTTAATCGCATTACTGCATTTTCAAGGCTGTCCACACTTGTCTTTTCAAAAGGTATCTCGGTTTTTTCCATTAAATAGTCGTGCAAATTGTTGCACTCACTAGGGTAGTTTTTTTGCTTCGACAGAGAATCCAACATAACAATCCACAGTCTTTCCAAGCTAGAAAGACCTTCAAATATGCATATACAGCAAGAAACTCCACAAAGTTTTATGTCCTTTGTATAAAAATCAACAGAATTGCCAAAATATTCTTGCAGTTGTTTTTTACTAATATTAATGTCTTTATTTAATTTTTGCGGCAATTTTACCTCTCCTTTATAATAGAGCTTAACTAAAAAAATTATGTTTTGCATTAGTATGCCGTAAAAAATATTATTTAAACATATAAAAATAGTTTTAATTGGAGGTACTACGTGTGTATTTAGTTTTATTAAGAACAATTTTTATTTTTATTGTTATTGTTTTTGCTTTAAGGATAATGGGAAAAAAGCAGCTTGGTGAGTTACAACCATCTGAACTTGTAACTACAATACTTGTTTCAAACTTAGCATCAATTGCTATAGAGTCTCCCGAATTACCAATATGGTCCAGCATAATACCGGTATTTGTTATTGTAGCATTTGAAATATTGCTCTCTTGTATTTCGTTAAAGTTTAACAAAGCTTCTAAAGTAATATCTGGTAATCCACGCATAATAATTGCAAAGGGCAAAATAGACCAAAAGACACTTTATAACCTGCGTTTTACTGTTAATGATCTACTTGAATCTTTGCGAGCAAAAGATGTATTTGAAATAGACGAAGTTGATTTTGCCATTATAGAAACGAGCGGTTCTATGAGTGTGCGAAAAAAAGAAAATAGCAATGCTGACACGCAAAAAGGCAAAATACCCTCACTTCCAGTAGTAACAGATGGCACAATATGTAAAAGCAATCTTTCATATTGTGGCATAGACGAAAATTTTATTAATTATATTTGCCAAAGAAACAACTGCAAACTTGAAGAAGTGTTGCTGTTAATGTGTAATGATGTTAAAAAAATTACATTAATAAAAAAAGAACGCCAATAAAATGGCGTTCAAAACAAATTTATGTAGGTGATTATTGTGAAAAAAATAAGAATTTCAATACTAATATTTATAATTGTAATTGCTGTATCTTCTTTTAGCCGCTATAATTTAAGCACAATAACAAATTTTATGTCGCTTCAATTAATGAGCATAAAAGCAGCAGCCCTTGATGATGATTTTACAAAGGCCAGAAAAACTTATAACGAACTTTTAAATTATTACGATGATAAAAAGTCTGTACTCGAATTTCTGTTAACACATGACAGTGTAACTAATTTTTCGGTAAACTTAAGCGGAATAGATGCCTATTTACAAAAGGACAACTTAGCAGATTTAAACTGTGAAATAGACAAAACCGTAGAGCAAGTTAACAGGCTAGACGATGTATTTTCAGCTGTCTTTTGATTGAACACGCTTTTCTATTAGATCTTTAAGCTCATCCATAAAGGTGTTAACATCACTAAATTGCCTATAAACAGAGGCAAATCTAACATAAGCCACTTCGTCTATTTCTTTTAGCTCCTGCATAGCAAGTTCTCCTATTTTCATGCTAGTAATTTCTCTTTCATAGCTATTAAGAAGTGCTTGCTCAATATTATCAACAGCAGTTTCAAGTTGCTTATATGTAACAGGCCTTTTTTCACATGCACGAAGTAAACCATTTAACAATTTTTGTTTATTAAATGTTTCTCTCGACTTGTCTTTTTTAATAACCATTAACGGTACAGTTTCCACAATTTCGTATGTTGTAAAACGTTTACTACAACTAAAACACTCTCTTCTTCTTCTAATTCTCTCACCGTCGTCTGCCGGGCGCGAATCAATTACCTTAGATTCAAGTTCTCCGCAATATGGGCATTTCATAAAAATTAACCTCCCTTAATTTTTAGTGCTTCTTCATATATTTTTTGTAGGTTCTTAGCAGATTGCTCTATATCCCCTACTTTTTCATATCCATCTTTATACAGTTCTATAACAGCCTGCCCTGTAAAATTATTTTTAATAAGCGTTTTAAATAAGCTTTCAAAGTTAAATTTACCTGTACCTGGTAAAACACAATCTTTTGTAAATGTATAATCACTTAAATGTAAATAATCAAGACAAGTGCCCATAGCATTAATCATATCATTAAGTTTTTGCTTACTTCGCCTCATTTGTTTTATATCAAGAGCAAACTTAATATCGTTATTTAATGTTTGCCTTAGTTGCATAATATTTTCTGCATACTTACTCTTACATCTTACAACATTTTCATAACAAATATCAACACCATATTTTTTTGCACTGTCGTATAGTCTAGCAAAATTATCGCAATATCGGTTAAATGGGTAATCGGCTTCATAATGTGCACCATGAAAAACAAACCTTTTAATATTAAGTTTTTTGCAAATTTCAAAATATCTTTTATATAAGTTTAGTCCATCTTCCATTCTTGCATTGTAATACGTAGCAAAAAAAAATGTTTCCATACCCGAAGAAAATGGGTGCAAAGCATGAACTTTAATATTGCCGTTTTTTATTATTTTTTCAATTTTATTTATATAATCTTCATTTAATTCAGAAAATGTATTAATAAATATTTCTATAAACTCTACATTATTTTTTTGAAGTATATCTATTGCTTTTAATGTTTCATTAGGGTATAAACAAGCAGAGGAAATACCAATATTCAATTCGGCACCTCGTTTTCTAACAATTAAAATGTAAATATTTTAAATTTCCCGCAAAAATTTAAACCTAAATTTTTGCGGGAAATTCTATGTTTTATTTTATGTTGTGCTTTGTTTTTTATCTATTTTTTTGCGTGTTTTCCATGAAACCCATAGCGGGCCTGCAATAAATAGTGTGCTGTAAACACCAGAAACCATACCTACAATTAAAGGCAGTGCAAATGTAAATATGCTATCTAACCCATATATTGCAGATACAACGCAAACACTACCAAGTGCAAGCACTGTAGATATTGTAGTATTTATACTGCGTTTTAGACTTTGATTAATACTTAAATTAACCATTTTTTCAAAATCCATTGTTTTATCCAGTAATTGTTCATTTTCACGAACACGGTCGTAAACAACAACTGTATCGTTAATTGAGTAACCTAAAATTACAAGCATAGCAGCAATAAAGTTACTGTCAAGCGGTATACGAGCAATAACAAACACACCATATACAATAATAAGATCGTGTAAAAGTGCAACTATTGCCATTATACCTGCTGAAAAACCACCAATTCTTTTAAACCTTAACGAAATGTAAACCAAAATAAGAATTGATGCTAAAACTACAGCAAATATGCATTTAGCAAAAAACTCTGAGCCCATTGCTGGGTTAACATTGTTAACTTGAAGTTGTTCAAAATTATTATCGGCATAATCAACTTCTAGCTTTTCTGCAAAAGATTGAATGTTTTCCGGAGTTACTGTTTCTCCACCTAGCATATTAATTGTAACTGTTTGTGTATTTGTTGCTATGTCCTGTCCTGTTTGTATGCTAGCATCCGATTCAAATATATTACTTGCATCAGTTTGCAATGTATTTAAATCTACTTGGCCTGAATAGCTATAAGTTAAAATAGCGCCACCTTTAAACTCAATGTCTACAGGTACACCAAGCACCAAAGAAATAACTATTATTAATACAATTAAAATTGATGAAAAAGCGAAGAATTTTTTTCTGTTACCTACTATGTTATACTTATTTATCATTTTTCAAACCTCCGTAGAAAACAGGACTGCTGAATATTTTCATTTTTGAAATACCTTTTAACATTATTCGTGTGCATATAACACCAAATACAAAGTTCATTAAAACACCAACAAACAATGTATAGCCAAATGAATAAATAGTACCGGAAGTGCTTGCACCAAAGCCTAATAAAGTTAATAAATCGGCAAAAATGTTGTTATTTGAACCAAAAACACCCATTAATATTACTGCAACTATAATTACTGTAACGTTACCGTCTATTATTGGCGAAAGACCCCTGCTAAATCCGGATTTAATAGCCGAATGTGTCTTTTTACCAAGTCTAATTTCTTCACGAATTCTTTCACCTGTAATAACGTTCGCATCAACACCCATACCTATTGCAAGTATAATACCTGCAATGCCAGGAAGTGTAAGTGTAAAGCTATTAACAAACGGTAAATAACCCGATACTAATGCTATTGTCATACTAACTTGGCCAAGTAGCGCAATAACCGCTACGCAACCGTGCAACCTATAGTTTAAAATCATATATATAGCAACAAGTATAAATGCAACTATACCTGCAATAATCATTGCCTGTAAAGAGTTTGCACCTAAGCTTGGGCTAATAGTTCTGTAACTTTCCGCGCTTAACGAAAAAGGCAGTGCACCAGAGTTAATTTGATTTGCAAGTGTAACTGTTTGGTCACGCGTTGCTTCATCGTTTCCGGACATTGAAATCATAGCATTTCCATTAGGTATTGCACTATTAACTGTAGGATTTGATATCATCACATCGTCCATCCAAATGGAAATTGTACCTTGCGTTTCGGCTAAGCGTTCTGTTGCTTGTGCAAACTTTTCAACGCCTGACTCCTCAAGTTCTAAAGAAATATGGTAAGGAGAAATGGTATCTTCAATATTTAATTCTGCTGTAGCACTTTTAATATCAGAGCCTTGCAAAATAATATTTTCTGCCGTAACACCTGTTGGCAATCCTGAAGCATCTACCTCTGAGCCTTCTCTAAAAGTAAGTTCTGCTGTTGCGCCTATTTCTTCAATGGCACTTTCAGGATTAAATTCTTGCTCATCCTCTTTCCATGGGAAGCGCAAAATAATTCTGTTATTATTGTCATCTCTAAATACTTCGCTGTCGGTAATATTTAGGCTTAAAAGGCGCTGTTGTATTACACTTTCAGCAGCAGCCATTTGTTGTGGTGTTGCTGTTATGTCTTCAGATGGCATAAAAGTAACTTCAAGGCCACCTCTAATATCTATGCCAAAACGTATGTCGCTTGCACCTTTAATATAAGTTGTGGTAATGTCTCCGTAAGTGCTGCTTACACCTATAAAAGATGTTAGAGAAATTATAATTATCAGCACTGCCACAACAAAAAATTGCCAAGGCTTTCCTCTTGTTTTCATTGGTATTCCTCCGAAAAATTGTGTATTTTTAAAAGCAATTGCTTTTCATTAAATTGTATTAGTTTTTCAAATACAATTTTTATTCATAAGTTTATACTATTTTAAATATTTTTGAATTATTGCTATTTTTGAGCAAACACATAATAAATTTGTTGCCACTTCAAGCTCACCAATAGGTGGAAATGTAGGTGCTATTCTAATATTTGTGTCGTCTGGATCTATGCCGTATGGATAAGCAGCGCCTGCCCCCGTTAACACTACTCCAGCTTGTTTGCAAAGCTCTACTGTTTGCTTTGCGCAGCCATTAGGTAAATAAAGGCTAATAAAATAGCCACCAGATGGTTTTGTCCACTTAGCATTGCTACTTCCCAGTTCTTTTTCAAGTACTTCAAGAACCATATCGAACTTTGGCTTTACTATTTTAGCATGTTTTTCCATATGTTTTGTAACACCATTAAGGTTTTTAAAATAGTTTACATGGTGCAACTGGTTTATTTTGTCGTAACTTATAACCATAGGAAAAGCATGTTTTAAAATATAATCCATATTTTCTTTACATGCAGCCATAGCAGCAACACCCGCACCTGCAAATGTAACTTTACTTAATGATGTGAATATTAAAATGCGTTTTTCATTTCCTGCTTCTTTTGCAGCTTTCATAATGCTAAGCAGTTTATCCGGTGTATTTGTTAAATGGTGCACACAGTATGCATTGTCCCAAAATATTTTAAAGTCAACACTTGCTGTCTTCATATTTGCAAGGCGCTTAACTGTGTCATCGCTGTACGTATACCCATCCGGGTTTGAGTACATAGGTACACACCATATACCTTTTACACTCTCGTCTTTTACAAGTTCTTCCACTTCATCCATATCAGGACCATTTTCAGTCATAGGAACACTTACCAGTTCAAAGCCAAAGTAATCTGTTATTCTAAAGTGTCTGTCGTATCCGGGAGTAGGACATATGAATTTAGGTTTTTCTTGTGTGCCCCATGCGCTTTCACTATCGCAAAAACCTTTGCGGTATCCTAAATCTACCATATTGTACATTAAATTTAAGCTAGAGTTTCCCGCTGCAAATACTTCATCGGCCTGTACATCCATAATTTCAGCAAAAAATTCACGTGCTTCGGGCATTCCCTCTAAATTGCCATAATTACGTGCATCTATGCCTGTTTTTCCTATATAATCTTTCTCATTAAATATATCAAGCGATATATCCAATTGTTCTGGTGCCGGTTTGCCCCTGGACATATCGAGTTTCAAATTCTTGTTCTTATATTCGTTATATGTCGCTTGTAAATCATCATACATTTTTTGTAGCGACTCTTTTGACATTGCCTTTATACTTTCCAAATTTATCTCCCCCATATTAAATAGTTTGCTAATTAAAATCCATCATATATAACGCATAATTTTAACAAAAAACTTTTGGCATACTCAGTAATTATAAATCAAAATAGCTAATAATACAATATAAAATTAAATAAATTTTAATTTATTACTTTTCTACAGCAAGAACAACTTGTTTGCCGTTAATATCCCACGTTTTTTCATATCCCTTTAATTCGCCAAAAATTATATTGTCTGCCATAACATCTTGCTTTATTGTATTTTCGTTATGTCTCATAATATCTTCAATGTACTCGTTTTCTTTTACGTATACATTTATATGGTCCTCTACATTAAAGCCCGCCTCTTTGCGCATTGTTTGTAATTTAGACACTATCTCCCTTACAAAGCCCTCTTTTATTAACTCTTCGCTAAGCAATGTGTCAAGTACAACAGTTATCCCAAAATCTTGCACAGCAAAATAACGTTCCGACTGCGTTGTCTCTATTATTACATCTTCAAGAGCAAGTGTAATGCACTCGCCATCTAAATTTAGTACTAATTCACCCGTTTCATCAAGCTCTTTTTTTGCCTTAATAGTGTCAAGCTCGCTAAGTGCTGTGCGAATTTGTGCTAATTGTTTACCATATTTCGGACCTAATGTTTTTAATTGCGGCTTAAAGTTATACGATAAAAATTCGCTTGTGTCATCGGTAAATACAATTTGTTTAATATTAAGCTCATCTTTTATTATTTCTGCAAAGTATTCTTCTAATTTTTGTCCGCAATTTACATGCATAAAAGCTAATGGTTGGCGGTTTTTAATATTTGCTCCGTTTCTTGCCGCACGGCCAAGCTGAGATATTTTTAAAACAAGTTCCATATCTTTTTCAAGTTTCTCATCTATAAGGCTATTATCAGCTACCGGGTAATTGCAAAGATGAACACTTTGCGGAGCTTTTTCATCTATACTGCAAACAAGGTTTTGGTAAATGCTCTCTGTCATAAACGGTATCATAGGAGCTGCAAGTTTACACACAGTTACAAGTGCAGTATATAGTGTCATGTAAGCATTAACTTTATCTTGCGGCATGTCTTTGCCCCAAAAACGCTCGCGAGAGCGGCGCACATACCAGTTGCTCAAATCATCTGTAAACGCTTGCAATGCACGTGCTGCCTCCGGTATTTGAATTTTATCAAGGCAAGTATCTACTGTGGCAATAAGTGTTTGCATTTTTGACAAAAGCCATTTGTCCATAACAGTTAATTTATCATATTCTAAACTGTATTTTGTTGCGTCAAACTTGTCTATATTTGCATACAATACAAAAAATGCGTATGTGTTCCACAATGTACCTAAAAACTTACGCTGGCCTTCTCTAACCGCTTTGCCACTAAACCTGTTTGGAAGCCAAGGTGCTGAATTTTCGTAAAAATACCAACGTATTGCATCGGCTCCATACTCGTTTAATGCCTCAATTGGATCTATAGTATTTCCTTTGCTTTTAGACATTTTTTGTCCGTTTTCATCTTGTACATGGCCTAAAACAAGAACACTTTTAAAAGGTGCAATATTAAAAATAAGTGTAGATATTGCAAGAAGTGAATAGAACCATCCCCTTGTTTGGTCTACGCCCTCACAAATAAAATCTGCTGGGAATTGTTGTTTAAACAAATTCTCGTTTTCAAATGGGTAGTGGTGTTGCGCAAATGGCATTGCCCCCGAATCAAACCAACAGTCTATAACTTCACTAACTCTGTTCATTTGCTCGCCGCACTTATCACATTTAATAGTAACTTCGTCAATAAACGGTCTGTGCAGTTCAACATCATGTGGGCAGTTGTCCGACATACTTTTAAGTTCTTCTATGCTACCTACACTGTGCCTATGCCCACAATTACACTCCCAAATATTAAGCGGTGTACCCCAATACCTGTTTCTGCTTATGCCCCAATCTTGAACATTTTCCAGCCAATCTCCGAAACGTTTTTTGCCTATATTATCCGGAACCCAGTTAATTGTATTGTTGTTTTTAATTAAGTCTTCTTTAACCTGTGTCATTTTAATAAACCAAGTATCTCTGGCGTAATAAATAAGCGGTGTGTCGCATCTCCAGCAATGTGGGTACGAGTGAACAAAGTTAGGTGCACTGAACAAAAGTCCACGCTCTTTTAAATCTGCTAAAATTAATTTGTCCGCTTCTTTACAAAATACACCTTCCCATTTTGTTTGCTCTGTCATTTCACCTTTAGTGTCTACATATTGTAAAAAAGGCAAGTCATAACGCATACCAACTTTATTATCGTCTTCACCAAATGCAGGCGCTATGTGTACTATACCTGTACCATCTGTCAATGTAACATAGTCGTCACACACAACAAACCAACCTTTTTTGTCCGACTTTGCAAAATCAAACAAGGGTTCATACTCTTTATATTCTAAATTTTTGCCTTTAAATGTTTCAAGTATTTTATATGTTCCCTCGCCTAAAACAGTATTCGCAAGTTCTTTCGCTAAATAATACACATAACTCTCTTCTAGCATTTCAACTTTAACGTACTCCTCTTGTGGGTTAACACAAAGGCCAACGTTAGATGGAAGTGTCCAAGGAGTTGTTGTCCATGCTAAAATAAACGCTTCTTCATTTTTCACTTTAAAACGTGCTATTGCGCTTCGCTCTTTTAGCTCTTTGTATCCTTGTGCAACTTCATGGCTGGATAGAGGCGTGCCACATCTTGGACAATAAGGCACAATTTTAAAGCCTTTATAAAGTAAATCTTTTTCGTATATTTTTTTAAGCGCCCACCACTCAGATTCTATGTAATCATTGTGATATGTTACATATGGGTCGTCCATGTCGGCCCAAAAGGCCACCACTTTAGAAAAATCTTCCCACATTCCTTTATATGTCCAAACACTCTCTTTACACTTGCCAATAAAATCAGCAAGTCCGTATGCTTCTATTTGCTCTTTCCCATCTAATCCTAGTTGCTTTTCCACTTCAAGCTCTACCGGCAAACCATGTGTATCCCAGCCTGCTTTTCTTGGCACATATGCACCCTTCATTGCGTGGTATCTTGGAATTAAATCTTTAAATGCTCTTGTTTCTACATGGCCTATGTGCGGTTTACCGTTAGCAGTTGGTGGGCCATCGTAAAAAGTATATGTTTCATTACTATTTTTTGCATTAATATTCTTTTTCTCAATATCATTATCTTTCCAAAATTTTTCAATTTCTTTTTCACGAGTTACAAAATCAAGGCTAGTGTCAACTTTTTTATACACGCTCATAATTAAAATTGCTCCTTTTTATTAAAAATAAAAAGCTTTTGCCCTATCAACAGGACAAAAGCCAAACTTTTGTTATACCACCTATTGCACGTGCACCGTAACATAAATAATATACACGGTATACGCTGCCCTTATAACGGTAGGCCGCCGATGTAGCTTACTGCGCAAAAAAAATTGCGGTTTAGTACACAACTCAAAAGTGATATTCACACACTTACTACCGGTACAAGGCTTGCACTATCCCCTGCTCGCTACAACTTTTGCAAGTGGCTACTGTCTTTATCATAGTTTTTACTATTTTGCTAAATTATTATATAGTATAGTATACATTTTGTCAACTTTTAAAATATAGTATTTGTATATAAAGCAAACTTTAATATTTACAATTTAATATTTTTATGTTAATCTAAACAAAAATATTAAATTATAAGAAAATGGAGAATATAATGATAGAAGCAAAAGCATTTGATAATAAACACACAACAAAAATTTGTATAGTAGGCGATGAGAATGTAAAACCTATTTATTCAGGTCAACCGGTTGAGCGCGGTGGCACAGGTGAACATATGCGCTCTGGTTATTTACTTTTAGCAGGGCTTGCAAGTTGTATGAATTCCTCTACAAGAAAGCTACTTGATCAAGAAAATTTACAATACGATGATGTTATTGTTAACACTGATTTTGACAACTCTAATGAAGATGTAACAAAATTTTATACAAAAGTTGAAATAGTGTCTAACAGTATTGAGCAAAGCAAAAAAGATGAAATTATTGCTATTGTAAAAAATTGCACCGTTTGTAAGGTGTTAAAATCTAAATGTGAGTTTTACGATTTATAGCTTATAAATTTAAATTAATTTAAACTTAATAAAACCACCAATGCAATATAGGCATTGGTGGTTTTTTAATTTATTATTATGTAAATTAGAAATAACGAGCAAGTAAGCCTTCCATACCGCGACCGTGACGAGCTTCATCTTTAGCCATTTCATGAACTGTATCATGAATGGCGTCTAATCCAAGCTCTTTTGCCTTTTTTGCAAGCTCGAATTTACCCTCGCAAGCACCGTTTTCAGCATCTATACGCATTTTCAAGTTTTTCTCTGAACTATCTGTTAGTACTTCACCAAGTAGTTCTGCAAATCTAGCAGCATGATCAGCTTCTTCAAAAGCATATCTTTTCCATGCCTCTGCAATTTCAGGGTAGCCTTCTCTGTCGGCTACTCTACTCATAGCAAGGTACATGCCAACTTCAGCACATTCGCCGTTAAAATTCATGCGCAATCCCTCAATTATTTCAGGGTCTACGCCGTTTGCTATACCAACAATATGCTCTGAAACATATTCTTTATTGTCGCCTTGTAGTTTAAATTTTTCGCTTGTTACTTTACATAGTGGACATACCTCTGGTGGTTCTGTTCCCTCGTGAACGTATCCGCAAACTGTACATACATATTTAGCCATAATATTTCTCCTTAATATTTATAATTATTTATTATCATCGTGTTGTTTTTACGATGAACTAAATATAACATACACTCTTATTAATGTCAAGTATTTATTGATATAAATTATCAATAAAAGCAAGTTGTATTAAATTTTTAAATTTTGTTCAATTGTATTGGCTATTTTTTCAGGCAACTCTTTCAATTCATCTTTTGATAACTGTGATGTATTAATTGGAGGCAGTATTTTTACATGTATCGTTCCGGGTGTCATTAAATTATGGTTGTTTTCCATAATTGCACGGCTATTAATTATGGCAATAGGAACAATAGGCGCTTTTGTTTTAAATGCTATTCTAAATGCTCCGGCTTTAAACTCCCCTACTTCACCCTCTTTGCCTTTGTACCTTGTGCCCTCGGGAAACACCGCCATACTGTATCCCATTTTAATAACTTCTCCTGCTTCGTTTAAAGCCGCCATGCCTGCTCTCATATCTTTTCTATCTACAAATACACAGTGCAACATACGCATCCAACTTCTAACAAAAGGCACTCTGTCCACTTCTATTTTGCTAAGCATAGCTATTGGTTTATCTGTAATTTTTGTTAGCATAATTGGTATATCGTATTGACTACGATGATTAGCAACAAAAACACATGCAGTGTTTTCAGGTATGTTTTCTTTACCTTGCACAATTACTTTTGCACCTGCTAGTTTTAATAATGTGCTTATCCAAATTTTAACGTGCTTTTCTGCTAGCTCATCACTTTTTTTATATTCACCCTTTTTCCATGCTTTCATACCAACAATTTGTACAGGTATTATAAAAATTAAATATCCAAAAAAATAAAAAAACCAAACTATTGTACGAAAAAAATTAAAAATCATACTTACCCCTTTTTATGTTATACTAATTTATTTTAGCTGTATTTACATTTTATTAATTACTGCTCTTTAACAAAATTTACTATATCTTCTATTACATATCTTGGCACATTTGCTTCATATGCGTAGTCGTTTACTGTATTTGTTGGGTTATCAATATTTTCAGTAAACATGTGTGTTAGCCCATCATATTCTTTAAATACGGCATTTTCTTTATCTTCCATTCCCTCTTTCCACACGTTAAAATCATCTTCAATTGTCACTTGAAAATCATCACTACCATGTAAAAACAGCATTGGTATATTTAAATTTTGTGCTAAACTCATAGTATCATAAAAATTAATGTCTTTAATATAGTAAGCATAAAGGCCAAATATAGTTGTACTTGTCAGTTTTTCTTCATTATATGTATCAATAGCATTTAACTTTTCTTGTTCAGCACTTAACAGTGTTTCTATTTCTTTTTTTAAGCTGTCATCTGCACTTTCATGTACATCAAAGTATTGGCTTATTATTATGTCGGTAAGAGTTCTAGGGCTTCCTGCTAGTGATATAAACCCTGCATACATCTCAGGGTTCTCGCTAATAATTCTTGGCCCAAGCATACCACCTAAACTATGCCCTACAATGTATATATTTTCATAACCTTCGTCTATTAGCAACTGCGCTGCCGAATGAACATCTTGTATTACCTCTTCATTGACAGTTAAAAACTCATCACCTTTTGGCACAATATTTTGTGCGTACACATTGGTTCTTTTATTGTACCTAAAAACATCAACACCCATTTCACTTGCATTCCACGCAATATCTCTAAACATTTTTATTCCGCCTACAGTTTCATCCATGTCGTTCGGGCCAGAGCCATGTACAAGCAATAGTACATTTGTTTTATCATTACCCTGTGCAGAAGTTAATAAAGCGGACATTTCATACTCTTGTGTCGTAACTGTATACTCTTTTTCTGTTAATCCTTCTGGCAATATTTGCTGTGTAACGTTTCCAGATGTGTAGTAGTTAAAAAAAAGTCCGCTTACTGTTTTTTGTTCATCGTAAGATATCGAAACTACGATTCCAACATTTTCATATACTAAATATTCGCTTGCAACAATTAAGTTACCCGATTTTACCTGAACAGATTTTTCAATTCCTATATAATTTCCGGCGTTTGCAAGTACATCTATCCAGCTTTGTTCTAAATTTTCTAGTGTTATAGCATTCTTCACCTCTTGAGAGGACATTTCGTAAACATTTGAAAAATCTTCATTTATAAATTCTGCTACATAATTTTGTGTTAACTGTGCTATTTCCTCATCGTTAACTATTTCTTGCTGTGTTTGTGTATTTGGCATACAGCTAACAAATGCAAACAATATAAATAATAACACACATGCGTTTACAATTTTTTTCATTTTTTCACCTATATTAATAATTATTATTTTTTGTTTATAACTTAATAAAAAGTTAATTGACAATTTTTTTGGTTAAATAGTTTTATATAATCGAATATTTGTTTATCACTGTACAATATATTGTTTTGTTTGCAAAATTTATTTATTATTTTTTGCAAACTAGCTGAGTTAGGACTTCTTAATCCATAAGCTGGTCCATATTTTTTCATGTATTCTTTTTTCAAATTCACAAAGTGCTCATCAAGTTTTTTGTAATAATATTCTCTGTTTCCGTATCTAAGCGTCATGCCTATTCCAAAAGTTAAAATACCCTTAACATCTGCTTTTTTACATTCATTTATTATGTTCTCTATATTCTGCACATTATCGTTAATAAATGGCAAAATAGGTGTAAGCCAAACTATTGTTGGTATTCCTAATTTTTTAAATTCGTTTAAAACTTCAAACCGCCTTTTTGATGTACATACATTTGGTTCTAATATTTTACACAATTCTTCATCAAAAGTTGTTATAGTCATTTGCACAACACATTTTGTACTGTCGTTAATTCTTTTTAATATATCTGCATCTCTAAGTATTAAATCTGATTTTGTTAACAGCGCTACTCCAAAATCGTTTTCTTCTATAATTTCAAGGCATTTTCTCGTATGTTCCAGCTCTTTTTCAAGTGGTAAATACGGGTCAGTCATCGCCCCAGACATTAGCATGCATTTTTTTCGTTTCCTTTTAAGTTCTTTTTCTAAAAGTTCTACTGCATTTACTTTAATTTCTATATCTTCAAAATCAAATGTTTTACCATAAACTTCACTTCGGCTGTCGCAATATATACACCCATGTGTACAACCCCTATATATATTAAAAGAGTTATTAGAAGATATTATACTTTTAGCAACTATATTTTTAATAAATATTCCTCCATAAAAGTTAAATTAACTTATTAATTGAAAAAAATAGTAAGATGTGGTATTTTAAGTTATATATTAAATAAAAAAATATTAAACTATTACAAATTTATATAAGAGGTGAAATTAATGAGAAGAAAAGATAGGCAAGTTGAAGATACAAAAATAATACATGAAATTATTGAAAAGTGCCATTGTTGTAGGCTAGGGTTTGTTGATGAAGGAGAAGTTTATATAGTACCACTAAACTTTGGGTATAAGCAATTTGAAAATGAGACCGTGCTATATTTTCACAGTGCATTTGAGGGAAAAAAAATTGATTTAATTA
Organism: uncultured Bacteroides sp.; assembly: GCA_964369925.1. Classification (GTDB taxonomy): domain Bacteria; phylum Bacillota; class Clostridia; order Oscillospirales; family Ruminococcaceae; genus Ruthenibacterium. The sequence goes on along the minus strand of CAYJGU010000023.1, from coordinate 645 downwards.
ATAAAAGCAATCATGTTGGCTTTGAAATGGATACTAATTTTAATGTATATGCAAAAAATGACAATGAAGCGTGTTCATATACAGCAAGTTTTGAAAGCATTATCGGTACAGGTGAAATATCCATAATAAAAAATGACGAAGAAAAAGATTTTGCCCTACAGACATTTATGCACCATAACACTAAAAAAATCAACTGGCACTTTAATAAAACTATTTTAGATAGTGTTTGTATGTTTAAAGTTAAAATTAAAAAAATGACATGCAAAGTACATGAATAACGCTTATTTAATATTATCATAAATTTACGATATTTTGCAAGTTATTTAACTTGTTAGCATGTTATATTTTATTTTTGTTTAATAGTTTAATAAATTATTATAACTACTTAAATTATTTAAAAAACAAAATTTTAGTTTATATTGCAAATATTTAATATTAATTTACCCAGTTAAAACAAAATTTTAACTGGGTAAATTAATAATTATTTGGGCTTATACCTACATAATTTATACATAAGTATTTATTTTACACAGGTAATAAAATTAACTAAAGATGCAAATTAATAAATATGTATTGACAAATGATTTTTAATTTGATATAATTACAAAGCTGAGTACAAAAAATATCGCGGGATGGAGCAGTTCG
>CAYJGU010000022.1:0-34363 GCA_964369925.1 uncultured Bacteroides sp. | reverse complement strand
AAAATAGAGCATAACGACTTGCGCTGGATAACAGCCGCTGAAATTGACGCTTTTAATTTTTGCCCTGCAGATGTGCCGCTTTTGGAGAGGTTGAAAAGTGGCAGTAAATAGGATGTGTTTAAAATAACGTAATAGTTTAATAACCAATACAAAATGTGACGCCAGAATAGTGATTGAACTGCTTATTAGTATGCACACGCTAATAGCAGCAGAGAAAAAGAAAAATAACGACGACTTTATTTAAAACAGAAAATTTTACTAAAAAAGCTACTAAACACCGATGTCCTCGGCGTTTTCATCCGAGGACATTTTTTGATATTGATGTGTTAGCGTTACAAAATAGATACCCATAACCCTCGGGCACTAAACCGAAAAAAGGTGGTAGCAAGAGTGTAGCGTAATGGCTGCGCTGGGTCGTCCGCTTAAGTGCCGCCTTACGGCGGTTAGCTCCCGACACTAGTACTGCGGTGCGTCGCAGACATAGCTACACCGAAGCGTGCCTTTTTTCGGAAAAGGAGGAGCGACGAAATGATGAGCGCGATGATTTTTATATTTTTTACAAAAAAATCGTCGTGAACTAGATGTAGTCCGCGACGACGTGGAGCCCCTAATTGGAATCGAACCAACGCACCCGGCGTCGGAAGCCGGCGCTCTATCCACTGAGCTATAGGGGCATATATAATTTTTATTACTAAACTACAAACCAACGCTACATCAAAATAAACAACCCAACAATCTACGCAAAGAAAACTACAAACCCACACCCACCACTGACTACTATAGATTAACATCAAATAGTAGCCAGAAATATAAAAATCAGAATTAAGTAAAAATAACTAAAAAACAATTATTTATTAATTTTTCCATATAAAGCTGTTGTTACACCGCCAACCAAAAAGGCGTTTGTAAATGCTTCAATTATACCTCCAACTAATGCTAAAGACCATAGTGTTGCGCCAAATTCGTTTTGTATAAGTTCACCACAAAATAAATCTATACTAGTAACAAAAAGTATTGTGTTTGTTGCACTGGCCAAAAAACCTGATAATAAAAAAATAGGGAAATGATTTTTTTTGTTTGTTGTGTTTGCTGTTTTGCCGCAAAGTGCTGCAACTATGCCAACTGCAATACGAGGTAAAATACATATAGCTATGCTTAAAGGTAAACTATACGACAAAAGTAAAATACCAAGTGCTTCTGTTGGGGCTTTTATAAAGCTCGTAATTCCAAAAGTTAGGCCTAAAACTATGCCGCCGGGCATTCCAAGTAATATTGAACCTACAGCAACAGGTAATACCATTATTGTAAAGCTAAGTGGACCAATTGTAATATAACCTAACGGAGTGGCTGCTAAAATAATAGTTACCGCCATTAATAAAGATAGTTGTACTAAAAATAATATTTTTTCTCTTTTCAATTTAAAGTTCCTTTACTATTAATATATGTGTATTTTATTATAAGGCTGTATATCGCGCAAATGAATTAAACATCTTACAATTTTATATTATATCACATCTATTTTAAAAGTGAAATAATTATACATTATAATTAAAAAAATATACATAAAAATGTGGCTGTGAAAAACGACAGCCACAATAATATTTAATACTTAATTTAAAGTTAAAGTAATTCTTTGGGAGAACTTATTTCTTTACCTATAAGGTCATAAACTTTTAAAAATCCGTTTGTATCTTTAAGTTTGCTAACCAAAGATGTTGCTACAACAATTAATCGGTCTCTTCCAACGTTTTCTATAAATGATAAAACAGCAGGTGGAAAGCTGCCAGCCCAAATTGGAAAAACAAGAACAATATCTTCATTATTCTTTAAAGGTTCATAATCTATGTCGATTGTTTTCTTTTTTGCTGACATATAACCGGCTTTTACATAATTTGCAGCTCCCGACCAATCCTGTTTGTCATCAATTTTATAAGCAGTTACACCATTGGCACTTGCTATTTCATTTGCGATAATTTCACTTCGACCTGTTCTTGTAAAAAAATATACATTCATTATTCTTACTTCCTTTTTAAATAGGCTATTAATATTTTATGCATAAAAAATATCATGGCCGTTTTGTTAAACCTAATATATTAAATATATCAAAACTGTTTGATTATAGCAATAGATTATAAAAAATTAAAAAATAGGAGTTGTATTATAGTATTTGCATATAGCTTTATAATAAATATTTGCCGCTTTTAAACATCCTTGTGGTGTTGCCCAGTTTTGAGTATCATTTTCGTTAGATAGAAAACATTGCTCTACCAATACAGCAGGGCAAAGTGGCTTTTCAAGCATACCAAAGCTTTTGTTTTCTCTTACATCTAAAACACTACTTTCAACTATTTTTTTGCTATTGCCATCGCTTGAATAATAAGCGTACCTCACACCGTTTTCACCTCTTAACCTATGGCCGGCTTCGCCCATACCCTGTGCTATATATGTAGCAAAAAGTAAAGATTCTGTATGGTAGTATCGCCCGGGAGGTGCAGCAAATGCTTCAAATCCATGTGATTGTGAAGAAGATGCATCATAATTTGCATGTATGCTTAAAAGCAACGATGCCTTATTAATATCTGAATTTAACGCTCTGTCAGTGGTAGATAAATCCTCTCCAAAATCATGTGTTAATATTGGCTTGTAATTTGGATCTTTATCTAAAAAATCATACAAATATTTTGTAGTAGTATCACATACATCAACTTCTGTTATTATTCCAAGTGCGCCTGTATCTATGCCACCATGTCCGGAATCAAGGGCTATTGTATATGGAGGAGATGTTTGCAGCTTATAATAAGATGCTGAATAAACGTAATTATTACTGTTTGCACTTACAATTTCATCATTACCAATGTTGCTTACATTATGTGTAAATAAGCCAATAATATAAGTTGTTGCAATTGTTAATATACACATTAATATACTTATTATAAATACACGTGCAATTTTGCTGTGTAAATGTAAATACCAAACACCATTTTTTTTAATATTTAAAAAATAATTTATCAATGTGCACCTCCAAGTTCACTTAAATTTTTAAAACTGTACCCTAAATTAGACCACTGTGTTAAGAGTTCGCTTAAAATTTGCGCATTTGTACTGCTTGTATTGTGCAATAAAACAATGGCGCCACCGTGAATGCGAGGGAGCAGTTTGCTTAGTGCATACTCTTTGGTGGGTTGATCATCAACTTTCCAATCTGTATATGCTAAACTCCACAATACTGTTTTATATTGCAATTCTTCGGCCCACTGTAAGTTTTCAACAGTAAACTTACCCTCGGGCGGCCTGTAAAATTTATCTAATGGCTTATTTGTTACGTCAAAAAATGCTTGCTCTAAATTTAACAGCTCCTGTGTAAAGTCTTCTTTGGTTTGCTTTGACATATTAGGATGGCTATACGAATGACTTCCAACTACATGACCTTCATTTACCATTCTCATAACTAGCTCGGGGTTTTCGTTTATATAAGAACCTACAATAAAAAATGATGCATTTACATTGTGTTCTTTTAATGCATCCAATATCAAAGCGGTATTGCCGTTTTCATATCCACAATCAAATGTAAGGTAAATGCTGTTTGCAGAAAATTCGTCGTAATAATAGGCATTGTAAGGTGTTAGAAGTTGTTGTGATAAGTTTGGAATAGGAATGTTGGAGTTGCTTTGAAATGATAAGCCCCAAGACATAGCGCCGGTTAGCTGTAGATTTGAGCCTGTAGCTATAAAACTATTGCTGCTTATATTGAAATTATGGCTAGAAAAAAATAATATTGCAATTAATGCAATGCAGGACAAAAATAAAAACATAAACAAACAAAAATATTTGCGAGTTGCATGTTTTGAATAACATTTAAACATTATTTTCACCACCCGATTAAAGTATATGTTTGTAAAGTAAAAAAAATAAATAAAATAATATATTTTTATAAAAACCTTTGTATTAAACAAAGGTTTTTATTTTTGCAATTATGATTTTAAAGCGTTTTTTAAATTATTTAGCGTAAAGCACTAATGCAATAATTTTTATTAAAATTTTAAGAAATTTGTAATAAGTTTATTTGAATTTTCTATTGATTTTTTTCAATATTCTGCTATAATTATTACAATAAGTGGGTAATAGTGGGTATAAATGGTTTAATGTGGGTAAAAAATGGGTTAAAATGCCTGCAAAAGAGGAGAGTGAGCTAAATGTTAATGGGTCAGTTTAACTATGCCATTGACGACAAAGGAAGGCTCAATTTTCCTGCAAGGTTTAGAGAGCAAATGGGAGATACATTTACAGTAGCTTATTGGCTAGATAAAAGCCTTGTTGCATTTCCTCAAGAAAGATGGGAGAGCATGGCTAAAAGCTTGCTTGAAAAAGGGTTTGGTAAAGCAAGAGATGCTCAATTACATCTTTTTACGTCGGCCTCACCTGTACAACCCGATAAACAGGGAAGAATACTATTACCGCAAAACTTACGTGAATATGCAAAGCTTGAAAAGGAAGTTACTATTTTAGGTGTAGGAGACCATGCCGAAATTTGGAGTACTCAACTATGGCAAAAACGTAGCAAGTTAATGACGGCTGAGAATTTTGCTAAGGTACTAGAGGAACTTGAGCTTTAATAAAATATTAATTACAAAGATATATAAAACAAAATTATGCTTAGCATACACGCAACTATGTTTGCATTACTACATTTAAGGGGGAACACATAATTTATGAGTGAAATTATAAATTTTTCGCACGTTCCAATAATGTTAAACAATTGCATTGAAATGCTAAATATAAATAAAGAAGGAATATACATTGATGGAACTGCTGGAGGTGCAGGGCACAGCAGAGAAATAGCAAAAAACATACAAGGCGGCAAATTGTATGCATTCGATCAAGACCCAAGCGCGGTACAAATTGCTACACAACGGCTAAGCAATTTACCCGCACAAGTTATACAAAATAATTTTAAAAATGTAAAACAAGAATTAAACGAACTTGGCATTTATGAAATTGACGGTGCACTACTAGATTTAGGCGTATCCTCGCATCAACTCGACGAGAGGCAAAGGGGTTTTTCTTATCACGCAGATGCACCGCTTGATATGCGAATGAGTCAAAGTGGGCAAAGTGCAGCAGACATAGTAAATAGTGCCTCAAGAGAGCAACTATCGGACATACTAAGAAATTATGGTGAAGAAAGCTACTCGTACAGTATTGCAGGTAAAATTGTTGCAGCGCGACAAGAAAAACCTATACTAACAACAAAAGAGCTTGTGGAATGTATATATTCAGGTATTCCGGCATCTGTTAGAAGGAAAGACAAAAACCCTGCAAGAAAAACTTTTCAAGCATTGAGAATAGCTGTAAATGAAGAACTAGATGTGTTAAAACAAGGGCTAGATAACATATTTGATATGTTAAAGCCGGGTGGAAGATTTTGTATAATTACATTTCACTCGTTAGAAGATAGGATAGTTAAACAACAGTTTGTGCAGTGGGCAACAGCATGCACTTGCCCAAAAGAATTTCCGGTTTGTATATGCGAAAACAAAGCAAAAGCAAAAATAATAACAAAAAAACCAATAAAAGCAAACGAAGAAGAACTAAAAAACAACCCACGCTCGCGCAGTGCAAGTTTACGAGTTGTGGAAAAATTATAATAAAATGTAAATGAGGGATAATGTGCAAAACAGAAATGCATACGATTTAAATTACTTTGCAGCAACAGAAAAAGAAACAAGGCCGAAGCTATATGTTGCAACAACTACAAGAAGGCAAAAACAAATTGGTGCTCAAAGTAAAAGAATATTTAAAATAATTATGTTGAGCACACTTTTTTTAACATTAGTAGCAAGTGTGCTATACATGCAAAGCGTAAGCACAATGCTAAATGGAGAAATTGCAAAGCAAGAAGAAATTTTACTTGAATTGCAAAGTGAATATGGCTACTTAAACAACGAAATTGAAATGAAAACAAACTTAAACAGTGTTGAAGAATACGCTCTTACGCAATTGGGGCTTGTAAAGAGAAACTCGTCTCAAACAGTTTACATTTACCGAGACGGAAAAAGCGAAATAACTTACACACAAACTCTATGGAACAGGCTTACAGGAATATTTATGAATAATTTAGACGATGATTCATTAAGTATTAATACATAAGAAAATTAGTATTATCACTGTTGTTTACATGTGCTATAATGTATTCAGCGGTGATAATTGTTTGTAAAGTTAAATATATATGTATAAATAATGTGTAAACGTTAATATAAATATGTTAAAATAATATTTTTTTACATAAATGACATAATACGACAAAATATTTTGTAAATTTTGTAAATAATGTATTTATGACGAAATATAGGCAAATGATTGGAATTTAAGTAGAACGGAGAATTTTATGGCACAAAGAAATAAAGAGCAAAAAAACAATTTGTCAATAATGCCTGTAACAAGAGATATGAAATTTAAAGCTATTTTTGCTGCTATTTTATTTTGCGTTATTATTTTTGGTGCTGTTATTTACAATTTAATTAATTATCAGTTTATTGAAGATGAAAAATATAAGGCAATGGCATCAGATCAACAGTTGAGTGATGAGATAATTAACCCTCACAGAGGTTCGGTTTACGATACTAATATGAAAGAGCTTGCTAGAAGCAGTACTGTATGGACTGTTGTGGCATCGCCTGCAAGCATGGTACAAGCGGGAACGAATGTTACTATGGTTGCAACAAAGCTTGCCGAAATTTTACAACTTGATATAGAGGATGTGCTTGAAGATTTAAACGATGAGGCGTCTAAATATAAAATAATTGAAAAAAAAGTAGAAAAGCCTGTGGCTGATGAAATTGTTAACTGGATAAGTGAATACAACGAAACGCCTGCAGGAAAAGAAGCACCAATCAGAGGCATATTAATGGAGCCGGACAGTAAAAGGTATTATCCGTATGGTTCGCTTGCATCTACGGTAATAGGATTTACAAATACCGATGGAGAGGGCCTTACAGGACTAGAGCTTTACTATAATGATGAATTAAACGGAACACCAGGAAGAATTTTAACAGCACAAAATGCTTGGGGTTACGAAATGGAAGGCGACTATAAAGCCGAATACCCAGCACAAGATGGGAACAGTATTGTGCTTACAATAGATGAGGTAATACAACAAACACTTGAAAAATACCTCTTAAATGCTATAGAGGACCACAACGTTGCAAACAGAGGTACCGGTATTGTTATGAATGTAAAGACCGGTGAAATATTGGCAATGGCTACACTTCCGGGATACGATTTGAACGATCCTTATACTTTATATGACGAAGAACTAACTGCTCAAATACGTGCAATAGAAGATGATGCTCAGCGCTCAAGTGCTGCTCAAACTGCACAGCAAACAATGTGGCGAAATAAAGCAGTGCAAGATATATACGAGCCGGGAAGTGTTTTTAAAGTAATAACTGCCGCTGCTGCGTTAGATTCTGGTACAGCAGATATGAATACAAGTTTTTCGTGCTCAGGAAGCATACACGTAGTAGGCTCTATAAGCATGCGTTGTGCTCACACTGAAGGACACGGCACACTGGATTTTTACGGTGGACTTAATAATTCTTGCAACCCATATTTTATTCAATTAAGTTGGCAATTAGGTAAAGAAATATTTTGCGATTACTTAGAAGCATTTGGTTTTTATGAAAAAACAGGCATTGACTTGCAAAATGAGGCGCAAAGCAATGTTTATAAAGTTGAAAATATGAATATAACAGAACTTTCATCATCATCTTTTGGGCAATCTAGCCAGGTTACGCCTATTGCAATGATGACAGCGAATGCTGCAGCGGTTAACGGTGGTTACTTAATGGAGCCTTACGTTGTAAAACAAATAATAGACAGTGAAGGTAATATTGTAGAAATTACACAGCCCACTGTGAAAAGGCAAGTTGTATCTGAACAAACAAGCACGGCAATTGCTGCAATGCTTGAGCAGAGCGTGGCAAGCGGTCAAAATAAAGCATCTTATGTGGCAGGCTATAGAATAGGCGGCAAATCGGGCACAAGCCAAAAGCAAACTGTGTACGAGGGCAATGAAGATGACACACTTCGTATATCGTCTTTTTGGGGATTTGCGCCGGCAAACGATCCATTACTTGCGTGCCTTATTATACTTGATGAGCCTCACGATAAATTTAACTCGTTTGGTGGCGTGTTATGTGGGCCTGTTGTTGGCACAATTTTAGCCGATGCGCTGCCTTATATGGGCGTTGAACCGCAATATACACAAGAGGAACTTGAAACTGTAGAAACTGCTGTACCTAATATGGTTGGTATGACAGTGCTTGATGCAAATAGGCAGCTTAATGCAAGGGGATTTGCATCTAAAGAAGTTGGAGTTGGCTCTACAGTTACATATCAATATCCGGCAGCAGGTTCGTCGCTTGCAAGGCAGTCGGTAGTTGTGCTATACACAGATGAGCAAGCTCAAGGTATAAGTGTTGTAGTGCCCGACGTTAGCGGTAAAAGTGTAACAGAGGCAAAAGAAACATTAAATGCAAGCGGACTTAATTTAAGCGTGCTTGGAGTAGAAGAAGACAGCGCTAATATAAAAGCTATGACTCAAAACTACACAGCAGGAACTGAAGTTGTTATGGGAACTGTTGTTGAAGTAATGTTTTATGACATTACAGCTACCGATTAAAACACTAATTTACTTGTTTATTAATTGCGAATAAAAGCAATAGAGGTGGATAAATGACGTTTGATAAGCTGTTTACTAACATTGAATTTGAAGGAAAATTACCAGAAGGTAATGTGGAATTCATTACGCAAGACTCGAGAAGAGTAGATAAAAACACAATTTTTATTTGTGCAAAAGGGCATAAAACAGACGGCCATAACTACGCAACAGCGGCAGTTGAAAAAGGAGCTGTTTGTATAGTAACAGAGCGTAAGCTTGGGCTTGAAAACGAAATAGTTGTAAAAAATGCCAGAAAAACCTATGCTGTACTATGTGCTAATTTTTTTAATAACCCTGCAAGTAAATTAAAGCTAACGGCAGTAACAGGTACCAACGGAAAAAGCACAGTTACTACCGTTTTAAAGCAAATATTAGAGCAAACAGGAAATAAGGTAGGATTAATAGGTACAATTCACACTCAAATAGACACTATGGAAATACCTGCAAAGTACACTACGCCCGAGGCTTGGGATTTAAATGCACTATTATCTCGCATGGTGGCGGCAGAGTGCAACCATGCTGTTATGGAGGCGAGCAGCCAAGCACTTGATCAAATGAGGCTTTGGGGTATTCAGTTTGATGTGGGCGTATTTACAAATTTAACTCAAGATCATTTGGACTATCATGGTACATTTGAAAATTATTATAAAGCTAAAAAAAGTTTATTTAAACAAGTTAAAAGTATGGTAGTTAATATAGACGATAGCTATGGTGTAAGGTTAATTGAGGAATGTGATGTTAGTAAAAAAATATCGATATCAAGAGAAAATGATAATGCTGACTACACAGCACATAATATAAAATTATCTGCAGCCGGTGTAAAATTTGAAATGGTAAGCATAGGTAACATACAAAGTATAAATTTCCCAATGCCGGGAGATTTTTCGGTTAGCAATGCACTACTTGCTACTGCTGCTGCAATAGAACTTGGTACAGATATTAAAAGTGTTGCTAACGCTTTAAAAACAAGCAAAGGTGTGCGCGGCAGAGCCGAAGTTTTGTATCACAACGACTTTACAGTACTTTGTGACTTTGCGCATACAGGAGATGCAATAGAAAAAGTGTTGTCAGGAATAGCCCCGTTTGTTAAAGGAAGATTTTTTGTTTTATTTGGATGCGCAGGTGAAAGAGATGCCAAAAAAAGACCTGAAATGGCATCGGCTGTTGTTAAATATGCCGATTTTACAGTTTTAACTTCAGATAATCCCCGAAAAGAAGACCCGTATGATATAATAAATGACGTTGAGCCAACACTGAAAAAATCAGGTAAGCCTTATGTTGTTCAAGTGGAGAGAAGAGAAGCTTTGCAAACAGCTTTGTCTTTACTTCAAACAGATGACGTTTTAATAATGTGTGGGAAAGGGCATGAGGATTATCAGGTGGTAGACGGTGTTACAATTTATTTAGATGAGCACCGCATAGTGAAGCAATGGCTTGCAGTTAACGGAAAACAATAATTAACGAAACGGAGTTTTTTTAATGGAAGCTGTTTTTGCCGATGTATTATTAAAAAACATAGGTGAAATTAAGGGGAACCCTTTAATTAAAGGAGTGGCAACAGATAGCCGAAATGTTAAGCAGGGCATGTTATTTGTTTGTATAAAAGGCGAAAGAGTAGACGGGCACGACTATGCTGAAATAGCTATAAACCAAGGCGCAGTTGCAGTTTTAGCTCAGCGCTATTTAAGTACAATAAGTAACGAAAAAACTGTTATAGTAAAAGACCCTCTTGACGCTATGATACAAATTGGAGAAAACTATAGGGGTGTATTTAACCCTGCACTTGTAGCAGTAACTGGCAGTGTGGGCAAAACCACAACAAAAGAGTTTTGCTACAGTGTTTTTTCAGCATTTGGCAACACTATAAAAACGCAGGGTAACCAAAACAATGAAATAGGTATGCCAAATACACTTATGCAAATAAACAAAGACACAAAATATGCGGTAATTGAAATGGGTATGCAAGGGCTTGGAGAAATTAGTAAGCTTACACTTGCGGCAAAGCCTGTTGGTGCAATTATTACCTGCATTGGCAGTATGCATTTAGAACAACTTAAAACTAGGGAAAATATAAGTAAAGCTAAAATGGAAGTTTGCGAAGGAATGCCAAAAGGTGCACCACTTGTTTTAAATGCAGACGACGATTTGCCAAAAAAAGAAGACATACCTAAACACGTTAATGCAGTATATTTTGGAATAGAAAATGCTAGTGCAAATGTTAGGGCGATAAATATAATTACAGGTAAAAACGAAACAAGCTTTGACATACAAGACGATGTATACGGATTAATTAGCGCTAACATTCCTACAGTGGGCAAACACAATGTAATGGACGCACTTAGTGCGTATGCATTGGCAACAAGGCTTGGACTAAATGCACAAACGGCGGCAAAGGCACTTGCAAATTACCAAACAGCAGAGCTAAGGCAAAATGTTGTACAGCACAAGGAAGTTACCATTATAGAAGATTGCTATAACGCAGGACCAAAAAGTGTAAAGGCCGCTTTAATAACATTAAGCGAGTATCCAACAGATGGCAAAAGAATTGCAGTTTTAGGTGATATGTTAGAACTTGGCGAAATATCTTGCGAGGCACACAGCCAAATAGCAAATATTTGCAAAGAAAACAACATTGATTTGCTTATAACTTATGGACAAGAGATGAAACATGCCCATAATAATGCAAAACTGCTTAACTTAAACGCGCATCATTTTAATGATAAGAAAAAAGCGGCTAAATATTTGTGCACTATTTGCAATAAAAACGATATTGTACTAGTTAAGGCCAGCAGAGGCATGGCCTTTGAAGATATTTTAGATTATTTTTACAATAAGTTTTAAATCGAAAGGAATTGAAAACATGATAGATTCAAGAAATGCATTGTTAATTGCGGGGTTTTGCTCGCTGTTAATAACAGCGCTTTCTGGTTTTGTAATAGTGCCCGCTTTGCGTAAATTAAAATTTGGACAAACAATTAAAGACATAGGCCCAAAATGGCATGCCGCAAAAAATGGCATACCAACAATGGGCGGCTTAATGTTTTATATAGGTATTTTAATGGGTATTATTTTTGGATATGCTGTTTTAACAATTGGTGTTAGTGCATATATGGGTAGTTTATTTTCCAAAAATATGGTAACACTTTATATAGCTGTTTTAACAAGCCTTGCATTTGGTAGCATTGGTTTTGTAGATGACTATATAAAAGTAGTAAAAAAGAGAAATTTAGGCTTAACTGCAATTTATAAAATAATTGCTCAGGTTTTAATTACAGGGGCCTTTTTAGCATCGCTTTATATTAATGGCACTATTACAACAGCTGTTAATTTGCCGTTTATAGGTTTAATTGAATTTGGTGTTTTTTATTATGTAATTTCATTTTTCTTAATTATAGGTGTTGTAAACGCGGTAAATTTAACAGATGGAATAGATGGCCTTGCATCATGTGTGACATTTATAGTAATGTTGGGATTTTTATTTATTTGTAGCATTTTAGGCCAAATAAATATTGCTATTTTTGCAGCAGCTGTTGCAGGTGGTTGCGCTGGGTTTGCATCTTGGAACTTTTACCCGGCAAAAGTTTTTATGGGAGATACAGGCAGCATGTTTTTGGGTGGTTGTGTAGTTGCGGTAGGATACGCCATAAATCGCCCTGAAATTATTGTTATAATAGGATTATTATATATATGTGAAGCTCTTAGTGTTATGTTGCAAGTTGGATATTTTAAGCTTACACACGGTAAACGCATTTTTAAAATGAGCCCTATACACCATCACTTTGAAATGTGTGGATGGAGCGAAATTAAAATTGTAATTACATTTAGTTTGTTTACGGTTATGTGTGTTGCTCTTTCTTGCATATACATTTACTTAACTATATAACTTAAAACAGGCATAAATAGCTTTTACTGTAGGGGAGGCATAAAAGTTGGCAGAGAACGCTAAAACTATGAAGATTATCGCAAATACACACTCTCATATAAAAAAGAAATCACCGGTAGACTGGCCGTTTGCCATAATAGTGCTAACTTTAGTGGCATTTGGGCTTGTAATGGTTTTTAGCGCAAGTTTTGCATATGCGTATTATCGCATGGATGGCGATAGTTTTTATTACATTCGCCAGCAGCTTATTTTTGCAAGTGCCGGCATAGGTTTAATGTTTTTTATTTCTTTTTTCGATTATCATATTTTGCAAAAATTTGCATGGCCAATAATGGCGGTTACAATTATACTTTTAATTATTGTTTTGTTTATGGAACCGATAAATGGCGCAAGAAGATGGATAAATTTAGGCTTTACCACTTTTCAGCCATCAGAAATTGCAAAGTTTGCCATAATAATTTTATTTGCACATATAATATCGGTAAACTATGAAAAGATGAAGACTTTTACGTACGGTGTACTACCGTTTTTAGTAATACTTGGGTTAGTGGCAACTCTAATGATACAAGAGCCTCATTTATCGGGTACAGTACTTATACTTGGAATTGGACTTGCAATGATGTTTGTTGGTGGAACAAACCCTTTTTACTACTTTATAGCTATAGCAGCACTTGTTGGTGCTGTTGTATTGGCTGTTGTTTTGTTACCCGATTTAGTGCCGTATGCTACAGAAAGAATACAATATTGGAGAGATCCTTTTTCTGACCCGACAGATAATGCATACCAAACTATACAGGGAATGTATGCAATAAGCTCAGGTGGTTTATTTGGCTTAGGTATTGGCAATTCTAGGCAAAAGCACCTGTATGTGCCCGAACCCGCTAACGATTTTATTTTTGCTATATTGTGCGAAGAACTGGGCTTTGTGGGCGCAATGATTGTTATACTACTGTTTTTGTTTTTGTTAATTAGGGGGCTTTATATTGCTTTTAATGCAAAAGACAAGTTTGGCTGCATGATAGTAGTAGGCATAGTAGTTCAAATTATATTGCAAGCTGCACTTAATATTGCTGTTGTTACAAATACAATACCAAATACAGGTATTAGCTTGCCGTTTTTCTCTTATGGGGGTACGTCTCTTTTAATGTTGCTGTGTGAAATAGGTGTTGTGCTGTCGGTATCTCGAAAAAGTAATATACACAAAACATAAAAGTAAAAATTAAAACAAAATAAAAATAATTATTAAAAAGCACAGGAGGACATATGCAAATTTTAATTGCGGCAGGCGGTACTGCAGGGCATATTAACCCGGCACTTGCAATTGCAAGTGAGATTAAAAGGCAAATACCTTTTGCAAACATACATTTTGCAGGTTGTAAAAACGGTATGGAGGCAAAGCTTGTTAAAGCAGCAGGGTACGAATTTCACACAATTGAAGTGAGAGGAATACAAAGAAAATTTACGATTAAAAATATAATTAGAAATTTTGCGGCAATTTATTATTTGTTGCTCTCTTTTGGCAGGGCTAATAAAATTATAAAAACCGTTAATCCCACACTTGTTATAGGCACAGGTGGGTATGTAAGCGGTCCTATTGTTCAAGCTGCTATAAGAAAAAATATTAAAACAGCTATACACGAGCAAAATGCTTTTCCGGGAATAACAAATAAAATTTTAGCAAGAGATGCAGATTTGGTACTTGCTGCATCGAAAGATGGAGCAAAACGACTTGGACATAGAGAAAAAACAGTTGTTGTAGGCAACCCAATACGGGTGGAATTTTTTGCTCAAAATGAGGCAAATAACAGAAATGCGATTTGTGATTCAAAAGATAAAGTTATAATATTGTCGTTTGGAGGCAGTTTGGGTGCGCAGCGCCTAAACGAAGCTGTAGCGAACCTTGCAAAATGGGAAATTGACAATAAAGATTTTTTACATATTCATGCAACCGGCAGTATAGAAAAAAATGATTTTGCAGTTATGGCAAACAAACTAAATATTGACAAAAGTAATAAATTTGTTATAAAAGAGTATATAGACAATATGCCATCGCTTTTAAATGCTGCAGATCTTGTTATTGCAAGGGCTGGTGCACTTACTCTTGCAGAAATTGCAGCAGCAGGAAAAGCGTGTATATTAATACCATCGCCAAATGTGGCCGAAAACCATCAGTATCACAACGCAATGCAGTTTGAAAATGCAGGTGCGGGTATTGTTATACAAGAGAAAGATTTGACTAATGAAAAAATAATTGAAGTTGTGGATACTTTAACAAAAAACCGCGACACACTTGTTGAAATGGGAGCAAAAGCAAAAGTATTAAGCTATCCAAATTCGTTAAACGAAATATGGCTAAATTTAAAAAAATTAATAAATGTAATGTAAAAAACATAATAAAAATTAAAAAGTAGCTTAGTTTTCACAAAAACGCACTGTTTTGCATAATATAAATTGACTTAAGATTGCAAAGCAGGGGGCGTAATTATGAAACGTATTGAAGTTACTGGTTTAAACCCTTTGAACGGGAGCGTAAAAATACCCGGTGCCAAAAATAGTATACTTCCGCTTTTAGCGGCCAGTGTATTAATTACACAGCAAGTAGAGTTAACAAATGTTCCTAATTTATCTGATGTGCACTCGGCAATAAGTATAATAAAAGAACTTGGTTGTGAAACTTTGTTTTCGCAAGGTAAAGCTAGTATAAATGCAAAAAATGTTGAAAAAGCGCACATACCTGAACAATTAATGCAATCTATGCGCTCTTCGTTATTTTTTTTAGCACCTATTTTAGTGCGTAAAAGATGTGCAACTATATCTCCGCCTGGAGGGTGTAAACTGGGGCTTAGGCCAATAGATATACACTTAAATGGGCTTGTTGCACTTGGTGCAAACATAAGTTATGATGAGCAGACAATAAATGTAACGGCCACAAATGGGCTAAAGGGTGCCGATTTTACATTAAAATTTCCAAGTGTTGGTGCAACCGAAACATTAATTATGGCAGCGGCCACAGCAAAGGGGAAAACAATACTACGAGGTGTTGCCAAAGAACCGGAAGTTGTAGATTTAATTAGATTTTTACAATCGGCAGGGGCAAAAATAGCAGGTGCCGGAAGTGATGTTTTATACATAGAAGGCGTTAAAATGCTTTTTGGAACTAAACATAATGTATGCCCCGACAGAATAACAGCAACAACTGTAATGTGCGCTGTAGCTGCTTGTGGTGGTAATGTGCTTGTTTTAAATTGTGATAATACGCATTTAAGTGCTGTTATGCCGCATTTAAAACAACTAGGTTGTAATTTTAGCTTTGAAAAAAATAATGCTTTATATATATCATCTCAAGGGCCTGCCCTTGCAATTGGCAATGTGTTTACAGATATTTACCCTGCCTTTGCAACTGATAGCGCACCACTTCTTATGGCAGCATGTTTACGAGCAAAAGGAACTAGTAAATGCTCTGATACAATTTTTGAAAATAGATTTGCGTGCGCACAGGGTTTTAATGTACTTGGGGCAAATGCAAAAGTTTTTAAAAATACCGTTAAAATTAATGGAGTACATAAATTAACTGCTACGCATTTACATGCGCAAGATTTACGTGGAGGAGCAGCACTTGTAATAGCAGCAATGCAAGCGCAAGGTAAAAGTATAATAGATGGTGTAGAATATATAGACAGGGGATATGAAGATATAGTGAATATGTTTTCACTAATTGGTGCAGATATAAAATGGATATAGGCGCATTTAAATTAGGTGCACCGCAATTGAAATAAACAATTGCGGTGCAAAATACCAAAAGGGAGTTTAAAATGCAAGACAATAAAAAGAAACCTCAACGTGTGGTTTATGACTACGAATACGATTTAAAAAGACAAGCTAAAAGCCGTAATGACATTAAAAGAGTAGACTATACAGTTGAAAACGCAAACGCTTTTAAACAGCAGAGTATCAACTCGCAACAAGTAAAACCTAATAATGCATATAATGCAACATCAAATAAAAATATACATAATAATAGTTATAACACGCAATCGCAAAATAGTAATGCTAATGCATTAATAAAAAACACACAGCAAACAAATTTAGTTAATGAGAAAAATAATATTAATAAAACAAATAGTTCTAATTTTGCTTCGCGCCAAAACAAAACAAACAATGCAGTTATAAACAATGGCGCAAGTGATGTTTCGCAGCAAAAATTTAAATCGGAAATTAATACACCTACTAAGAAAGCTAAAATTCTTAAAGGCAATTTTGCTAAAAACAACTCAAAACAATATGCAAATAAAAACAATAGAAATAAAGATAAAGTAAATGAGAAAAAAATCAAAAAATCAAAAAAACAC
The DNA here is from genome assembly GCA_964369925.1 of uncultured Bacteroides sp. GTDB lineage: Bacteria > Bacillota > Clostridia > Oscillospirales > Ruminococcaceae > Ruthenibacterium. The sequence continues at coordinate 17,412 of CAYJGU010000022.1, read as the reverse complement.
TCTCAAGATAAAAGTATTATTTTATCGGATGCTAAAAAGCAACGTAAAAAACGTAGAACTTTAATGGCTTCGGTGCTTGTTCTAACTGTAATTACAGGTGCGCTATTGTCTTTTTACGTGCTGTTTAGAATAGATACTATTGAAATAATAGGGGAAACACAGTACTCAAACACACAAATAATAAATGCAAGTGGTATAAAAAACGGGGATAATTTGTTTTTGTTTAATAAGCAAAATGTTGCAAACAATATGCAAATAGTGCTTCCATATTTACAAAATATAACTATTACAAGAACGATTCCCGGGAAAATAAAAATACAAGTTAGCAATGCTGTGCCTTGTTATTATATAGTAAATGGAAATAGTACAATTGCATTGAGTGAACAATTTGTAATACTTGAAACAAATTTTGAAGATACTCAAGGGCTTACAGAAATTAAAGGCGTTAGTGAAATTGACAATGTGACACCAGGAAGTAAAATTTTATTAAAAGATGAAGAGCAGTTAGATGCTTTGCTTTTGATTTTAACCGAAATAGAAAAAAATGATTTTTTAAACATAAGCTATATAGATTTACAAGATGTGATTAATATTAAATTTATGTATGAAAATAGAGTTGTTGTTTTGGTGGGTAGTATTGCAGATGCAAATAAAAAAATTGAATTTGCAAAATACTTATTAACTACAGAAGATGAGAACGGTATATCTAAAACAGAGCAAGGAACATTAGACGTAAGCACTAGAGATGCCGAGGGAAGACTTGAGGCTTCGTGGATAGCTGGGGTTACGATGTAACGCAAAAATTAAAAAATGTACTTGTTTTTTTTTTAATAATGTGTTAAAATATTACACAATGTAATTTTTGTTTTAATATTACATTTCATAAACGAGTAAAATAGCATAAAAAGTGTTGGTAAATAACGTTTTAGCGGTATGTTTTAAACCGTTTTTACTAACGTGGTAATTTAGTGTTTTAGAAAATAAAACTTTAAATTACAAAAAAATTATTGATGTTTTATATATTTTTTTAAACATTTGGGGGGATATTTGTGGCATTTATTCTTGATGAGGATATGCAGAACATTACACAAATTAAAGTTGTAGGTGTTGGTGGCGGCGGTGGTAACGCTGTTAATCGCATGGTACAAAATGGACTGCAGGGTGTAGAATTTATTAGTATGAATACTGACCAACAAGCTCTTATTGCGTCTAAATCTACACAAAAGGTGCAACTTGGCGCAAAACTTACAAGAGGTCGTGGCGCAGGTGCAGACCCTGAAATTGGACAACGCAGTGCCGAAGAGAGTCGCGATGAAATAGCAGCGTCACTTAAAGGTGCGCAAATGGCATTTATTACTGCAGGCATGGGCGGTGGTACAGGTACTGGTGCTGCTCCTGTTGTAGCTGAAGTTGCCAGGGATTTAGGTATTTTAACTGTTGGCATTGTTACAAAGCCTTTTGCTTTTGAAGGTAAACGTAAAATGACAATGGCTGAAATAGGTATATCTGGATTACTTGAACGTGTAGATGCACTTATTGTAATACCAAATGAGAGATTAAAATACATTAGCCAAGAAAAAATTACACTTAACAATGCTTTTGAGTCGGCTGATAATGTGTTGCGACAAGGTGTTGAGAGTATTTCATCACTTATAAATGTTGCTGCACTTATTAACCTTGACTTTGCCGATGTGCGCAGCATTATGAAAGATGCAGGCTATGCACATATGGGTGTTGGCACAGCAAAAGGCGTAAACAAAGCTGAAGATGCGGCAAATGCTGCTATTTCTAGTCCTTTGTTAGAAACAAGTATTGCAGGTGCAAGAGGTGTAATTATTAACATAACTTCTTCGCCTGACATTAGCCTAGACGACGTTGAAAAAGCTGCTACATTAATTACTAATTCAGCTCATCCAGATGCAAATATTATTTGGGGTGCTGCTTTTGACGACGGATTAAAAGATGAAATGAGAATTACTGTTGTTGCAACAGGATTTGATATTGTAGACGGTATAAGCACAGTGTCAAGTGTTATGGCATCAGATTATGCCACAGACTCAGTTTCTTATACAGCAGACACTAACGGCGGGTATGCACAGCAGGAAATGAGAAATGACCAACCTGCACCTGTACCTGTTGTTGCGCCAAATCCTAACGGTTCACAGCAAAATGTAGAGACTATAAAACCAGAGCAAAGTGATTTAAATGAAGACCAGTATTATGATGATATATTGAGCCTTTTAAAGAACAGAAACAACTAATTTAATACAATATAAAACACAACCTAACTTATATGTAGGTTGTGTTTTTTTGTTTTATATTAATATTTTTATGTTTAGTTTAGTCAAACTCGGCTAAATTCTTGTCAAATACTTTTTGCTCAAGGCCGGTATAACTAAAATTCTCAAAATTTTTATCAATATCACTTGTGTGTACGGGATAGCAAAATTTATATGCAAATTTTTTAATGTAGTTATTTTTTACAATAAAAGACACATCAGGCCCAAGGTTTTGTTTTGGTAAATTATATGCAAACTTTATTACATCTGTTAAGTTGGGTGTTTCGTATAAAGACACGTTTGCATGATTTTTAAATAAAAATAATTTTACTTGTTGAGTGCTACTGCTTTCAAGAAAATTCAATGTAAGTTTTAATACTAAATTATCGTCTTCATCTGTTGTAAAAACACCTGTAGTTGCAATTTTAAAAACGTTTTGCCCAAAAGATACATTGGTTATTTGAGGACTATTAAAGCCAATTGGTATGTTATAAAATTCATTGCCCTCGTCCCAAATCATGTATAGGGTGTCGTTTTTATTTTCAAATTTTATACTTTTTAATCCTATTGTATAAAAGTCGTTCATACAGCTAAGCATTACAGGAAATAACCCAAATTTGCAGTTTGTAAAATTATAAGTTTTATTATCTAATGCATTACAAATTCCATCTATTGTATTTATTTTATTTTTAAACTTATAGTTAAATTTTTTTGTAAAAAAATTATGTAAAATAAATAAATACGTATTATTTGGTTTGTAATTTTTATTATTGTATTTTAAATTTTTTATTACACTATTTAACAATAAATGGTTATGAAATTGTGTGAAAATATTTTGTTTTTTATAATTTTTTACGTTGTTAAATAAATTATTTGTTAAATCATAAATTGGATTAATTGAATTTAAATATGTGCTTCCGGAATTTATAACGATAACCATATCTAGGCTTTTGTTTACAAAAACATTTTGCCCAAATATACCATTAAATATAGCTGTTTTACTACTGTTTTCGTACCATAGTTGATATCCGTAACCCGTGTCCATATAATCTTCGAAAATATAATTTAAAGAGGCATTTATCCAACTTTCGCTTACAATTGTTTGTGTTTGTCCATTGTAATGCCACTTGCCGTTCCAGTTAAAAAGTAGGCCTAACTTTGCTGCATCTTCAGGTAAAATATACATTCCCCAACCAGCCTTAGTAATACCATTAGGGCAACTTTCCCATTCAATACTGCCAAAACCCAGTTTATCAAACAGCCTTTCTTTTAAAAAGCTATATAAGGTTTTACCTGTTTTTTTAGTTACTATGGCCGAAAGCATATATGTGTTCATGCTGTTATAATTGAATTTTGTTCCGGGTTCGAACATACAATCGTAAGAAAAAAATGATGCAATCCAGTCTTTTTCAAGCAAACTACCCATTTCGGCAAAATTTGCACCACTCGTCATAGTTAGTAAATGCTCTACTGTAATATTCTTTATTCGTTTCGAGGTTAAAAACGTGCATTGTTCAGGGAAAATATCACAAATCTTATCCTTTGTAGAAAGCACATTGTCATCAACGAGCATGCCAATTGCAACACTTGTAAATGTTTTGCTAATGCTGTGTGTAATATGCCAATAATTTGTGCTATATGGTGCATAATTTGCCCTGCATATTACTTTCCCACCTCTTAAAACAGTTACAGTATGCACATTCGCTAATTTTAAATCAGATAAACCAATTAAATAATCACAAATATCTTCACTTGAAACACCCATGCTTTCAGGCTTGCATGTTGGCAAAGGCTGGCATGGTTTTGTTTGTGGTAAAGGTTTTTGTGCTTTTATAGGAAAGGGCAAAATATTAGACGTATTACCTGTTACAAGATTTTTGAAATAATTTAATAATAAAACGCTAGTTTTAATTTCCAACTTAACTTCTCCTATCTGCAAATTGCGTGCGCTTTTACTTATAATACTATAACATTATATAATTGTAAAATTATTACTACAAGTTTAATTAATTAATAATTTAAATATATAATGTTAATTATACTATGTAATAAACCTAAAAAACAATTTTTTTGTAAAAATAAAAAAATACTTGACTAAATGCATCATATCGCTATATAATTATATACAAATATTATATAAATGCTATGAAGGAAACAAGTAAGCTTGTTTGGACACTCAAGAGAGCTGTTATTTGGTGAAAAACAGTGTGTCGTTTCAATGCCCAAGTCATTCTGGAGCTACAAGTGCGAATTTACAGTAACACTTGTCGGTATAACACACGTTATAGTGTTTAGAGGGGTCGCTTATTTTGAGCGGCAATTCAGAGTGGTACCGCAGAGCTGATATTAACAGCCTTTGTCTCTGGTTTTATCCGGAGATAAAGGCTGTTTATTATATTATTTAATATTATATTATTTAAAGTAGTTATTAATATTATTTTAAATTTATCAAAAACAAGGAGATACAAAAATGAAACTGAATGGAGCAGATATATTTGCACAAGTTTTAATAGAGCAGGGTGTAGACACAATTTTTGGATATCCCGGCGGTGCTGTGCTAAATTTGTACGACGCACTTTATAAAAACAGTGATAAAATTAATCATTACCTTACAGCTCATGAGCAAGGTGCATCTCATGCGGCAGATGGTTATGCAAGGGCAACAGGAAAAACAGGTGTTGTGCTTGCAACAAGTGGACCAGGTGCTACAAACCTTGTAACAGGCATTGCAACTGCATATATGGACAGTGTGCCAATGGTTGCAATTACTGGTAATGTTGGTACAAACCTTATAGGTAAAGATAGCTTTCAAGAAGTTTATATTGCTGGTATTACAATGCCGATTACAAAGCACAACTTTGTTGTAAGAGAAGTAGAAGAGCTTGCCGATGTTTTGCGAAGTGCATTTAGAATTGCACAATCTGGTAGGAAAGGTCCTGTTTTGGTAGACATTCCTAAAGATATTACATCGCTTTGTGCAGAGTACGAAGCAATTGCACCGCAACAATTGCCAAACCCACCAAAAGCGAGCGATGAAGACATTGTTACTGCTGCGAATATGGTTAACGAATCTCGATGTCCTGTTATATACTTTGGTGGCGGTGTTATGTCATCCGACGCAAGTGAAGAGCTACGAGAGCTAATGCAAAAAGCCGATATACCTGCAACATATACAATGATGGCGGCAGGAGCTTTAGGTTATGGCGAAGAGCTTAATTTAGGGTTGCTAGGTATGCATGGTAATAGAACAACAAATAAAACAGTAGATAGAGCTGACCTTGTAATTGCAATAGGAACTAGATTTTCTGATAGAGTGGCGCTAAATACTGATAAATTTGCACAAAGTGCAAAAATATTACAAATAGATATTGATGCAAGCGAAGTTAATAAAAATGTAACAGTGGACTTTAGCCTTGTTGGAGACGTTAAACAAACATTGCAAGCATTATTGCCTAATATACAAAGTGCTAAACATGAAGAGTGGCTTAATAGTATTCGTACATGGCAACAAAAAGATTATGTGCCAAAAGACAGCGACACACATTTAAAACCACACCAAATAATAGACAAAGCATGTGAACTTGCAGGAGAAGATGCAGTTTACGTAACAGATGTAGGACAGCATCAAATGTGGGCAGCACAATATGTTCGACATTTAAAAACACGCAGCTTTTTATCTAGCTGTGGACTTGGCACTATGGGGTATGGTTATGGCGCCGCAATAGGTGCAAAAGTTGCTGTGGGCAACGCACGCAAAGTAATACACTTAACAGGCGATGGATCGTTCCATATGAATTTAAATGAAGCTTGTACGGCCGTTAGTTACAACCTGCCTATAATTACAATATTATTTAACAATTCGGTGCTTGGAATGGTGCGTCAATGGCAAAGTGCCTTTTATGGCAATAGATATGCCGCAACTGATCCTAAGCGTAAAACAGATTTTGTAAAACTTGCAAGTGGTTTTGGCCTAGTTTGCTACAGATGTGAAAACATAGTACAATTTGAAGAGGCAATGAAAAAGGCTGTAGAGTCGAGCGGGCCTGTTTGGATTGAGTGTATTATTGATAAAGATGAGAAAGTTTTACCAATGATACCGTCGGGCGGAACAATTGAAGATATGATTATGAGTTAATATTAGTGCATTAAAATATTATTACGAGATTTAACTTGTAATATGCCGAAAGTTTAAGTAAAATAACGTAACAGAATGGAGAAAATTATGAAAATGAAAGTACTCAGCGTTCTGGTAGACAATAATTCGGGTGTATTAACTCGTATAACGTCACTTTTTGGGCGCCGCGGTTTTAATATCGACAGTTTAACAGTTTCAACAACAGATAACCCAGAAATATCGCGTATTACACTTGTTGTACACGATGATGAAACGGTATTAGACCAAATTATAAAACAAACACAAAGACTAGAGGAAACAAAAGAAATTTATGTACTGGACAATGCAAAAAGCCTTTTAAGAGAACTTTTGCTAGTTAAAGTAAGTGCAAACGAGGAAACTCGAGCTGCTATACGAGAGATAGCTTTAATATACCATGCAAAAATTATAGATTTATCTATGAGCAGTATGGTGCTTGAATTGACAGGAGAGCCTGATAAAATTGATGCATTTTTAAATGTACTTTCGCCTTATGAAATAATAGAAATGTGTAGAACAGGAATAACTGCACTGGCAAGAGGCGAAGGGGTATAACTTTACAATAAAAATATTTTAAATAAAAAGGGGTAAATTAAAAATGGTAAATAAGTATTATGACGTAGATTGCAATTTAGGACTGCTTGACGGCAAAACAGTTGCAATTATGGGATTTGGTAGTCAAGGACATGCGCATGCGCAAAATTTGCACGAAAGTGGCGTAAACGTAATAGTTGGTTTGCGTAGTGGAAGTGCCAGCGCTAAAAAAGCACAAGATGCAGGACTTAAAGTAATGGAAGTAGCGCAAGCAGCGCAAGCAGCAGATATTGTAATGATGCTTGTTCCTGACGAAGTTGCAGCTGATATATATAACGAGCAAGTTGCTCCTTATATGAAAGAGGGCAATGTGTTAATGTTTGCCCATGGTTTTAACATTCATTTTAACCTAATTGCACCTGCAAATGACATTGACGTTATAATGGTAGCTCCAAAAGGACCTGGACATACAGTTCGCAGCCAATACCAAGAGGGCAAAGGTGTGCCAAGCTTAATTGCTGTGTACCAAGACTTTACAGGCAAAGCAAAAGATTATGCACTTGCTTATGCTTGTGGAATTGGTGCAGGACGTGCAGGTATACTTGAAACAAACTTTAGAGAAGAAACAGAGACAGATCTTTTTGGTGAGCAAGCAGTATTATGCGGTGGCGTTACAGAACTTATGAAAGCCGGTTTTGATACACTTGTTGAAGCGGGATATGAACCAGAAATGGCATATTTTGAATGCATACACGAAATGAAACTGATTGTAGACTTAATTAACAGTGGCGGTTTTGATTTCATGCGTTATTCTGTATCTAATACAGCTGAATATGGCGATTACCGCACAGGCCGCAGAGTTATTACTGAAGACACACGCAAAGAGATGAAAAATATTTTGCGTGAAATTCAAGAAGGCGTATTTGCAAGTGAATTTGTACAAGAGTTCTCAGAAAAAGGCGGACGTAAAGCAAAGTTCTTATCTACTCGTAGGGTAGAGAGCCAACATCCACTTGAAAAAGTAGGTGCAGAACTACGTAAAATGATGAGCTGGCTTAAAAAATAAGCATAACAGCTTACTTAAAAGGGAGTGCCGAATTATAAAATCCTTTAATGGTAAAAGTAAATTTTCGGTTATTTGGTATTTTTTAAAGCATAACTTTTTATACTTTATGTTAGCAGCCGTATGCGCCATGGCGCATACGGCTTTAAATGCTTTGACACCACAAATTATGCGAATATCTGTAGACAGCATTATAGGTGACTTACCACTTAATTTGCCAGTATTTATTATTAATATTTTAAATTTGCAAAATAGTAATATAATAAGCGGTTTATTAACCGCAGGTGCACTTATACTTATAGCTACAATTTTAGGTGGAATTTTTGATTATATAGGCCGAATGTGTACATCAAAATGCAGCGAAGGATTTATTAACAGCATGCGTAATGAGCTGTATTATCATATACAAAAATTACCGTTTTCTTGGCACACAGGAAATTCAACGGGCGATATAATTCAAAGATGCACCTCGGACGTTGAAGTTATACGTAGCTTTGTAAGTACACAAATGTTACTTGTAATAAAAACGCTTTTTCTTATTAGCTTTTACCTATATATGATGTTTTCAATGAATGTTGCAATTTCTTTTGTGGCACTTTTATTTATGCCTGTTATATTTTCGTATTCTTTGTTATTTTATAAAATAATAAGAAATCGCTTTACTGAAGTTGACGTTGCTGAAGGTGAATTAACAACAAAAGTGCAAGAAAATCTTACAGGGGTGCGTGTTGTTAAAGCGTTTGGACGAGAAAAATATGAAGCAGATAATTTTGATGTAAAAAACGATGCTTGGTCAAAAAGCTGGATACACCTTGGAAAAATAACAAGTATTTATTGGGCGAGTGGAGATTTTATAACAGGTTTGCAAATATTAAGCATATTACTGGTAGGCGTATTTCAAGCTGTACAAGGAAACATAACTGAGGGAGAATTTATAGCTTTTATGAGTTATAATGCCGCTATGGTATGGCCTGTTAGAGGGCTTGGAAGAGTTATATCTGAGATGAGCAAAGCCGGAGTTTCTATTGATAGAGTGCAATATATTTTGAATGCTAAGCAAGAAAGTAGCCCCGAAAACGCAGCTAAACCGGATATGACAGGTGACATAGTATTTGATAATGTGAATTTTAAGTATAATGAAAACTTAATGCCCGTTTTAAAAAATATTAATTTTACATTAAAAAGTGGAACAATATTAGCAATTTTGGGAAGCACCGGCAGTGGCAAAAGCACAATTGTACATTTAATTGATATGCTTTATAAATTACCGGAAAATTGTGGAACAATTACAATAAGCGGTGAAGATATTAGGAATATAGACCTTAACTGGTTAAGAAGCAATATAGGCGTAGTTTTACAAGAGCCTTTTTTGTTTTCAAGCACAATTAGAGAAAATATTGCAATTGCTAATAAAACTGCTTCAAATAAAGAAATTGAGAATGTTGCAAAAATAGCCTGTATACATGACTCAATAATGCAAATGCCAAATGGATACGACACAATTGTTGGCGAAAAAGGTGTAACTTTGTCTGGTGGGCAAAAGCAAAGAGTTGCCATTGCACGAATGCTTTTGCAAGATACGCCAATTAAAATATTTGATGACTCGCTGTCGGCTGTTGATACAAAAACAGACGAACAAATAAGAAATGCACTTTTAAAAAGCAATAAAAACAGTACAGTTATTTTAATTTCTCATCGCATAACAACGCTTATGAAAGCAGATTTAATTTTAGTTATGGACGATGGAAAAATAGTACAACACGGTACTCATGCAGAACTTTTTACACAACAAGGCATATATAAAAAAATATACGACATTCAAATGAGAAATGACGACAGGCAAATAATAGCAAATAGTTAGCTTTGTTTATTAGTATTGTATTGCTATTTTAATAAAAATTATATTGAAAGGGGATATACATGGCATACGAAGAAAAAGATTATGCTTCGGGTTTTGATGTGAACACATGGAAAAGACTTGCGCCTTATGTAAAACAGCATAAAAAGACTTTTATAAAAATACTTGTTTTAATATGTCTTTGCGCCGCTGTGGATATTACCTTTCCATTATTTCAAAGCTATGCAATAAATAATTTTATACAAACACAAAGCTTAAATAATATTATGCCATTTATGCTTTTATATGCCGGAATTATAGTGTTACAGGGTATATTTGTAATAATGTTTACACGTTCATCTATGCATATGGAAATGTGGTTTGGGCGAGATTTGAAAAAAGCTCTTTTTTACCATTTGCAAACAATTTCTATTTCTTATTACAATGTAACTCCTGCCGGTTATATTTTAACTCGTATTATGAGCGATACAACAAGAATTGCTACGCTTGTAGCTTGGTCGCTACCCGACTTGCTTTGGGCTTTGTTTTATATTGTAGGTGTATTTATTGCAATGTTTGTGTTAAATCCGGGTTTGGCTATTATAATTATTGTTGTTATGCCTGCAATATCTTTACTAACATTTTACTTTCAAAACAAAATACTTCATTGGAACAGAATAGTCCGTAAAAACACCTCTAAAATTACAAATGCATTTAACGAAGGTATTATGGGCGCTAAAACGTCTAAATCTCTTGTTATAGAGCAGCAAAACTATGATGAATTTAAAACACTTACAAAAAACATGTATGTTTCAGGTGTTAAAACGGCGCAATTAAGCGCAATATATATACCTTTAATAGTTTTTGTAAGTTCGGTATTGTTGGCAGTGGTGCTTGCAAGGGGTGGCTTTCTTGTTCACGAACAATTGTTGCAAATAGGTATGCTTTCTGCGTTTGTATCTTATTCATTGGGCATATTTGAGCCAGTGCAACAAATGGCAAGAATACTTGCCGATGTTATTTCTATGCAGGCAAATATAGAGCGAGTTTTTGATGTTTTAGATGAGAAACCACTTGTTACAGATACAAAAGAAGTTATAAATAAATATGGTGATTTTTTTAACCCAAATACACAGGAATTTGAAAAAATTATAGGAGATATAACATTTGAAGATGTAACGTTTAAATATCCTGATGGCAAAGACAATGTGCTTGAAAATTTTAATTTACACGTAAAAGCGGGAACAACAGTAGCAATAGTAGGTGAAACAGGAGCAGGTAAAAGTACACTTGTAAATTTAGCATGTAGATTTTTTGAACCCACAAGTGGAAGAATTTTAGTAGATGGTATTGATTATAAAAAGCGAAGCCAACTTTGGCTGCATAGAAATATAGGTTATGTGCTTCAAAGTCCGCACCTGTTTTCGGCATCTGTTAAAAGCAATATACGCTATGGCAAACTAAACGCAACCGATGAAGAAATTTACGAAGCTGCGAAAGCTGTTAGCGCACATACCGTAATTAATAAGCTTGAAAATGGTTTTGATACAAAAGTAGGTGAGGGTGGAGATTATCTATCTACAGGAGAAAAGCAACTTATTTCTTTTGCTAGAGCTGTAATTGCAAATCCTGCTATCTTTGTGTTAGATGAGGCGACGTCTTCAATAGATACTGAGACAGAAGAGCTTATACAATCTGCTATTTCTCATATATTAAAAGGTCGAACATCATTTTTGATAGCACATAGACTGTCTACAATAAGGCATGCCGATTTAATTTTAGTAGTTAGTGAGGGAAAAGTGATAGAGCAAGGTACACATAATGAATTGTTAAGTAAAAAAGGAGAGTACTTTGCACTATATAGTAAACAGTTTGAACAAGAAATTTCTGCTAATATTTTTGATAAGAGAAGTGATTTAAAATGAAAACAATAGGATTAATAGGTGGTATGAGTTGGGAGAGTACAGCAACATACTATAAAATAATTAACGAGGTTGTAAAACAAAAACTTGGCGGGTTAAACTCTGCTAAAATTTTGTTGTATAGTGTAAACTTTGAAGAAATTGAAAAATGTCAAGCAATTGGAGATTGGGAAAAAAGTGCGGACATTTTAATAGACGTAGCAGTAAAACTTGAAAAAGCCGGTGCAGATTTTGTTGTTATATGCACTAATACAATGCACAAAGTATATAATGAAATACAGCAAAAAATAAAAATACCAATATTGCACATAGCGCAAGTAACAGCAAATAAAATTTTAGAAAGTAAAATAGACAATGTAATTTTGTTGGGCACAAAATATACAATGACACAGGATTTTTACAAGCAAAAACTTATTGATGCTGGTATAAATGTACTAATACCAAAGCTAGACGATATAGAAATTGTAAATAATATTATTTATAAAGAGTTGTGTTTAGGTGTTATAAATGAACATTCAAAACAAGAGTATGTTCGTGTTATAAATGAGCTTAAAAAGCAAGGTGCCCAAGGCGTAATATTGGGTTGTACCGAAGTAGGTTTGCTAATAGGTGAATACGATACAGACTTAAAAGTGTTTGATACAGCTATTTTACACGCGCAGCAATCTGCATTAAACGCTCTGTAACATAAAATTAATTTAATAATTAGGAGATAATTAATGGCAATTTATGCAATTGCAGATTTACATTTATCGCTTGGAACAAACAAGCCCATGGATGTATTTAATGGTTGGAGAGATTATGTTGTTAAGCTTGAAAAAAACTGGAGAGAAGTTATAAGTGAAAACGACACAGTTGTTATCGCAGGAGATATATCGTGGGCAATGCATTTAAACGAGTGTGAAAAAGATTTTGAATTTTTAAACAATTTGCCGGGGCAAAAAATACTTATAAAAGGTAACCATGATTATTGGTGGTGCACAAGAAAGAAAATTGAAACTTTTTTGGAAGAAAAAAACTATAATACTATAAATATTTTGTACAACAACAGTATTATAGTAAATAATAAAGCAATTTGTGGTACAAGAAGTTGGCTTTTTGAAGACGATGAGCAAGATGAAAAAATTGCCGGTAGAGAAAAAGGTAGGCTTGTAGCAAGTATTGAACACGCCATTAAGCAAAAAATGAACAGTGAGAATACTTATGATGAAATAATTGTTTTTTTGCATTATCCTCCTTTAAGTAAAGACTTTATGTCAAAAGATATAATAGAAGCGCTTAAAGTTTACAATGTAAAGCGTTGCTTTTACGGTCATTTACACGGCGCATCTATACAACATGCTGTGCAAGGAATAAAAGAAGGCATATATTATAAACTTATTAGTGCAGATGCACTTAATTTTTGCCCTATTTGTGTGCAAAAATAAATACTTTATAGTGCGTTTTACAACATAATAAGGCTGCATATAAATTTTGTATTAGTAAAATTAAAACAAATAATACGCAACTTAGCTATAAACGCCTATAAGTTTGTTATAAAGCGTTACATTATTATATTGCACATTTTTTTTATTAGTAGTATAATATATAAGATTGGAATGTTTTAAGGGGGAAAATCTTGCACTATTTAGATAATGCATCAACAACACCTGTTTTAAAGCATGTTGCCGATAAGGCATACGATTGTTTGCAAAATATGTTTGCAAATCCGTCGTCACTTTATTCTTTGGGTATAAACAGTAGCGATGCGATTGAAAACGCCAGAGAGCAAACGGCAAAGGTATTAGGGTGTTTAAAAGGTGAAGTTGTATTTACATCTTGCGGTACAGAGAGCAACAATATTGCAATAGTTGGCTCTTGCATGGCCCGCAGCGGTTGGGCAAACCATATAGTTGCCACCGCATACGAACATCCAAGCGTTTATAAAGTGTTAAATCACTTGCAAAGTAAAGGGTTTACAACAACGTTTATAAAACCAAGCGAAAAAGGACTTGTGCAAGAGACAGAGCTTTTAAATGCTATAACAAGCAAAACGGCGTTAATTACTGCTATGCATATTAACAACGAAATAGGCAGTATGTTAAATGTTGATATGATTGCGAAAGAGGCAAAAAAAATAAATTCCAGAATAGCAGTGCATATTGATGGTGTTCAGGCGTTTGGAAAAGTAAACTTAAACCTTTCTAAATCGCAAATAGACACGTATTCTGTTAGTGGGCATAAAATAAATGCGCCAAAGGGTGTTGCAGCACTTTATATACGTAAAAACTTTAATATTGCTCCCACATTATTTGGTGGGCAACAAGAAAATAGTATAAGACCCGGAACCGAGAACACAGCGTATATTGCAAGCTTTGGTACAGCATGCGAAGAAATTTGCAAAAATGAATTTAACCCTCAACAGCTTAAAAAACACCTAATAAGTGGACTTTTGCAAATAAATGGCATTGAGATAAACAGCCCTGATACAGCGCATCCAAGCATTGTAAATTTCTCTACAAACTGCATTAAAAGTGAAGTAATGCTACATTTTTTAGAGAGTAAAAATATTTATGTGTCAGCTGGCTCTGCATGTAGCAAGGGTATAAGTAGCCACACGCTTACGGCAATGCATTTGCCAAACAAAAAAATTGATACAGCAATTAGAGTATCTTTTGGTAGGCAAAACACATTGCAAGATGTAAATGCACTTTTACTTGCGCTTAAAGAGGGAATAGATACGCTTATTAAGATTTGATTTTGCTAATACGCATATATAAATAAACAATATTAAACATAAAGGAAACGGCAAATGCAAGAAATTATTCTCGCCTATCAAGGCGAAATGTCACTAAAAGGTTTAAACAAGTCTTCGTTTGAAAGCGTACTTATAAAAACAATGCGTCGTAGGCTTAAAAATGTAGGTGAATTTAAAGTATATAAAGCGCAGTCTACGTTTTATGTTCAGCCACTTAACGAAGAAGCCGATGTTGATGAAGCTTTTTATAGAATAAGCAGAACTTTTGGAATAGCTAATGTTAGCAGAGCTGCAGTTTGTGAAAAAAACTTTGATGTTATTAAACAAACGGCCCTAAATTACCTTGGCGACACATTGAAACAAGCAAGAACATTTAAAGTAAGTGCAAAAAGAAGTGATAAAACTTTTGAATTGAACAGCATGGAAATAGCGAAAAATCTAGGTGCTGAGATATTGAGTAAATATCACCATTTAAAAGTAGATGTTAAAAAACCTGAAATAAATGTTACTGTAGAAATACGTGATTTTGGTGCATATGTGCATGCTGGAAAAACTCAAGGTGCAGGTGGTATGCCTGTATCTACATCAGGCAAAGCGGCACTTATGCTTTCAGGTGGAATAGATAGCCCTGTTGCAGGATATATGATGGCAAAAAGGGGCCTTTCTTTAATAGGAGTGCATTTTGCAAGTCCTCCTTATACAAGCGAGAGAGCACAGAGAAAAGTTTTAGACTTGGCGAAAAAACTAACTCCATTTACAGGAAATATGAGGGTGTACGTTGTAAATTATACAAAACCCCAAGTATATATTAGAGATAACGCACCAAAAGAACTTTTTACAGTGCTTATGCGAAGAAGCATGATGAGAATTACAGCTGCTATTTGTGAAAAAGAAGGTGCCGGTGCAATTGTTACAGGCGAAAGCCTTGCACAAGTAGCAAGTCAAACGTTAATGGCGTTAAATTGTACAAATTCGGCACAAAATTTGCCTGTGCTAAGGCCTTGCATTGGTATGGACAAGGTGGAAATTACAGATATAGCAAGAAAAATAGACACTTTTGAAATAAGCATACAACCATTTGAAGATTGCTGTACAATATTTACTCCGCCGCATCCGAAAATTAAACCCACTTTAGAAGAAATTTTACAAGCTGAAAAAGAAATGCCTGAACTTTTAGCACTTGAAAAAGAAGAACAAGAGAGTGTGCATCACACTTATGTGGAAATGTAACTTTTATAACAAGAGAGGAACTTTTAATGACAGCTGAGATAATTGCAGTTGGCACCGAGCTTTTACTGGGAAATATTTTAAATACGAATGCAAAATTTTTAAGCGAGCAACTTGCGCTTCTAGGTATAAATGTTCATTTTCAAAGCGTTGTGGGAGATAATGCGCAAAGACTAAAAAGTGTTGTAGAACTTGCAAAAAAGCGCAGCGATATAATTATTATGTCGGGTGGACTTGGACCAACACAAGACGATATGACAAAGCAAACAGTGTGTGAAGTATTTAATGATAAATTAGAACTTGACGAAGAGGAACACGAAAAGTTAAAAAACTTTTTTTGTGTTTTAGGCAGGCATATGACACAAAATAACGTGCGTCAAGCGATGTTGCCGGTTAAAGGGCAAAAAATTATTAACGATAACGGAACAGCACCGGGTGTAATATTTGAAGACAACGGTAAATATGCAATTTTATTGCCCGGACCACCTAAAGAACTGTATCCAATGTTTTTAGATAAAGTAAAACCATTTTTGGAAAAACTGAGCAATAATGTGTTACACTCTGTAATGCTTAACGTTATAGGAATAGGCGAAAGTCACCTAGAAACTATGGTGCAACACCTATTAGAAGCCGAAAATCCAACGTCTGCACTTTATGCGAAAACAGGCGAGGTTAGTATAAGAATTACAGCAAAGGCAAAAACTAAACAGCAAGCCGAAGAAATGTGCGAAAAAACTGTTGAAGAGTTTAGCACCATTCTAGGAGATTGTATATATGCTAAAAATGCACTATCACTTGAGAGCAGTGTTGTACAAACATTAATAGAAACGGGCAAAACTGTTTCTACTGCAGAGAGTTGTACAGGTGGGCTTGTTTCTCAAATGATTACTAGCATTGAAAATAGTAGCAAAGTTTTTGGTTATGGTATTACAGCATATGCAAATGAGGCAAAAGTAAAAATGCTTGGCGTTAGTGAAGATGTGCTTAATACACATGGGGCAGTTAGTGCAAATATAGCAGCACAAATGGCAAATGGCGTGCGGTTATTATCGGGTTCTTACTACGGAATAGGTTTAACAGGTATAGCCGGGCCCGGCGGAGCAACAAAAGACAAGCCTGTAGGTACTGTTTACATAGCAGTTAGCGACAAAAAAGATGTATATATTCAAAAAATAGAAGTAAGAAATAGATCTAGAGAATTTGTTAGAATACATGCGGCAAATAAGGCTATAGACATGTTAAGAAGGCTAGCACTATGCTTACCAATAGAATCTTGCCAAAAATTTAATAATAATGATAATATTAACTATATTTAAAATTAAAATAATAATAAATAAAATATAACAAATATCAAAGGAGGATTTTTAAATGGATAATCCAAACGGTTCAAACCAATTTGATTTTAAAAACGAGAATAGCGGTGCACCAACAAACCAAAGAATTGGCAGCAACGTTCAAGGTCAACAACAAAGGCCAATGCAACAAGGTATGCCACAGCAGGGTATGCCGCAACAACAAAGGCCAATGCAACAAGGTATGCCACAGCAGGGTATGCCGCAACAACAAAGGCCAATGCAACAAGGTATGCCACAGCAGGGTATGCCGCAACAACAAAGGCCAATGCAACAAGGTATGCCACAGCAGGGTATGCCGCAACAAC
>CAYJGU010000021.1:0-34368 GCA_964369925.1 uncultured Bacteroides sp. | reverse complement strand
CCGTGCAGCCCCACCATTTTTGATAATGCACTTTTTGTGCATTATCAAACAACTTTAATTATAGGACGGGCTTTTCGGATTTTTTTCGAAAAGCCTTTTTTGTTGCAATTTGTTTTTATATATAGCCAAAAAGCGAAAATAGTATGCAATAAAAAGTGGAATGGTAATTATGTTACAATTTGTACAAACTTTAATAAGTTTTTTTGCAGTAATAATTATTTGTGTATTTATTGCAAGACACACAAAATTAAAAAGTTCACTTGTGCCACTGCCGGTAATTTGCGCGGTAATGGTTTTTTGTGTTTTAATGGGGTATGTTAACCTATTGCCGCATGCAGTTGTTTTTTTACATGTGCTTGCGTTTGCAATGGCAGTTTATATGTTAATTACAATAAAAAAGGGCGGCTTTTATAAAGTGCTAACGCCCGGTTTTTTGTTGTTTATAATTATGGGTATGTTTTTTTTAATTTACCTTGCAATTCAAAAACCTATTGCCATTTCGTGGGATGAGTTTAGCATGTGGGCGTATTCATCTAAAATTACAAAAGCACACGATATAATATTTACAAGTGTGCAAACGGGCATGCCTTTTCCTATGACGCAAAAGCCGGGTTTACCAACGCTAAGCTACTTTTTTAATTTTTTTGGAGAATTTGCAGTTTGGCGCACATATTTTGCATACAATGCACTTATTGCGGCAGTTATTAGTGCATGTATGGGTTGCCTAAATAAAAAACATTACGCAATATATATACCAACATCAATTGCAGTATTTTTACTTTATTATTTTTATGTGTACGACAAGTTTTTGTATTACAATCCAACATATTTTTCTTCGTTATCAGATTACCCTATGGCATATGTGGCAGGCGGATTTATAGCATGGTATTTTAGCGCCGTTGCAATTTATAAAAATAGTATTACGCTAAAGCAGTTTTGTGCGCTAACATGTGCACCGCTTTTTGCTATTGCAGGAGCCGTTACATTATGTAAAGACACAGGCCTTGCCCTTGCAATGATTGGAATAATGATAATTTCTGCCGATTTAGTTTTTTCGGGGGCATTTAGCAGTGAAGAGAAATTGAAAAAAGTACAATATGTTAAAAATGTACTTTTACCTAAAATTAGCCTAGCAGTTTTCTCGGTGTTTTCAGTTGGCTTATGCTTTGTCACATCAAGCATTTACATTACATCGCAAGGGTTTTCTGTGGGCAATGTTGGCGGTGCAAGCCAAATGAGCTACGCTACAATGATGAGCGAGGGTATAAAGCGCTTATTGGGTTTACCTGCCTCGCCGCTTGGCCAGGAATTTGTAACGGTTTTTGAGCAAGTGAAAAAGCAAATGATTGTAAGTTTTTTTCCGCATGAACTAACAGGTTCGTTCGACGGGAAAATAAACATGCTTGGCAGTGGTTTTGCAGTAGTAGTTTTAGTATTTTTAGTATGCCTTACAATTTTTGTATTTTCAAAAAATAAGCAAGTTGCAAAAAGCTCTGTAATATTTTTTATTTTTTCAAGCCTTGGTTTTTTAGCATATTACATTTTTATTGGTTTTACTTATGTGTATGTATTCAAAAGCGGTATAGTAGATTATCCAAGGTATATTAACACATTTTATATTATGTGGCTTTGTGCCGCTTTTGCGCTTATGGCAATTGCTGCACAGCAAAAAAGCAAATTTAAAAATATTGTTGTTTTGGCAAATATTTGTGTAAGTGCTATGTTACTATTAAGGTTTACAAGCCTTGTAGATATTCGACTTACATTTATAGATTATCCCTCGTCTGCGTATTCTGAGGTTGAGCAGTTAGAACAGCGAGCGCAAACTGTAAAAAACACAATAGACACCGGAGATAAACTTTATTTTGTTAGTAGCTACGACGATGGATTTAAGTGGTTTGTTTACCACTACAACCTATTGCCTGAAAATATTCTGACATATTCTATGGGTGGTGGAATGTTTGCCGACCCATCTAGGTTTGATGTATCGGATTCGCAGTATTATTTAAGCGAAAACAAGGCAGTGCTTAGCCTAGAAGAATTTGCGGCATACCTTGCAATGTATGAGTGTGATTATGTGCTGATAGATGAGGCAGACGCTGTGTTTTTTGAGAGCTATGATGAGCTAATGACAGACAATGCCAGCAGTGCAATAGGTGCAGATATGGCACTTTATAAAGTTAATATTACAGGCACACCAAGCTTTGAAGAGATTGCAGTAAGTGATGTTGCATACGAAAGTGAGCTAAACGAAGATGGTACTGTGGCAATAAATAAAAACTACGATACAAGATATAAAATGACGAATGCACTTGAATGTGTAAGCTTAACTCCCGTTAATTTGGAGGTGCAAACACATGATTAAAAACAAAAAAATAGATATTGGTTTATTAGTTTTTATTGTATCGCTTTTACTGTGCATTATAGTTAGTACATTTTATTTTTTAAAAGATACAATAAATTTTGCAACAGCAAACTTGCAAATTAAAAACATAAGCATTGAAGATGCAACTGTTGTAAATTTGCAAGTTGTTAAAAGTGAAGAAAATAGTGCTGTTTTGTATAGCGAAACAAATGATCCGCAAATTATTATAAATTGCGATGATACACAATTTATTAATTTGCAGCTTACACTAGAATTTGACCGCGCTCCCGATGAAGTTATATTGTTTTATGCAAATAGCGACGAAGAATTTAGTGCCTATAATAAAGTGTGGGCAAAGCAAACAAACAACAATACCTATTATTTTAACTTGCAAGGACTTAATTTTGATAAGGTGAGAATTGACGCTACAAACTTAATTGCAAGTGAGTTTACAATAGAAAACATTGTTGCAAACATTGATAAACCGTTTTGGCATTATTATGTTCCAACAAAATCTCAGGTGTTTTATTTTATTATGTACACAAGTATTGTTGCAGCTTTATTTGGCTATATAGCAAAAGAATATAAGTCGGTAATATGCAACATATTAAATAAAGTTAAACAAAATAACCAAAAGTAAAAATTATTGTGATAATAAATGTAAGAAAGGAAGAGGCCTATGGTGTTTACAAATATTTCGTATATTGTTTTTTTATTGTGCGTAGTTATTTTATACAATACAGTGGCAAAAAAAATGCAAAATACCTTATTGTTTTTTGCAAGCTTGTTTTTTTATGCGCTCAACTTACCATTTGGTCAAAATATTCCTATTTACAAAACGTTACTTCCAATAATTGCACTTTTTGCAAACATAGTTTTTACATTTTATATGGCGCACGCTATACAAAAGGCAAGCGGCAAAAAAAGGCTTGGCAACTTAATAAAGTGTATAGTATCTTGCGTATTAGTGCTGTGTGTATTTAAATATTATAATGCCTTTGCACCTACAATGCTTGGGTTATTTAATTTAAGTTTTACATCTATTGCGCTACCATTAGGTATAAGTTTTTATACGTTTGCTACTATTAGCTATGTAATAGATGTTTACCGAAAAGATATGGAGTGTGAAAATAATTTTATAAGGTACGCTGCGTTTGTAACATTTTTTGGAACGATTACTAGCGGGCCTATTTGCCGTGCTCAAGAGGTATTGCCGCAAATGAAACAACAAAAACAATTAACACCGCAACTGGCAAAAGACGCTTTAAGGCTTATGCTGTTTGGGTATTTTAAATGGATTGCAATAGCAAATGTGCTTGGCCTTTATGTAAATACAATTTTTGAAAGTAGTAAAACACTACAGCAGTACAGTGGACTTACGCTTATGCTAACTGCTTTTTTATATGCACTGCAACTTTACTTTGAATTTGCCGGTTACACCGATATTGCAAGGGCGAGCGCACGTTTGCTTTGCATAGAAATACCGGTTAACTTTAAAACGCCCTACTTTGCCACAAATTTTTCATCGTTTTGGGCGGGATGGCATATAAGCCTTAGCAGTTGGTTGCAAGATTATATTTTTATGCCACTTGTGTGGAGTAGGTATACAAGTAAAATAACTATAATAGGTAAAAAATTAGGTGATAAGCCCCCGGTTATTTCCAGTGTTGCCATTGTGTTTATAATTAGTGGTTTTTGGCATGGCAATACGCTACCATTTGTTGTTTGGGGTATTTTACAAGCAGTGTTTCGCGTTGGCGAGGAGCTTATGCATAAATGGTATAAAAAACCTGTTAAAAACCCTAAATTGCCGCTTCGAATATTTAAAACGTCATGCGTGTTTATATTATGGAGCGCAAGCCTTGTGTTTTTTAGAATTGGGTTAATGGACAACGGAACTGTACAAGATGCTTTTTCGTATTTAGCAAGAATATTTAGCGGTATATCTATACAAAACTTTATTAATCAAACCTCTAGTGCAATTTTTGCAGGGTTTTATACAAGAAACTTTATGGCAATAGCATATATTATATTTGTTATTTTTGTAGTTGGCATAGGTGTTTGGTGCGATAAAATAGAGCGTTTTAACAACAAAGGTAAGTATATACACACTGTAATTGCAACAAAGCCTACAGCTGTAAGATGGTTTTGCTACTATGTTATTATAATTTGTATAATTGCAGGGTTTGTAATGCAAAGCGGCGGTTTTGGCACTGTAAGCTTTGCGTACGCACAGTTTTAAATATTAATAGGGATTATTGTGTTAAATTGTTAGAAAGGAATTTTGCAAAATGAAAAAAATTGTATTTAAAATGTTTCTTGCGCTTATACCGCTTTTTATTTATTTAGCTGTTTTTATAAGTTTTGAGCCAAACAATTATTTCGGTTTGCAAAATAATGCAGGAAATAACAGCCCTATTGCTAGAATTAGGCAGTACCAGGCTCAACCGGAAAACACAATTGTTTTGGGCGACTCCAGAATGGCGCATTTTGACATGCAGCTTGCCGGAGAAACTGCTAATACTAATATTTCAAATGTTGCATATGGCGGTGCCGGTATACACGAGAGCATTGATGAATTTTACTTTTTATATAGCGAAAATCCTGATATAGAAAATGTAATTTTTGGTGTGTCGTTTTACACACTAAACCTGGCGTATAACCCTGTAAACAGAATGGAAACAGTGCAAACACAGCTCGAAAATCCAGTTGCGTATATTTTTAATTTAGAATACAACGTAAACACACTTACTGTTATTAAAGATCGCATAAGCTATGCACTGAGAGGTGAGCAATACGACGATGTGCTTGCTACAGCAGAGCATACTTATAATGATTACAATGACGATGAAGGGGAGTTGCTATTTCGCAAAGACCTTGTTGATTACGCCGTAACACTTTATACAAACTGTGCAAAAGAAGGTACGGCAGCATTGCCACAGCGTATATATTCAAAAGAGGGCGAGCTTGAAAACGCGAGGGAAATAATTAGTTATATTGAAAGCAATATAACTAAACAGGATTCGAAATTTGCAATAAATACATCAGCAATTGAAGAGCTTGAACAGCTTGCACAATTTTGTAAAGACAGCAATATAAATTTAACATTTGTACTTGCACCAATGGATGAAAGTGTAGAGCAACTTGTATGTAAACCGCTTGGAATAGATGAAGATATGAAGCAGGCGATTATAGCACTTGAAAATACAGGGGCACAAGTATTAAATTACGAGTGGGAAAAACTTTACAGTTTTGACAATACACAATTTTACGATGGCTTTCATCTTGATGTAATTTATGGTTTGCCTGATTGGACAGTGGATTTATTTACAAGCGTACAATTACAATAATAATTAACAATGCTATTAAATATATGTAAACTTGAATGTAAAGTCTGTGCAAAAGGGGGAACCGAGTTTTGAGCAAAAACGAAAAAAGGCGACTTGATATATTAATTTTGTATGAGCACATAGTAAGAGAGTACGAGAGTCTTTTATTATTGAAACTGGAGCTTGAAAAAAGAGGATATACATGTGAAATACGCCAATTACTTGACAGAAAACGCATAAGATACAGAACATGGAAAAAGCCTAAAGTACTTGTGTCTAGTTGTATGTACGATGATGAAGCCATAAACAGCCACGTTTATAATAATGTTGGTGTTTGCAACAGGGTAATTAACTTGCACTGGGAGCAAATGCTTAGCGATACGCAAGAAGATGGCAAATGGTTTAATATGAGTGGAAATGCTAAAAAGTGCATACAAACATGCTGGGGAGAAAAAACCGCAAATAGGCTTGTGCAAAATGGTATGGATAAAGAAAATTGTCCTGTTACAGGTGCAATGATGATGGACTTTTTTTTACCGCAGTTTAACGGTTATTTTAAAACTAAACAACAAATTTGCAAGCAGTTTAATTTAAACGAAAACAAAAAATTAATGCTTTATATATCATCTTTTGGGTACGCAAGTATGACAGATGATGAAGTAAAAGAACTTTCACAAATGGCAGGGGAGGACTTTAGCGAATTTGCAAAAACAAATAAAAATAGCATGAAGCAAACTCTTGAGTGGTTTGATAGATTTTTAGATGAAAACAATGATACAGAACTTGTTTACAGAAGGCACCCAAGCGAATGGAATAGCGAGCAACTGACAAAACTTAGTGAAAAACACAAAAACTTTCATGTAATATTTGATGATAGTGTACGCCAGTGGATTGTGGCAGCGGACAAAATTTTTGTGTGGATGAGCAGTGCTATTGCAGAGGTTTACTTTGCAAATAAAAGCTGCCACATACTGCGCCCCATGCCAATACAGCACGAATTTGACCCTGTAATATATAAAAATGCAAATTATATTACAAGCTATAACAATTTTTTAAATGCGGCAAATTCAAGTAGCACCGAATTTCCCATAAAAAATGAAGTCATAGATGCTTATTTTGATAAAAGTGACATTCCCGCATATAAAAGAATGGCTAATTTAATAGAAGATGTTTATAAAAATCCTGTAAAATCAATGCCTTTTTCGCCACCTTTTAAACATAAATTTAACGCACTAAAATTTGTAGCATTAATGGGGGTACATGCAATGTTTGCATTAAAATTAAACCCCAAAAAGTTAAAAAAAATATGCCCACCATTTGCAAATTTTGCAGGCCGTATATATGGTTATATTGAAAAGGCATATTTAAGTAAACAAGAAATTGAAAAAATGACAAAAAGAATAGAGCCATTTATAAAAGATTAGTAAACTAATATTGCACTGAGTACAATTTATTATGTGTTTTGTGGCATGTTGTTTTCTGTTTGTATTGCAAGTGCCAAAATGTATAAATAAATAACTGTATAATTATTTACAAGGTGAAAACGCTGGAAAAATTATAAAAAATATGTTATAATTTTTTAAGTATTATTTTAAATGAGGAGTATGCAAATTATGGCACAATATAAAATACTAACGGATACAAATATCGACTTATCAGCACAAATGACGCAAGAACTTGATATACATGCAATATGTATGCGCTTTGTTATGGGCGAAAAAGAATACGAAAATTATGCCGATGGCAGGCAAATGGCATTTAAAGATTACTACGTTAGGCTTCGCGGCGGCGAAACATCAACTACAAACCAAATATCTATGGAGCAATTTAAACAAGCGGCTGTACCATATTTGCAGCAAGGAATAGATGTATTACATTTATCTTTCTCTTCAGGGTTATCGGGCTCGTACAACACATGCTGTATAGCTGCGCAAGACCTTAAGGAAGAGTTTCCAGATAGAAAAATAATTGTTGTAGATACACTTGGCGCATCAATGGGTCAGGGACTTGTTGTGTGGCATGCGGTACAAGAAAAAAATAAAGGTAAAACTATAGATGAGGTTGCTAAATGGGTGCAAGACAATAGGCTTGCAATTTCGTCTTGGTTTACAGTAAACGATTTAAATCACCTAAAACGTGGAGGTAGGCTTTCAGGTTCTGCGGCACTTTTAGGTACAATGCTAGACATTAAACCAATACTTACAGTTACAGATGAGGGCAAATTAGTATCGTCTGATAAGGTAAGGGGTAGACGTAAAAGCCTTGATGCACTTGTACAAAAAATGCAAGAGACAGCATATGACCCAGAAAATAATGTAGTTTTCATTAGCCATGCAGACTGCGAGGAAGATGCAAACTATGTAAAGCAAAAAATTGAAGAAGAACTAAAAACAAAACAAGTTTATGTTAACTTTATAGGTCCTGTAATTGGCGGACACTCAGGACCGGGGGCAGTTGCATTATTTTTTGCAAGCAAAAAATTTGTTTAATATTGCCGTATTAACACGGAGGTGCAAATGGCAAATTCATTTTCGTCAAGTGCAAAAAAAAGCAGCAGTAAAAAAATAACCTTTAAGCAGCGTATGACATTAAGTGTATGCGAAGTGAAAAAAACTTCATCTATAGCAGGTGCCGGGTTGCTTTGTGCACTTGGTGTAGCTTTAAACCAAGCAACTTTTGCAGTTAGCACAATGTTAGAAATTGGTTTTTCGTTTTTGGCAAATGCAATGTGTGCATTTTTATATGGCCCAATTGTTGGTGTAATTGCAGCAATTGCCATGGATTTTGCAGGTTATTTTTTACGTCCCAATGGTGGATTTTTTATAGGCTTTACTTTAAACGAGGTTTTGTGTGCTATTATATATGGGTTTTGGCTTTATAAAAAACCTGTTAAAATATGGCGCGCATTTATGGCTTGTTTAACTGTTGTAATAGTTATTAATTTAATATTAACACCAATGTGGTTAAATTTTCTTTATGGAAATGCACAGTTAATTAGCAATATTAGGTTAATTAAAAATGCAATTAAATTGCCGGTAGACACAGCAATACTTTATGGGGTGCTATTACTTGCAAAAAAAATTAAAAAACAAAAAAACGCATAAATATTTTTATGTGTATCACAAAAAACCTCCTTTAAGCATAAAATAGCTTAAAGGAGGTTTTTTAAAAATGTTATTTAGTTGTTTTAGCAGTGTTAGCCCTAGTTATCCTGGGCAAATATTGCAAGAAGGTTCTTACGGAAGTGAAGTTGCAAGAATGCAAAAATACTTAGATGGGTTAAGGATTACAAAATACACACAATTACCTAATTTGTCTATAGATGGCGCTTATGGTGCCTCGACAAAACAAGCAGTTACTACCTACCAGACTATTAAAAATTTAAGTGTTGACGGAATTATTGGTGAAAATACTTGGGATGATATAGTTAAAGAATACAACAACACAATTGGCGGAAGTGAAGATACTTATCCGGGAATACCAATTGTGTTTGGAATGACGGGTGAAGACGTAACTTTAATGCAACAATACCTAAATAGTCTTGTTAACCCATATACTGCTATTAATTCACAAAATGTCGATGGTAATTTTGGCAGCAACATGAGTGATGCTACAACAAGGTTTCAAAAGCAATTTGGCCTTAGTGGCGACGCTGAAATTGGCAATATGACTTGGAATAAAATTGTTGAAGTACAAGAAAAGCAACAAAAAGTTTCTACACCTTATCCTGGTTACAGCATATCTGTCGGCGATAGCGGAGACGATGTGCGGTTTATTCAAAGCTATGTTAACGCAACAAGAACATTAAATATAACAGTAGATGGTGTTTTTGGCGACACAACTAAGCAAGCAATTATAGAATTTCAAACTCAATACGGCTTGAAAGTAGACGGGATTGTAGGCAATGATACATGGTGCGAATTAGTAAAATTATTTAACAAAACAGTATAATAAGTTTTTTATAGGGTTAGTGCAAAAAGCACTAACCCTATAATTTTTTGTTGCTTTTAATATAATGTTAAATTAAGGCTCTGAAACATTTATTTCAAGTAGTATATAAGTGCCATCTTCGTTTTTAGTAATGCTGGCACTTATGTTTTTATTAACAATATCTTTTCCGCTACCAAACACTGTTTGTGGTGTAATATGGCACAAAACATTTTCATTGTCGGTAGTTAAAATAGAAATATGAGTTTCGGTTATTTCTAAAACTATACCATAAATTATTGTATCTAAAAGCGCACCTTGGGCAGTGTCCTGTTCAGATTCAATAATATCATCTTGGTGTAGTGAATATTCTGAATTACCGCTACTTGCATCTTCAGTATTGTTTTGCACTTGAGGTAAATCGGCAACAGGTTCATCAAAAGGCATAGCTTCTTCAGTAGTAGGTGCTGTTTCATACGCTTCTTCTATTGCATGTTCATATGCGGCCTCGGGCGCAGCAGCATCGGAACCCATAGTAAATATAGGTGGGGCAAAAAGTGTAATATAAAGCGCCGGTAAAGCAATAAGTGCAATTGCAGCTGCAGCAATTAAAGTTTTGTTGCTATTGCTTAATTTAAATGCTTTTTTAGTATTGCCTGCTTTATTTAAAACATGTAAATTTGCAGTTTGGTTTTTATTTAGTTCGGCTTGCATTTTTAAAAGCGTGTCGTTTTTCCATTTATTAGACGGTGAAACTTTTTGCATTGCGCTGTTATATATAATTTTATCCATCAATTTCACCCTCCTTAAAGTTTAATTTTTCTTTTAGCAGTTTTCTTGCCCTAGACATATGGGAAAGTACAGTATTTTGCGGCATATTTAAAATATCGGCTATCTCTTTAGCCGCATAACCCTCTATGTAGTGCAAATAAACAACTTGCCTATATTTAAGCGGTAAAGCGTTAACAGCAGTTACAACATCAAGCTCGTCAGTTGTAAATTCTTGTGTGGGGTAGTCATCTTCTATGCCCTGTGTGCGAGAATACCACACAGTGCGAAACATACTTTTACATTTATTTGTAACAACCCTTAAAAGCCAAGCCTTTTGATGCTCTTCGCTTTCAAATTCGGGGTTGTGCTGCATTAATGCTATAAAGGTTTCTTGTGCAGCATCTTCTGCATCTTGTTTGTTTTTTGTAAGGGCATATGCTGCCCTAAAAACAGTTGTAGAGTACTTTTCAAGTATTTGCGAAGGGTCTTTTAAAATTCCGTTTTTTGTCATAAACGGTAAGCTCCTAACCGAAAGACATTGCGTTTTGATGCCTTTCTATATTTAATACGCATTAGCAGTGTGAATTATTGCTAATTACTATAAATTTTCATCTGTTATATAATTTTCAAATATGTGCAAATCGCTTACTTTAACACAACCCTCAATATAAACGCCATCTTCTGTAAATAATTCTTTTGTAACGCTACCGTTTTTCCTCATAATCGACGAAATTCCCGCCTTATCGTATGGTAAAATAACTCGTATATTTCTAACAGATGCACTTAGTAAATCATCTATTTTTAAAAGCAGGCTGTCAATTCCGGCGCCTGTTTTGGCGCTTGTTAAAATAGCCGATGTTTCAAAAGGAAGCACTTGTTTTGCACAATCGCTTTTATTGTAAACAAGTATTTCGGGTATGTCCTCGCAACCAAGCTCGGCTAAAACAGTATTTGTAACTTGCATTTGCATATCACTTTCAGCGTCGCTGGCATCGCACACTTTTATAAGCAAATCGGCGTGTGCAGCCTCTTCTAAGGTGCTTTTAAAGGCGTTTACAAGGTTGTGTGGAAGCCTGCTTACAAAGCCTACAGTATCTATTAATATTACGCTTAATCCGCTTTTTAATCGCAATTTTCTAGCTGTGGAATCAAGCGTTGCAAATAGCATGTTTGCCTCTAACACCTCGGCGCCGCACATTTTGTTTAATAAGCTGCTTTTGCCTACATTTGTGTAGCCAACAAGGGCAATTACAGGTACACCGTTTTTTTTGCGACCTCGCCTTGTTTGCTCTCGTCTTTGTGCTATATGTTTAAGCTTGCCTTTAAGGGCGTCTATACGTCCTCTTATATGCCTGCGGTCATACTCAAGCTTGCTTTCACCGGCACCACGCCTTGCGCCACCGCCGCCGCCACCGC
This sequence comes from uncultured Bacteroides sp., assembly GCA_964369925.1. Lineage (GTDB taxonomy): Bacteria > Bacillota > Clostridia > Oscillospirales > Ruminococcaceae > Ruthenibacterium. Next base: position 22,560 of record CAYJGU010000021.1, on the reverse strand, counting down.
CGCCGCCTTGGCGAGATAAACTAACCCCAAGGCCCGATAGTCGAGGCAATGTATATTGTAACGTGGCAAGTTCTGTTTGTAATTTACCCTCGCCGGTTTTTGCCCTGCTTGCAAAAATTTGCAGTATAAGCATTGTTCTATCTATAACTTGAATTTCAAGTATTTCTTCAAGGTTTCTTATATGTGTGCCTGAAAGCTCTGCGTCAAAAATAGCTATTTCCGCTCCTAAATTTTTGCACATAATACGGCCCTCTAAAAGCCGGCCCTCACCTAAAAAAGTAGCCTTATCAGGAGAAGTTCGATTTTGTACAATTTGAGCCACAACTTCCATTCCGGCGGCCTCTGCAAGGGCTGTAAGTTCTTGCATGCTTTTATCCATGTCGTATTCTTTGCAATCGGCACCAAAAAGAACAGCGTTTTTACTTGATATACCGTCTAAAATGCCTTTTTCAAAATATGTTTCGTCAGCTTCGTCGTTTATTTGTACTGTTTCGTTAAAATAAAGTTTATTATCTATATCATCTGTTTGTTTCATATAATCTCCGTTTCGCAAGTTTATTTATAAAAATTTTAAGTGTATAGTGTAAAAATAGTTTAATATTAAGAATTAATATTATAGTTGCTATATATAATATTACGATGTTTAACGATTAAATTCAAGTTTTAAATTGTTAATTTAATATTTAATTGTATTAATAACAAGGTATATTTTTGCTTTTTTTATTAATATATGTTATAATAACAAAATAATTAATTGCGGTATAATTGCCGCTTAATAAGGAGAGTAACATGCCCGGCGCAATAAATAAAGATACTGATACAATTAAAAAAAATAAACAACTACGCCGAAGAAGAAGGTTTAGACAGCTTTTAGGAACAATTGTGGTGTTTTTGGTAGTAGTTGGAATATTAAGTATAGCTACAAGTTCATTTAACTTGCTTAGCTCTGCGTTTGATATTTCCGATCAAATGCCATATTATCAAGAACGTGTAAAATATCTTGTTGCTCTTGATACGCTTCCATTTGAGAATTTATCTACCGCACCGGCTGAAACGCTTATTTATGCGGCTATGTACCAAGCAATAGACCAACAGGAAAACGAAAATTATGAGAGAGATGAAAACGGGTATATGTATTTGCCTATAGACGATATAAATGCGGCTGTGGCAGATTTGTATGGACCTGATGTTCAGTTTAACTATATATCGTTTACATCTAGCGCATTTGTGTTTACATATGTGCCTGAAAAGCAAGCATATTTAATGCCATTAACAAGCGCACCAACATCTTTTGCACCAATAGCAACAAACATTAAACGCGAAAGCGATACACTTAGGTTAACAATTGGGTATGACGTTCCTTACGACACAATAATAGAACCTGTTAAATATTTAGACTATATTTTCACTCGAAGTGAAGACGGCGAGTATTATTTAACATCTATTGTAACTAGTGAAACTAAGGTAGAAAACACTGAAGAAGTTCCGGCTACAAGTGATGCTACTTTGCCAAACAATGAAGAGCTACTTGATGATGCGGGCGACGGCATATTGACAGAAACTGAAAATGCCGCTCAAGAAGTACAACCGGATGCACAAGTGCCACAAACTGCAGATGAACCGGCTATAGAGGAACAAGAACCGGAAGAGGTAGAAGGCGCAAGTGAAGCAGATGCACAAAGCGAAGTGGTTTCATCGCAAGCAGATACCGCAGAAGAGGCAGCATAAAATTTTATAATAAAAATTAATAACCGCTTAATATAGCTACTACAGTTACATTAAGCGGTTATTTTGTTTTTTATTATTTATTAATGTACTTGCTAACTAGTACGCCTTGCCCCACACAACCATTTTTGTCGCAGGACTTCCACAACAAACACAAGTGTCGGCAATTTTTTCTTGCTCAAAAGGCATACAACGACTTGTTAAACCTGCTTTTTCTTTCATTGTCTCTTCGCATTTTAGCTCGCCGCACCACATTGTTTTTATATAGCAATTTTCGCTTTCGGCTTTTTGTACCACTTGCTCCATAGTGTCACAAGAGTATGTGCGGTTTTGCCTGTTTTCGCTGGCGCGATTATATAAATTTTTACCTATATCGCTAAGTAAATTTTGAATTGTTTCGCTTAAATTATCAAGTGCAACTGTAATTTTTTCTCTTGTATCGCGCCTTACAAGCACACAATTATTGTTTTCAATATCTCTTGGGCCAATTTCAAGCCTTATAGGCACACCTTTCATTTCCCACTGTGCAAACTTCCAACCCGGTGAGTAATCGCTAGCATCAGATTTTACACGCAATGTTTTGCCAAGCTCTTTTTCTATTTCAGAAACCTTGTCTAAAACGCCGGGTTTATGGGAAGCTATAGGTATAATAACAACTTGAATAGGTGCAATTGCAGCAGGCAAAATAAGGCCGTTATCATCACCGTGTGTCATTATTATGGCACCTATTATTCTTGTAGATACACCCCAACTAGTTTGGAAAGGATGTTGCAGCTTATTGTTTCTTCCTGTAAAGGTAACATCAAAAGCCTTGCTAAAACCATCACCAAAATAGTGGCTTGTACCACTTTGTAAAGCTTTGCCATCGTGCATCATTGCCTCTATGCTATATGTGGCATGTGCACCTGCAAATTTTTCTTTAGGTGTTTTTTCACCCTTCAAAACAGGTATGTTTAAGTCGTTTTCAACAAAATCAGCATAAGTTTCTAGTTGTGCAACAGTTTCATCTATTGCCTCTTGTTCTGTTTCGTGTATAGTGTGTCCCTCTTGCCACCAAAATTCACGTGTGCGTAAAAATGGACGCGTTGTTTTTTCCCAGCGCATAACACTACACCATTGGTTATACTTCATTGGCAGTTGTCTGTAAGATTGCAGCACGTTGCTCCAGTGGTCACAAAACAGCGTCTCACTTGTAGGGCGCACACACATTTTTTCTTCTAATTCGTCCGAACCACCCTTTGTAACCCAGGCTACTTCCGGCGCAAAACCCTCTACATGATCTTTTTCTTTTTGTAAAAGTCCCTCGGGTATAAGCATTGGCATTGCAACATTTTCGTGGCCGGTAGCTTTAAAACGTGCATCTAATATTTTAGTAATATTTTCCCATATTGCGTACCCGTAAGGGCGTAAAATTATACATCCTTTAACTGTAGAATAATCAACAAGTTCTGCTTTAAGGCAAATATCGGTGTACCACTGTGTAAAGTCTTCGCTCATTGAGGTAATGGCCTCAACAGCTTTTTTGTTTTCGCTCATAAAAAGTTATGCTCCAATCAATAATTATTACGTGCTGCTTAAATACTAAAAATAAGCCCCGTAAATAACAGGGGCTTTAAATTAATTAAAATAAATATGTCATTATGAATTTTCTTCAATGTAGCGCACAATGTCGCCTACAGTTGTAAAACTTTCAATTTTTTCATCAGGAACTTCCATTGCAAATTCATCTTCAAGTGTCATAACTAAATCTACAACATCTAGGCTGTCTGCCTCGAAATCCTCAACAATGTTAGATTCCATTGTTACAGAATCCTCTTCTAAATCTAGTTGATCGCAAATAATCTGTCTTAATCTTTCAAATATCATAAAAAAACCTCCAAAAAATATTATGCATTAACATAAAAGCAATTTTGATACAATATTATGTATTGTTTTTTAAATTATACCAATTAATCGCTTAAATAATTAAAAATAATTCTATATAAATTTATAACTTTTTTATTTGTTAATGTCAAGTGAATTTTAAAAAAAACAAAATAATTTTATTTTTAATTATTTATATAATAAGAAAATAAAAATAGTTTTTTAAATTATTATTATGTTTTTTAAAAAGTATGGAAAAAAAAAGGAATATATGATAAAATAAATAAGTTAATATAACAATTTTTTAATAAACCTTTTAAGGGAGATGTATTTATGCTTACTGCTATTACCGGAATAAATTGGGGCGACGAAGGAAAAGGGAGAATGGTGGACCTTTTAAGCAAAAGTTACGATATTGTTGTTAGATATCAGGGTGGTAACAATGCTGGGCACACCGTAGTAAACGAAAAAGGAAAGTTTATACTAAATTTGTTGCCATCGGGCATATTAAGAGAAGATGTAGTTAACGTTATGGGTAACGGAATGGTTATAGACATTGAACACCTTGTTAATGAAATTGAGAACTTGCGCAAAGGTGGCATTAATGTAACGCCCGATAATTTAAAAATAAGTGAGAGAGCAGTTATATGCATGCCTTACCATAAATTGCTAGATTGCTATGAAGAAGATAGACTTGCAGATGCAAAATATGGCTCTACAAGAAGAGGAATTGCGCCTGTTTATGGCGACAAGTATATGAAAAAGGCGTTGAGACTTGGAGATTTGTTTCAACCGGAAACTACAAAAAAACGCCTTGAAGGTATATTAGAGTATAAAAACTTAACAATTACAAAAATTTATAATAAGCCGGCCATTAGTTTAGATGAAATGTGGCAATGGCTTGAAAAATACGGCGAAATTATTAAGCCGTACGTTTGTGATTCGGCGCTGTTTTTAGATAAAGCTGCAAAAGAAGGTAAAAATATTATGTTTGAAGCACAGCTTGGTGCTTTACGTGATATTGACTTTGGTATTTATCCTTACACATCGTCTTCTAACGTAATTGGCGCATACGCACCTGTGGGTGCCGGTGTTCCAAACCATAAAGTCGACTTAAATATAGGCATAATGAAAGCGTATTCATCTTGTGTTGGTGAAGGACCGTTTACATGCGAACTATTTGGCGAAGAGGCTGAAAAGTTGCGCAATGCCGGTGGAGAATTCGGTGCTGCAACAGGCCGTCCGCGCAGGGTTGGTCCATTCGACGTTGTTGCAAGTAAGTATGGTTGTCGCGCACAAGGCGCCGATGTTTTAGCACTTACAAAATTAGATATACTTGATACATTGGACGAAATACCTGTAACAATTGCATACGAGCTAGACGGTAAAGAGATACATGAATTTCCTTATGGAGATGCGTTAGAGCGTGCAAAACCTATAAATATTGTATTTAAAGGTTGGCAAAAGGATTTGACAGGCTGCAGAAAAAAAAGCGATTTGCCAAAAGAGGCAGTTGAATATATTGATTTTATAGAAAAATCTGTAGGAGTGCCTGTTAAGTATATTTCGGTAGGTGCAGAACGCGACATGTACATTGAGGTATAAGTATTTAAGATATAAATTGCATTTAGAGGGGCGCTGTTAATTATGGAAATTAAATTTACTAAAATGCACGGATGCGGAAACGACTATGTGTATATTAATTGTTTTGAACAAAAAATAGATGATATTGAAAACCTTGCAATTAAACTTAGCGATAGGCATAAAGGTATAGGTGGCGATGGTGTTATATTAATTTGTCCATCAGATGTGGCCGATGCAAAAATGCGCATGTTTAATTTAGATGGAAGCGAAGGCAAAATGTGCGGAAACGGTGTGCGCTGTGTGGGTGAATATTTGTTTTTAAACAATATGGTTAAAGGCGTAGGAGTAAATGGAAAGCAAAACTGTGTAAGCATTGAAACACTGTCGGGAATAAAATATATAACACGCAAAAAAGAGGGCATTTTAACTGTAGACATGGGAGCACCAATGCTTGAACCGCAGCAAATACCTGTTGTGGGTTTTAGCGAGCCTGTAATAAATAAACTTACAGAAATAAACGGCGAGGGTGTAAAACTGACATGTGTTAGCATGGGAAACCCCCACTGCATTACTTTTGTTGATGATACAAAAAAATTAAATATGCCTGCACTGGGAGCTAAATATGAAAAGAGTAAAATTTTTCCTGAGGGCGTTAATGCTGAGTTTGTAAAGATAGTAGACGAAACACATATTGAAATGCGTGTTTGGGAACGTGGAAGCGGAGAAACACTAGCGTGTGGAACAGGTGCTTGCGCAAGCGTTGTGGCAGCTTGTTTGTGTGGACACTGCAAAAAAAATACAGATGTAGACGTAGATCTTTTGGGCGGTACACTTACAATTAACTACACAGATGAAACCGTTTATATGACTGGAAATGCCGTTACAGTTTTTGAGGGCGTTGTTACAGTTTAAATGTATTTAACAGCGGATAGAAAGAGAGTTATAATATGAAAATGAATAAAAATTACGCAAACTTAGAGAGTAGTTATCTTTTTTCTACAATATCTAAAAAGATTGCTGCATTTACACAGGAAAACCCTGATAAAGAAATTATTCGCCTTGGAATAGGTGACGTTACATTGCCACTTACTGCTCCTGTTGTAAGTGCTTTGCATGACGCAGTAGATGATATGGCAAAAGCGGAAACTTTTAAAGGCTATGGCCCAGAGCAAGGCTACGCATTTTTAAAAGATGCAATTGTAAACTACTATAAAAACAGAGATGTTGAAATAGAGGCAGATGAGGTATTTATATCGGACGGAGCCAAAAGTGACCTTGCAAATATACTGGATTTATTCGATGCAAATAATACTGTTTTAGTGCCAGATCCGGTTTATCCTGTTTATGTAGATACAAATATAATGGCAGGGCGTAAAATTATATATGCAAATGCAAACAAAGAAAACGGATTTTTGCCGATGCCAAACAACGATATAAAGGCCGACATAATTTATTTATGCAGCCCAAACAACCCAACAGGAGCAGTGTACGACAAAGCGCAGCTTACCTTGTGGGTTAATTATGCAACAGAAAATAATGCTGTGTTAATATTTGATGCAGCGTATGAAAGCTTTATAGAAGACAATATGCCACATAGCATATACGAAATACCCGGTGCAAAAGCTTGTGCAATAGAGTTTTGTTCTCTTAGCAAAACTGCCGGATTTACAGGTACACGTTGTGGCTATACAATAGTGCCAAAACAACTTGCAAGAGATGGTTTTGAACTTAACAAAATGTGGCTTAGAAGGCAAACAACTAAATTTAACGGTGTTCCATACATTGTACAAAAAGCTGCAGCTGCTGTGTTTTCGCCAGAGGGCATGAAAGCAGTGCAAGAAAATATAGCTTACTATAAGCAAAATGCAAAAGTAATTGCCGAAGCACTGGACGAAGCAGGTGTTTGGTACTGTGGTGGCAAAAATAGCCCATATTTGTGGATGCAATGCCCGGGCGATATGAAATCTTGGGACTTTTTTGATAAACTTCTTGAAACAACAGGTATTGTTGGTACGCCTGGTGCTGGCTTTGGTGAAAACGGGGAAGGATATTTTCGTTTAACAGCATTTGGCAACTGCGAAAAAGCAAAAATAGCTGCAGAAAAATTAAAAACTGCATTAAAAAATATGTAAATAGTATTACAATTATAGTGAACATGTGTTGACAAGTATTAAATTAAATTAAGTTGTATTTCTTTAAAGTAAAGGGATGATACATGTGATGGACAAGCATGCACAGCTATTTATTTACGACAATATGCTTGCTATGGGAGCATATTGGGTATGTAGTGGTAGCGTAATTGCCGCTATGACAAATTATTACAATATACCACTTGGACCGGCAAATATGTTAACAGGTATAACTGCTACATTTACACTTTTGCAAATAATTGGTGGTTTATTGTTTTCAAAGGCAAAAAACAAAGTAACATTTTTGTATATAATTAATTTTATATGGCGCTTAGCTATGCCAATTTTGTTTTTTTCTGTATTTTTAGGGCAATCAATTGGGGCGCTGGTTTTTGTAATAGCTTTTATTTTAGTGGTTGCGTTTATGCAAATGACAACGCCTGCACAAATTGCGTGGAGTGTAGATGCCACAGAGGGTAAGGTAGGGCAAAGCTTTTTTACCCAGCGTGAAATGTGGTTTATGTTTGTGCATGCATTGCTGTTTTTTTTGGCAGGTTTAATTATAGACGCCTCACAAAAAGGTGGCTGGGAGAAAAACGGATTTATAAGTTTGGGTGTGCTTTTAGGCAGTGCAATAATTGCAAGCATTGTAATTATGTTAAAATTACCAACTCAATGCCTAAAAATTAAAGTAAACCAAAACTTACAAAATGCAAATGAAAAAAAGCATACTAAAGATTTAATTTTAAACGTTTTAAAAAACAAACCTTTTATGATGGTTCTTTTGGCAAGCTCGCTTTGGAACTTTAGTAATATGTTTGCAAACCAATTTGCTTTGGTATATCAAGTTCGCATGGCAAATGTGCCGTTTTCAAGCATTTTGCTTTGGACGTCTTTAGGATATTTATTAAGGGCGTTAATTGCTCCACAAGTGCAAAAGCTTGCAAAAAAAATATCTTGGCAACGTGTGGTCCAATTAGCGGCTTTTTCTATGTTAGTTGCAAACATTGGCTGGATTTTTGTTAACGACAGTAATAAGTTAATACTATATCCTTTTATTTCAATTGGTTCGGCTATGTCTTTTGCGGGTATTAGTGTGGGTTTTTTGCAAATGCAAGTTAACACTATATCTCCGGGAGAAGACAGAACTGTGTTCTTTTCGGTTTTGGCAACATCAAACGGAATATGTGCGCTTATAGGTTCTTTTTTATCATCGGCAATTATTGGAGTTATAGAGGATAATTCAGTTGCAGGTGATGTAGATTTACGCATGATTTTTATTTTAGGTATAATTTTTATTGCAATTACAATTATAAGCGCTCAGTTTATAGGTCAGCACAAACTTGTACAAGCAAACATGTTAAAGAAGGCAATAAGTAACGCAAGAGAAAAGTACCCACATGCAATTTTACCACCACAGAAAAAAATTGAACGTAAAATTAGTATTTTTAATTTATTTAGAAAATAATAAAAGAGGTAAAAAACTATGCCTATTACAAAAACTATTTACGGTACAACAAAACAAGGCAAAGAAGTTTATGAGTACACTTTAACTAATTTAAATGGTACAATTGTTAAAATTATTGAATATGGCTGTACTGTAACACAAATTGTACTAAAAGGTAAAGATGAGCACTTGTACGATGTAATTTTGGGTTACAATACACTTGAGGAATATGAGAGTGGAACTGTTAGCCATGGTGCGTTTATAGGTAGGCATGCAAATAGAATAGAAAATTCTGAGTTTTCAGTAGAGGGTAAAACATACCAGCTAGAGCCAAATAACGGAAAAAATCATTTGCACGGTACGTTTTCCAGTAAAATTTTTATGTCGGAAATTGTAGAAGACAAACTTGTGCTAAAAGCAGTTAGCGAACATATGGAAGAGGGATTCCCCGGTGAGCTGCAAGTTTGCGTTACATATTCGCTTACAAATGAAGATGCACTTGTTATGGATTATGTTGCAACAACAAATAAACCAACAATAATAAATTTAACAAATCATGCATATTTTAATTTAAGCGGGCACAGTAGCGAAAATATATTGGGAACAGAACTTTTTATTGATGCAGATACATTTACAAAAATAAATGAAGAAACTTGCCCAACAGGTGAAATTATATCGGTTAAAGGTACACCGTTTGACTTTACAAGCATGAAACCAATTGGCAAAGATATGTTATTGACTAACGAGCAAATAAAGCTTGCAAACGGTTATGACCATAACTTTATATTAAATAAAGAAGTTGGCGAGCTTACAAAGGCTGCGTTTGCACAAAATAGCAATAGTGGAATATCTATGACGGTTTACACTACACAGCCGGCAGTTCAACTTTATACGGGCAACTATTTACAGGATGATGCTCAAATAGGTAAGCATGGCAATTTGTATAAGCAGTACGAAGGTTTTTGCCTTGAAACACAACATTTCCCTTGCACTCCTTCACACACACATTTTCCCAGCATAACACTTATGCCTGAAGAAGAGTATCACCACACAACAATATACAGCTTTGAAAATATTTAGCAATATAGCAAATAATATTAAGAGGTGCTTTTAATGCAGTATATAATTAAAGCCGATAATTTAACAAAAGACTATAAAAATGGCAAGGGTGTTTTTAATGTAAGTTTTGGCGTTCAACAAGGCGAAGCAATGGGATTTTTAGGCCCTAATGGTGCTGGAAAAACAACAACAATACGTCAGTTAATGGGTTTTATTAAGCCGGATTTTGGCAATGCTTATATTAATAATATGCATTGCTTTAATAAGGCAAAATACATACAAAGCAATGTTGGGTACCTACCGGGAGAAATTGCTTTTTTTGATGACATGACAGGAAAATCGCTTATTAATTATGTTAGCGGAATGCGTAAAATGAAAGACATGACAAGGGCAAAAAAGCTTGCAGAATATTTTGAACTTGATATAAACGGAAAAATAAAAAAGATGAGTAAAGGCACACGTCAAAAGCTTGGAATAGTGTGTGCCTTTATGCATGACCCGGCCGTATACTTGCTAGACGAGCCGACAAGCGGACTAGACCCATTAATGCAAAACAAATTTACACAGCTTGTAAAAAGCGAAAAACAGCGCGGTAAAACTATACTTATGTCGTCGCACTTATTTGACGAGGTAGAACGTACTTGCGATTTTACCGCAATAATAAACCGCGGCAAAATAGTGGGAACAGAAAGTTTAAAAGAGCTTAAACTAAAAAGGCAAAAAAAATACACTATTGTTTTTGAAAACGAAAACGAAGCTAGTGACTTTGCAAAAACAAATGGTGGGGCGAAGCTAAAAGGCAATGTTGAAGCAGAAGTAAAAATAAACGGAAAGGCAGATAGTTTAATTAAAGCTATAGCCAAGTACAAAATAGAAGATATAAATGTACAAACAGGTACTTTAGAAGAAGTGTTTTTGCAGTTTTACTCTAGCGAAAGGCAGGGTAAATAAATGAACTTTGAATTATTTAAACATGGCGCAAAAAGTAGCTTTAAACTTTTAATTATATTTTTGGCCATACTAACACTTTATGCTAGCATAATAGTTACAATGTACGACCCGGACTTATCGGAAAGCCTAGAGACTATGATGGCGGCAATGCCAGAAATATTTGAAGCACTTAACATGGATGAAACGGGCAACACACTGCTTGAATTTGTGTCAAACTATCTTTACAGCTTTTTACTTATTGCATTTCCTTTAATATATATTTGTATACTGTCTTTGGGGCTTGTAGTAAAATATGTCGACAAAGGAAGTATGGCGTACATGTTGTCCATGCCTGTTTCTAGGCTAAAAATAATTGTTACACAAGGCGTTATAATGTTAAGCGGGGTATTAACAATAGTTTTGTATGTCTTTGTGTTAATTTTGGTAATGTCGCAAATAGTATTTCCAAATAATTTAAATTTTGACAAGTTTGTTATGCTAAATTTAGGCTGGCTTGGACTTTTAATATTCTTTTCAGGTCTTTGCTTTTTTTCCTCTTGCATATTTGACGATACAAAAAACGCAACACTGCTTGGCACAGGCCTTAATGTGTTATTTGTAATTATAAATATGGCTGCAAATGTGGCCGAAGAATTGGATTTTTTATATATGCTAACGCCAATATCTCTATTTAACCAATCGGGTATTATTAGCGGCGATAGCAATGCTGTATGGAGCTTTATAGCCTTGTATATTATAGGAATAATTTTATACGTACTGGGCGGCGCTATTTTTTGTAAAAGAGATATACATGTTTAATAGTATATTAATTAGTAAGAATAAACATAAAAAAATAACTTAACACTGTTTTAAGTGTTAAGTTATTTTTAAGTGTTATAAAAATTAATCGCTTACGTAAGGTAACAGTGCAACGTGGCGTGCACGTTTAATTGCAACTGTAAGCTCGCGCTGATGAAAAGCACAAGTACCTGTTACTCTGCGAGGAATAATTTTAGCACGCTCAGAAATGTATTTACGCAAACGCGGTACATCTTTATAGTCAATGCTATCTATTCTGTCAACACAAAAGCTGCAAACTTTTTTGCGGCTACGGCGTTGATTACGGCCACCGAATCTTCCATCGGAGCTGTCTCTATCATATGCCATTGAAGTTTCCTCCTGTATTATTTAAAGTTAATATTAAAACGGTAAATCGTCATCATCACTAATTACAGAAAAATCATCGTCGCTGCCGGAAGAAAAACCGACATCTTGACTTTGAGAAGTTCTGGCAGGAGTAGAAGAGTAAGACGCAGGTGCCGAATAATTTGAGGAGCCGGAGTTCGCTGATGAAGATTTGCTCTCCACGAAATGAACATTATCGGCAACTACCTCAAATGCAGTGCGCTTATTTCCGCTTTTATCTTCGTAGTTACGAGTTTGCAAACTGCCATTAACGGCAATAAGGTTGCCCTTTTTAAAATATTTGCAAACAAATTCAGCGCTTGTGCGCCAAACAACTATATCAATAAAATCGGCTTTTCTCTCTTCGCCTTGCCTTACATAATTGCGTTCTACCGCAATGCGAAACGTACACGTCGCATTTCCGTTTGGTGTGTGTCTGAGTTCAGGGTCTGCAACAAAGCGACCCACTAAAGCTATTACGTTAAGCATTATTAACCCTCCGACTCTTTAGCAGCATTTGCTTTTTTATCATTTTGTGTTGCAATTACCATAGAGCGCAGAACACCGTCTGTAATGCCGTAAACACGCTCTAGTTCTGCAATAAACCCAGCTTCACACTTAAATGTAATAAGTGTGTAAACGCCCTCGGTTTCATCTTGAATTGGGTAAGCAAGTCTTTTTTTACCCCAATCATCAACTTTAACAATTTCTCCGTTTTTCTCAATTAGTTTAGTAAACTTTGAAATTAATGCAGCAGATGCTTCTTCATCAAGTGTTGTAGAAGTAATAAGCATTGTCTCGTACAAATTAGCCATTTTGTACACCTCCTTTTGGTCTTTAGGCCGTTAGTTTTAACGGCAAGGATAGCTTGTAATTTATATCAAGCAATTAATTATACATTATATTGGTGTTAAAAGTCAATACCGCGCGTTAATAAAAATATATTTTAAAATATATTCTGCATTTGTATAAAGCAACTATTTGGCAATAAACCAAAATGTGCTGCCTGTGCCAACTCCACTTTTAACGCCATAAGCAAAACCATGGTTTTGTAAAATTGCCTTAGATATTGAAAGCCCAAGGCCAGTGCCAACCTTACCGGTACTTGCTCTTGCGCGGTAATACTTATCAAAAATATGCGGTAAATCTTGTGGTTCTATTCCTGGTCCGTGGTCGATAACTTCTACAAGCGCACTTGCGTCGGCTTGTAATGTGCAGCTTATTTGTATAAACCCATCATTGCCCACGTGGTGCAATGCATTAGATAAGAAGTTGTGCAATACCCTGCTTATTTGATCTGCGTCGGCGTTAATATTGCACGGAGTATTTGCAACTATGTTTAAATTAAATTTGTTTTTTATGCATATATCCTCGTATAAAAGCGCAACCTCTTCGCACATTTGAGCTAAATCAAAATTAACTTTATTGGGTAAATTATTACCGCTGTTAATTTTGCTAAGCTCCATTACGCCGTTAACTATGCCCGAGAGCCTATCTGTTTCATCTATAATTATGCTAAGCTGAGAATTTCTTTTTTCTTCATCATTTCCACTAATGTCTTTAAGTGTTTCGGCATAGCCCTTTATAAGTGTAAGTGGAGTGCGTAAGTCGTGACTAATATTTGCAATTAGTTCTTGTTGCAACTGCCACGAGCGAGATAACTCGTAAGACATCTTGTTAAAATCCTCGGAGAGAACACCTATTTCATCATCACTTCTTCGATTAACACTAACGCTGTAATCTCCTGCGGCAACTCGTTTAGCAGCGTTTGAAATTTCAAGTATTGGAAGCGAAAATCTTCTGCTAAATATATACGCTGCTATAAGCCCTACAATTAAAACAATGCCTGCAATTATTGGCATTTGCGTTGCAATAATTTCGGCAGCTTCGTCTATTCTTGTTAAGTCTTTAGATACAAAAATTGTGTATCTATTGTCTAGATTTCTTGCAACAATACGCTGATCCTTACTGTTTTGTGTAAGGGTTAAAGAAATATCGCCATCTTGCAAAACCATTTTGCGAAGAGCAATAGTGGAATGAGTGTTCCAATTTATTGTTTCGTTTGCTCCAATAAAATTTTTGGTTGTTGGGTGAAGTATACAGATATCGGAAAATTGATGCATATGAAGTAAGTTGTCACCATTTTCATCAGATATATCGAGGCAAATTCCCGACAAATTAGCATCATTTAATGCAAGTTCATTTATTTCGTTATAAAATTGTTCATTTATTCCGTTTGCAGAATTTTCATCTTCAATAGTGCCATATTTTTGCACAATTTTTCCATAAGTGTCGGCTACTTGCTCTAAAGAATTTTGTATATTGTTATTGTACATAGGCACTAAAAATTGAACGTTCATAAGCCACACAAGCGCTATTACAACAGCGCAAAGAACCACTGAAAAAAGCATAAGCTTCCATTTAATGCTTCCAAGTGGCTTAAAATTACTTTTTCGTTTTTTAGGCTTATCAGTCATATTTTTGCTCCGGGTCAAACTTATATCCTATTCCCCAAACTGTTGCAATAAAGCAGCGGTATCGGCCAAGGTGCCCACGCAACATTTTTATATGTGTGTCCACTGTTCTATCCTCACCAAAATAATCATAGTCCCAAACTCGTTGTAATATTTTTTCTCGCTTAAATGCTAGCCCCTTATTAGATGCTAAAAATACAAGTAAATCAAATTCTTTTGGCGTTAATGTAATTTGCTCACCGTCTACTTTAACAGTGTGTGAGGCTGTGTCTATAACAAGACCTCCGAATACAAAGCTTTGGCTTTCGTTTTGCTCTTTTGCGGTTGTTCGGTTTAATACAGCTTTTACTCTAGCAACAAGTTCTTTTGGAGAAAACGGCTTTACAATATAATCATCGGCACCAAAACCAAGCCCTGCAAGTTTATCGTATTCCTCGCCTCGTGCAGTAAGCATAATTACAGGTGTTGCATTACCACTGCCTCTCATTTCCTGTAAAACACGCATACCATCAATAAATGGCATCATAACATCTAAAATTACAAGGTCTATGTCGCCTTTGTTAGCTATTTCAAGCGCAGCACTTCCGTCAGCAGCTTCTTTGCATAAAAATCCTTCATGAGTTAAATGCTCTTTTAAAAGTTCTCTTATTCTTGGTTCATCATCGGCTATAAGTATTTTTATCATGTCTATCATCCATTCTTAAAGTAGTTTGGCATTATAAATTAAAAATAAACAAATGCACCTTATTTTATACATAACAATATTATAATACAATATTCTTATGTATAAAATGTGAAAAAACGTTGCATGTTTTATAAAAAAAGTTTAAGATATTATTGTATAATTATTATATAATAAATATTATGGAGTTAAAAATGGAAGTTATTGCTTTTAGCCTTGGCGTTATAATTATAATTGTATGGTTTGTTTTGCACCCCGGTCGTATGCCGTACAAATATTATAAGCATATACAGTGTGTTAATCATGCGCACAGAGGTTTACACAACAAAGAAAAAACAATACCGGAAAACAGCCTAGCCGCATTTGAGGCAGCTGTAAACGCAGGTTACGGCATAGAACTTGATATTCTGCTATCAAAAGATGGGCAAATTGTTGTTTTTCATGACGACACACTAAAAAGAATATGTGGAATAGATGGCAATGTGTGCGATTTTACGGCAAAAGAACTTAGTGAGATGAAATTGTTGAACACCGAGCAAACAATACCGCTGTTTACGCAGGTTTTAGAGCTTGTGCAGGGAAAAGTAAATTTAATTGTTGAGCTTAAAACGGGAAAAACAAACAATGAGCTTTGTGCAAAAACATATGAAATATTAAAAAAATACAATGGCCCGTTTTGTATAGAAAGTTTTGACCCCAATATAGTTGCATGGTTTAGAAAGAATGCGCCTGGAATTGTTAGGGGACAGCTTACTAATAATCCAAGTGATTTTAAACAAGGCAAATTGTATCAAAGAATAATATTAGGCTGTGTATTAACAAACTTTATGGCAAGGCCGCATTTTATTGCACATGGTATGTTGAAAAAAACAATATGCGTTAAACTTGCCGAGTTAATGGGTGCTGTAAAAGTGTGCTGGACAGTGAGAGATACAGACGATATAAAAAAGCGCGAATATGATAACGATGCGGTAATATTTGAATTTTATACACCAAAACCTAAATATACAGATGAATAAAATATAAATGAATTGCAGGATTATTAAAAACGTAAATGGAAACTTTATGGCGTAGCAAAACAATGTTTTAATTTATATTTGCTTTGCCAATATAATAAAATTAAGTGTGAACGGAGCAGGTAAATGGCTGAAAATAAACTTTGGGGCGGAAGATTTAAAGGCGAAGAAGATAAACTAATGGAAAAGTTTAATAACAATTACGAGCAAACAAAATGGCTTATTAACGCAGATATAAAAGGTAGCCTTGCACATGTTAAAATGCTTGTACATGTTAACATACTAACAAGCAAAGAGGGCGAGCTATTAACTAACGGCCTAAAAGAAATGCTAAGCGACATACAAAACGGAAAGCTTAGTACTGATGGTGACTATGAAGACGTGCATACATTTGTAGAAAGTGTGCTTACGAAGCGTGTGGGAGATGTAGGTAAAAAACTACACACTGCACGTAGCAGAAATGACCAAGTTAATACAGATATGAAATTATTTGTGCGCGACGAGATTAAAAGTGTTTTGCAAATGCTAGAGGAACTGCTTAATACACTTAAAAATGTTGCAAACAACAACCCTTATATAATGCCGGGTTATACACATTTACAACGTGCTCAAGTAATTACAATGAAAGCACATCTTATGGCGTATCATGGTATGTTTTCTAGAGATGAAAGGCGTTTGATGGCTGCACTGGATAATATGGACGAATGCCCTTTGGGCTGCGGTGCACTTGCAGGTACAACGCACGTTATTAACAGAGATATTACAGCGAAAGAACTTGAATTTAAGCGTCCTTACGCTAATTTTTTAGATGGAGTTTCAGACAGGGACTATGAGCTTGAGGTGTTAAGTGCATTTAGTATTATTATGATGCACTTATCGCGGTTGAGTGAAGAGCTAATTTTGTGGGGAACAAGTGAGTTTAAATTTATAAGTTTAAGCGATGCATATACAACAGGCAGTTCTATTATGCCGCAAAAGAAAAACTTTGACGGTGCAGAACTTATAAGGGGTAAAACAGGTAGAGTTTACGGAGCCTTGCAAGCATTGTTAACTTTAATGAAAGGGTTACCTCTTGCTTATAATAAAGACATGCAAGAGGATAAAGAACTTTTTTACGATGCCCTTGAAACAGTAAAATTGTGCCTTCCTATAACCGAGAGAATGATTGCTACAATGACAGTTCACCCACAAAATATGAAAAAAAGCGTTAAAACAGGATTTTTAAATGCAACGGAAGTGGCAGATTACTTAGTAGCACACGGTGTGGCATTTAGAGATGCGCACAGCATAGTGGGGCAAATTGTAATTAAATGTGAAGATGAAAATTGTGCAATAGAGGATTTAACTTTAGAAACACTGCGCAGTTATAGCGAGGCATTTGAAAACGATATATTTGAATTTATCGATTATGATGCAATTTTAAATAAAGGTATAAAAAATGAAATGCTATAACAATTAAATGTAAACTTGTGAAAATTTAATTGGTATGATAAAATAAAACGATAACAAAAAGAAATAACTATAGATTTTGCTTTTCTATTGCAGAACGGAGATTAAAATGACACAAAAACCCGAAAATTTTTTAACACAAATTATAGATGAAGACTTAGCCGCTAATAAAATTAGTGAAATTCATACTCGCTTTCCGCCGGAGCCAAATGGCTACTTGCATATAGGAAGCGTTAAGGCTATATGGATAAACTGGAGTATTGCAAATGCATATGGTGGTAAATTTAATTTGCGATATGACGATACAAATCCTGATAGAGAAGATGACGAATATGTTATAAGCATTAGGGAAGATTTAGAATGGCTTGGAACTATTCCCAATGGTGGTATTTTTTACGGAAGTGATTATTTTGACAAATGCTTTGAGTTTGCTAAAAAACTTATAGCAGACGGTAAGGCATACGTATGCGATTTAAACCGTGAGCAAATGCAAGAGTACAGAGGTAGCGATGCAGGTAAAAAAGGAAAAGAAAGCCCGTGGAGAAACCGATTACCAGAAGAAAACCTAGAACTATTTGAAAGAATGAAAAACGGTGAGTTTGCTGAAGGGGAAAAGACACTTAGAGCTAAAATTGATATGTCAAGCCCAAATATGAATATGCGTGATCCTGCATTGTACAGAATAAAATTTTCACACCACCACAGGCAGGGAGACAAATGGTGCATATACCCTATGTACGATTTTGCGCAGCCAATACAAGATTTAATTGAGGGCGTTACACACTCTATGTGTAGTTTGGAATTTGAAAACCACAGACCACTCTACGATTGGGTTGTACAAAATTTAGGCTATGGTGAATTTCCAAAGCAAAGAGAATTTGCAAGGCTGAACATTACAAATACTGTAATGAGCAAGCGTTATTTAAGGGAACTTGTAGAGACAAAAACGGTGGATGGCTGGGATGACCCAAGAATGCCTACGCTGAAAGGATTAAAAAGACGCGGGTATACTCCTACAAGCCTTTTAAAATTTGTAGAACTTGCGGGTGTGGCAAAATCTAACAGTTTGCTAGATTTTAGAATGCTTGATTACTGTATAAGAACAGAGCTAGACGCAACAGCACAAAGGCGTGTTGCGGTGCTAGAGCCTTTAAAACTTATTATAGACAACTACCCTGAAGATAAAACCGAAACATTCCCGTTGCCGAACAACCCAAAAGATGAAAATGCAGGTAAAAGAGATGTAATGTTCTCGAAAGAATTGTGGATAGAGCAAACGGATTTTGCAATTGTGCCACCACCTAAGTTTAAACGCCTTACAGTTGGCAGTGAAGTGCGTTTAATGGGCTCTTACATTGTAAAGTGCACAAGTGTAGACGAAGACGAAAACGGTAATGTAGTAGCAGTGCACTGCGATGCCGATATTGAAACAGGTAACGGGATGCCGGCTGACAAGCGCAAAGTTAAAGGCACAATTCACTGGGTAAGCTGTGCGCATTGCCACGAGGCAAATGTTAATTTATACGAAAACTTATTTGTACAAGAAAATATGAATGATATTCCTGAGGGCATGGATTTTAAAGAACTGCTAAACGAAAACAGTGTTAAAAAATTGATTAATTGTAAAATGGAAAAATCGCTTTCCGATGCAAAATTGCAAGAAACATATCAATTTGTAAGAATGGGTTACTTTACTTTAGATTCTAAATTTGAAAATACATTTAACAGAGTAGTAACACTTAAAGATAGCTTTAAATTTACACCCTGATAAATAAAAAATTAAAATATAGTTAATAAAGGAGTAGATGTGTTTACACAAGAAAAAGTAGAGAAAGAACTGAAATATTTAAAGCTTTTATCACAAAGCTACCCAACAATACAGTCGGCATCTACTGAGATAATAAATTTGTCGGCTATATTAAATTTGCCAAAAGGTACCGAGCACTTTATAAGTGATATACATGGTGAATATGAGGTGTTTTTGCACATTGTTAAAAATGCTTCGGGCTCAATAAAAAGAAAAATTGAGAACTTTTTTGGCGAAACAATTGAAACGGATGAAAAAGAATTACTTTCTACAATAATATATTATCCAAGTGAAAAACTTGCAGAGCAAAAGTCAAAGGGGCTTTGCACAGATAAATGGTATAAAAATATATTATTGCAGCTAGTTATGATTTGCCGTGTCGTAACTTCAAAGTACACACGTTCAAAAGTTAGAAAAGCGCTGCCAAAAGATTTTAGATATATAATTGACGAACTTATGTATACTGATAATTATGAGGTTAATAAGCAGGAGTATTTTGACAATATATTAACTACAATTATTGATATAGGCCGTGCAGATAGTTTTGTAATTGAGCTTTGTACTTTGATACAAAATATGATAATTGATAGGTTGCATATTATAGGCGATATTTTTGATAGAGGTAATGGCGCTCATTTAGTTATGGAGCATTTATGTAACACAGAAAATATTGATATACAGTGGGGAAATCATGACATAGTATGGATGGCTGCGTCACTTGGGCATAGAGCTGCAATAGCAAACGTTATTAGAAACAGTATAAGGTATAATAACTTTAGCTGCCTTGAAGAGGGGTATGGACTTAATATAAGACCATTGGCTGTTTTTGCAATTAAAGAGTACAAAGATGATGATTGTGCCGGGTTTAAGCCAAAATACGATAAAGATTCTTTACCAAAGAGTATAGAAATTAGCAACATGGAATTAGCAACAAAAGTACATAAGGCCATAACTATTATACAACTTAAATTAGAAGGACAAATTATTTTAAAAAGACCTGAATTTGAAATGGAAGACAGGCTTTTACTAAATAAAATTGACGTTGAAAAAGGCACAGTTGAAATAGATGGAAAAGAATTTGAGCTAAACGATGTAAATTTCCCTACAGTTGATTTTAACGACCCATATAAATTAACACAAGAAGAAGATTTAGTAATGCAACAACTGGAAAATTCGTTTTTAAATAATAAGCTGCTTGAAAAGCATGTTAATTTTTTATTTAAAAAAGGTAGTATGTATCGTATTCACGATAATAATTTGCTTTACCATGGGTGTATACCAATGGGAGAAGACGGCTCGTTTGCATTATTTAAATACAAAGGCGAAGAATATAGCGGGAAAGCATACCTAGATTTATGTGATAAAATTTGTAAGCAGGCAGGATATGGAAGAGGCGAAGATAAAATTTTTGGGCTCGACTTTATGTGGTTTTTATGGTGCGGTGGGCATTCCCCGCTAAACGGAAAAATAAAAATGGCTACTTTTGAAAGAGCTCTTGTTAATGATGAACAAACTTGGCAAGAGGATAAAGATCCATATTATGAAAATATTAAAAATCGTACAGCAGTAGAGCTTATTTTAAGAGAGTTTGGCATTACTGCACGTTGTTCTCATATAGTAAACGGTCATGTGCCTGTAGAAATTATTAAAGGTGAATCTCCAATAAAAGCCGGTGGCAAGCTTCTTGTTATAGATGGTGGTATATCTAAAGCGTATCAAAAAGTTACGGGTATATCCGGTTACACATTAGTGTCCAATAGTTATCAGCTTCTTATATCAGAGCATCATCCTTTTAAAGGTATTAATGCTGTAATTGAAGAAAATAATGATATGCACTCGCAAAATATTATTGTTGAAAATTATAAACAGCGCATTACTATTGCAGATACTGATAGAGGTGTTGGGATAGTAAAAAAAATAGAAGATTTGAAAATGCTTTTATACGCATACGTAAATGGCATGATAGAACAATTACATTAAAAAAACCCCTGTGGATAGCTAAACAAAGCCAACCATAGGGGTTTTAATTTTTTAACTAATTACTATTGCAAAAATGAGTTGCTAACATGTTATACCAACTAATAATTTAAAACTACTCAGCAGATACCATAGCAGTATCTGTATCACCGGCTTTAGCTTTTTCTTCTATGGCTTTCATCATTAGTTTTGCATTAGTTGTACCAATGGTAGCGCCTGCAATACCATCAATGCTGTCTGCATTGTCGGCATTTTTAATATTTTCACTAAGCGTTGGTATCCATTCTGAAGGGTGAGGATCCATCGGATACTCCTCTGGTGTTGTTTCACTTTTTAAACTGCCATCTTCATGTATAGATTCGAATGTTGCCGACTGTACTTTGCCGCCTTCATATGTTACAGATAAAGTGTCAGTCCAACCATGGTCGTCGCTAGTCATTTGAGCTGTGTAATTGCCATCGGTAATTCCATTTGAACAAGCGGTTAATAATAAACATATTATAATTGTTGCAAATAATATTTTTTTCATAAATGTTACCTTTCGTTAATGGGTTAATAGAATATAATTTAATTATATAATATAAGTACTAATTGTCAACAATTTTAATAAACAATATATAATTAAGCAGTACAAATTTAATTATAAACAAAAATTATAGAATTATACAAATTATAAAAGCAAAAACATAATAATAAATTATTACTTATGCCGAGCGCAAAGGAGATTCGGATTTTATTACGCGCAGCGATGATACTTTAAGAGGTTTTTTGCGGCATATATACTTGTCTAGTTTTATAAAAGCATTTATAGAATATACGCCGGCAGCTAACAATAAAACGCTATGTAAAATTTGGCTTTGGCCGGAAAGCATAGACGCAAATTGATAAAAACACATTAATATAGCTGATACGATAAACATTTTTGATATAAAACTAATAATTGATTTTAACATAATTTTTCCCCTTCCGATAAGTGAAATTTCTTTACATTTACAGAATACTACAACAAATGGTTGTTGTCAATACTTTTTTACAACTTTTTTTATATTTTATCTTTACAATTACAACTACATGTGGTAATATGTAGTTGTAATAATAGAAAAACATTTAATTTTATGGTTATATATAAATTTTGTTGTTAATTATTTAGGAGGTAACTAAATGTTTGCAAACAGGTTAAAAGAACTTAGGCGTGTTAATGGGGTATCACAGGCAAAATTGTCTAGTATATTA
>CAYJGU010000020.1:0-34782 GCA_964369925.1 uncultured Bacteroides sp. | reverse complement strand
TCAATTAGTATATCAAATCTCTTTCCCTTTGTCAATACTTTTTTTGAACTTTTTTGTGTTTTTTTGCGATTTGTTTTTGCTCCTCGCATTCATTACGCACAAGACAGCCTAGTTATAATACCATAATTTAACTTTACTTGTCAACACTTATTTAAAAATAAATGCTTATTTTTTTTAAATAATTTTACATAGCAGTCTTTAATATATGGTTTATTTCGATATATCGCTGTTTTTGTTAAAAATACCGCTACTTTACACATTTTAAGTAAAGTAGCGGTAAAATACATGCATTATTACTATCTCTTATAATACTATATTATACGCTTAATTTTTTATCAAAAAACGCAGTTGTTTTTTTAACGCGTTCCATAAGTACATCAAACTGTTTTGGTGTTAAACTTTGTGCTCCGTCACACAATGCATGTGCCGGGTCGTTGTGCACCTCTATCATTAAGCCGTGTGCACCAACCGCAATTGCCGCCATAGCAAGTGGCTCTACCATCCACGACAACCCCGTTGCGTGGCTTGGGTCTATAATAATTGGCAAGTGTGTTTTTGTTTTAAGCATTGGCACACAAGATAAGTCCAGCGTATTTCTTGTGCTTGTTTCAAATGTGCGTATACCCCTCTCGCATAATATAACGTTTTCGTTGCCTCCGGCCATTATGTATTCAGCACTCATAAGCCATTCTTCTATTGTGTTAGAAAGCCCTCTTTTTAATAATATTGGAGTTTTTAACATTCCAAGCTCTTTTAAAAGCTCAAAGTTTTGCATGTTTCTTGCACCCACTTGTATTACATCTACGTTTTCAAACATGTCTATGTGGCTTGTGTCCATAATTTCGGTTACTATAGGCAAGTTCGTTTTTTCTCTTGCTTTTAAAAGCAGTTCTAATCCCTCGGCACGCATTCCCTGAAAAGCATACGGTGAGGTTCTGGGTTTAAATGCACCACCGCGCAAAAATGTAGCGCCGCTTTGTTTAACGCTATTTGCAATGCTGCCAAGTTGTGTTTCACTTTCTACACTGCAAGGGCCTGCCATTACACAAAAATTGTCTCCGCCTATTTTTTTCCCTTTTACATTTACCACCGTGTCTTGTGGGCGAAACTTTATATTGGCCTTTTTATAAGGTTCACTAACCCGTTTTACCTCTGCCACAAGCTCGTTTGCCCTAATTAGGTCTATATCTACGCTTAGTGTATCACCTATTAAGCCAATCAAATGTGTGTGTTCACCTTTAGAGTTATGTATTTTCAACCCTTTTTGTTCAAATTCTTTGCACAGCATCTCAATGCCTTTTTCGCTTGCATTTTGTTTAAAAATAATAATCATAATTTTTCTCCTTATATAATGTATAATAATAGTTACCAAATTAATTTAAAAAGCGCATATAAAACAATAAAAAACACGCAAGCCCTTTTATAAGGCTTGCGTGTTGTAACGTTTTAGTGTTTTACTTTTTAATAATTTACACTTTTACGCACGTTAGCATAGCCATTGCTTTTAAAACAATAGCCGTAATAATAATATGTATTTGTAAATTGTTGTTTTAACATATTATATCTCTTTCGCACATAAAGTTAATTACTACTTTTATATATAATACACCAAAATAAATAAAATTGCAACAAAATTTACTAATTAACGTAAAATTAACCTTATATCGCTATTGCATTTTACAAAAAATAATATACACTATTAATATATATGTTATAGTATGCAAATTTTACTGTTGTATTATGTTAAATATTTTACAACAGTTTATTTTTTGCAAAATAATAACATGCCGTTTAAGCGCATTATACAATTGTAAAACGGTAGAATGGAGTAAAAAATGACAATAGAAAAACAGGACAAAAAATTTACAAAATCCGAAAAATCATGGATTCTGTACGACTGGGCATGTTCGGCATATGCAACAATAATGGTTGCTGCTATTTTTCCTATTTACTTTACCGGCATTGTGGGTGCAGGTGGTGACAGTTGGTTTGGTATAGGCACATCTATATCTACAGCTTGTGTTGCAATACTCGCACCTATTTTAGGCTCTGTTGGCGACTATAAAGGCATGAAGAAAAAACTGCTGGGCACATTTTTATTTATAGGCCTTGCCGGCACAACTTTTTGTGCTTTAACCGAAAACTGGCAAATGTTACTTATAGCTTATATATTTTCGGCTATTGGTTTTAGCGGCGCAAACGTATTTTACGACAGCTTTTTAACAGACGTAACAACACGCGACAGAATGGACAGAGTTAGCAGCTGGGGCTATGGCCTTGGTTATATTGGCGGTAGCACAATACCTTTTTTAGTATGTATTGCTTTAATTACATTTGGCGAGAGTTTTGGCGTAGACGGTATTTTAGCCGTTAAAATTTCTGTTATTATTTGTGTTGCGTGGTGGGGGCTTTTTAGTATACCCATACTTAAAAATTGCACACAACTACACGGCACAGAAATGCCAAAAAGCAATTTAGTTGGCACAACGTTTAAAAATTTATTTAATACACTTAAAAAAATGTCTCAAAATAAGGCGCTTTTACTTTTTATGATAGCATACTTTTTCTATATAGACGGTGTGCACACTGTTATTTCTATGTCTACAGCATACGGTACCTCGCTTGGATTAGACAGCACAGGTATGATTTTAGCCTTGCTTGTAACACAAGTTGTTGCTTTTCCATGTGCAATTATGTTTGGAAACTTAACAAAAAAATTTGGCAGCATTAATATGCTTATAGGCAGCGTATTTATTTATTTTATAATTTGTATACTTGGCTTTATTATGGGCTTTGGCCTAGAGGAAGGCTTTTTAACACTAAACCAAAGTTTAATGATATTTTGGGTTTTGGCAGTAGGTGTAGGTCTTGTTCAGGGCGGTATACAAGCACTTTCTCGTTCTTACTTTGGCAAAATTATACCTGCCGAAAATTCTAACGAATACTTTGGTGTTTTTGATATTTTTGGCAAAGTATCTACCATTATGGGGCCTGCAATTTACGCTTTTGTTAGAACAGCAACCGGTCGCAGTTCTTACGCTATATTTTCTATTATAATATTATTTATAATAGGTGCGGCAATTTTAATTACAAGTAAAAGCAAACTAAATGCAGCTTTTATTGAAAAGTAATTATTGTTTGTTATGTAAATTATAATATTTTAAAGCTTTGTTGCATTTTTGCAGTGCAACAAAGCTTTTTATTTTATTGCCGTTTTTTATTCTTAAGCAAAAAATTATTTAATTGACTTTATATAATATAGTAAGTATAATAAATTTAGATAGATAGGTATTAATAAACAAATTGCACTTTTATTGTGCTTGAACGAAAGGACATTATTATGCAAAGCGCAGATAAAAAACAAGACACTTTATTTAAAATTAATATGATTGTATTATTGACAGGTGGCGTGCTTTACTCTATATTGTATTTTTTTAGTAATGAAATTTTGATGGGAATAGGTGTCCTTTTAGCTCTCGTTGTAATTTTATCTTTAACCAAAATTGCACAAGCTAAATACAATAAAAGCGTAACAGTTTATATAATTACGTTTTCGCAATATATTGTTATTATGCTTTTTGGTATTTTAGGTGGCGAATTTGCAGGTAGTTTTTCACTTATTACCGCGGTTATAGCTTTTAACTGTATTTATTTTTATAAAAAAATTATTATTATTCAGGCAATTTCTACCGACGTTGTAATTTTAATTTCTTTTTTATTTAGAGATACATTGTACGAAAATGTTACAACATCGTTTTTAATGCGCAATATTTTAGGCCTTAACTTTAGTTTATTATTTTTGTATATTATGCTTCACTGGGTTTTAACATTTCAAGCCTCTGCTGCCGAAAAAGAAAAAACAAGCCAAGGTTTATTAGAGCAACTTGAAGTTAAAATGATAGAGCAAAAAGAACACAGCGAAAAAATACACACTGCTTTTAATGAGATAAAGCAAAGAAGTAACAACCTTAAAAAGACGTCTGACCAAATGCTTAGCATGGCAAACGATTTAAACCTTACAGCGGGCGACCAAACATTTATTATTGAAAATATTGCAGCAAAAAGTAGCAACATTTCACAAGAAATAAAAACAACACAAAAAATCGCACTCGATTCTAGCAGGATAGTTAACGAGAATACCGCTGCACTTGAAAAAAGTAACGAGAACATGAACGATGCGGTTAACGTTATTTCCAATATGGAAGAGTCTAACAAAAAAATTATTGATATTATTAAACAAATTGAAGATATTGCTTTTCAAACCAATATACTTGCACTTAACGCAGCTGTAGAGGCCGCAAGGGCAGGGGGCACCGCCGGCAAAGGCTTTGCCGTTGTTGCCGATGAAGTTCAAAGCCTTGCATCAAAAAGTTCGGAGGCGGCAAGTGTTAGTAGTAAACTTGTAAGCGATAGCGTAAATAACATTCAATCGGGCTCTAACTTTATTAAAGAAGCTGCCAAAAATATGGAAGTTGTTATACAAAGCAGTAAAGACACATCGCTTAAAGTTTCTGAGATAAATGAGATAATAGAAGTGCAAGTACAGGCAGTAGAAGATATATTAACAAATATTAACAGCTTAATGTCTGATATAAATCAAACAAGTAAAACTGCAGAGAACAGCAACGAAATAGCTAACGAAGTATCGCTACAAATAGACTTTATTAACAAAGCTATTTCTAAGGGAGAAAACTAGTTTTTTGTTGATAAAAAGTATTTTTTTGAAAAAACACACAAAAATTTAAAAGTTTTTATAGACATATTGACGAAAACCTGTTATAATCATTTACTAGTCACCTTTGCTGTGACTAGTAAATTTTTATTTTCGGAGGACAATACTATGAAAAAAATTATGTTAATAGCTTTATCTGTTGCTTTGTTGCTAACATTTACAGCTTGTTCGTCTAGCGAGGAGAGCGCAAGTGAAGTTGTTTCATCTGTGGCTTCTCAACCTGTAGCAGAAAGTGCACCAGAGGCAGCTTCTGAAGTTGAAGTTACAATGGATGATTTTGTAACTGCTATTAAAGCTGAAAACGAAGCACAGTTTGCAGATTTATTAGAGCAAGGAATTGAAGCTGACATTATTGCAAGAGACAATGATTTAGTTTATACTTACAAGTTTACAACTGACATTGGCGACATTAGCGAAATTACACCTGTTGTAGAAGAAGAAATTGAAGGACTTGCTTCTTTCTTCCAAACTTCTTACGACACAATTAAACTTACATTACCTGAATTAAATGCAGTTGTGCTTGAGTACTACACAATGGACGACGAGCTAATTTTTGACAGAGCATTTAACTAATTTTGTTAAATTTTTTAAAAAAACCTTTTAAGCTATGCTTAAAAGGTTTTTTTATTAATATTAGCTTATTGCTACTAATTTAGTTTATTGCATTTTTAATACCATTTTTAGTATTGATTTTTGCTTTATATGCATTTATAATTAACGGGTAACTTTACATATGTTAGCGCTTTTATTTTACGTTTGTTTAAAACTGCGCTTTATTATATGTGGCCGGCGCAAAGCGGCAGAACGGAGCATATAAATGAAAATATTCTTATCTCGGGCTTTAGGCGCAGTGTTTGGCGTAATTATGGCAATTGTTGTTGTTATAATGAGCATGTCGCTTGTAAATAATACTCTTGCACTTTGGTTGCTTGCTTTTGCCTTTATTGCGGCCATATTTGTTTATTTGCGCTATTTTGCTTTTATTATAGACAAACTAACAAAGCACAAATTTTTTATTATTATTGGCAGTATAAGTATTGTTGCATTTTTTATACAACTAACTGTGGGCATACAACTTATGATATACCCTTTAACCGATTTAGAAGTTGTGCTTAACGATGCCGCTAATTTTATACATTACGGAGATTTGCTAGACGGCAGGGGCGGCTATTACATACCATGCCCAAACAATATTGGTCTTTGCCTAACATTAACGGCCTTTTACAAGGTAATGTCTTTTTTTGGCATATACATAGGCGGGCAAACAGCCACAATTGCTGGTATTGTATTTAATGCAGTTTTAATGAACTTATCAATAGTACTTATGCTTTATTTTTCTAAGTTAATTTTTAACAGGCAAAGCGTAACGCTTCTAACATTATTATTTTCCGTGTTTTTTGCACCGTACTATTTATGGACAGTTCATTTTTACAGCGATACACTTAGCATGTTTATACCGTTACTTGTATGTTTTGTTTACCATAAAAGTAGCACATGCAAAAACATGGGTTTAAAATATTTGCTTTTAATTTTAACTGCATTTATTATTTTTGTTGGGTACTGGCTAAAGGGCAGTGTACTTGTTATGCTTGTGGCCATTTGCATTTATATTTTTTTAACACACAATTTTAAACAAACACTTTGTAAATGTGCTATTTTATGTGTTGTAACTGTGGGGTTAATATCTGCTTGGGATGCATATTTTTACAACAACAACTGGATAGATATAGAGCCCGAAAGCGGCGCCGGACTTCCAATTACACTGCAGTTTGTTTACGGCTCGTACGGGGATGGAAACTACAAAGATGAAATAGTACAGGAAGTTATAAAATACGACACATTTGCCGCAAGAGAAGAATATTTAAAAAGCGAATTAATTAAAAGGTACAGCAGTTATACACCTGTTACGTATGTACAGTTTTTGTTTAGCAAAGCAGCCATTACGTGGGGCGACGGCAAATACGACGCGCAAAAATATATTGTAGAAGCGGTAAACTCAAATACTCCAATACATAGCATTGTGTACCCAAACAGAGCACTTTATGCGCCTTTTACATACTACACCAGTATATACCACCTTGCCATATTACTTTTAATGGTTTTTTCTCTATTTTATAAAAGTTTTAAAGGTAAAATAGATTTAATTACGCTTATGCAAATATCTGTTTTTGGCATATTTGTGTTTTTAAGTTTTTGGGAAACAAAACCAAAATACTTAATAAACTTTTTACCTATGGTTTTGCTATTAGCTGTTTCGGGCGCTATATACATGCAACAGCTTACTATACCCGGTAAAATAACCGGCATTTTCAAAAAAAATAAAAAATAATATGCTTTATGCATATGTGCTTATTATTTTTAATAACAAAAATAAAGCCCAATACGGTTAATTCGTATTGGGCTTTATTTATTTTTTATTATTTTATTGCCAAAATAAATTTTTTATACCGCTATGCTGTTAAAATCCACCCGGTGTTCTTGGAAACGGTATAACATCGCGTATATTTGCTATGCCTGTTATATACATTATTAAGCGCTCAAAGCCAAGGCCATAACCGGAATGCTTTACAGTGCCGTACCTGCGAAGATCCAAATACCATTCATAATCGAGTTTGTTTAGGTTCATTTCATCTATGCGCTTTTCAAGCATATCTAAGCGCTCTTCACGCTGGCTTCCGCCAATAAGCTCGCCAACACCCGGCACAAGCATATCCATTGCTGCTACTGTTTTGCCATCGTCGTTTATGCGCATGTAAAAAGACTTAATGTCTTTTGGATAATCTGTTACAAACACAGGCTTTTTATAAATTTTCTCTGTTATATATCTTTCGTGCTCTGTTTGCAAGTCGCAACCCCACTCAACTTTATATTCAAACTCATCGTTGTGTGGTTGTAAAATTTCTATTGCCTTTGTGTATGTTATGCGCTCAAAATCGCTGTTTACAAGCGCTGTTAATCTCTCTTTCAGCCCTTTATCTACAAACTGGTTAAAAAAGTCTATCTCGTCGGGGCATTGCTCAAGTATATACGAAACAATGCTTTTTACCATATCTTGTGCCAAATCCATGTTGTCGTTTAAATCTGCAAAAGATATCTCAGGTTCAATCATCCAAAATTCGGATGCATGACGAGGTGTGTTGCTGTTTTCGGCCCTAAAAGTTGGACCAAAAGTATACACCTTGCTGTAAGCCATAGCCATTGCCTCTGCCTCTAATTGGCCAGATACTGTAAGGCTTGTTTCACGTTTAAAAAAGTCTTTTTCATAGTCTACTGCACCGTTTTCTGTCAAAGGCACATCGCTTGGGTTAAGTGTGCTAACTCTAAACATCTCACCTGCGCCCTCACAGTCGCTACCTGTAATTATTGGCGAGTGGCTATATACAAAGCCTCTTTCGTTAAAAAATTTATGTATGGCAAACGCCGCAACGCTTCTTACCCTAAATGCTGCACCCAGTGTGTTTGTTCTTGGTCGCAAATGTGTCATTGTGCGCAAAAACTCCAGTGTATGGCGCTTTTTTTGTAAAGGGTATTCGCCCGGGCATTCGCCTAATATTTCAATAGTATCTGCATTTATTTCAAATGGTTGCTTTGCGTTTGGTGTGTGAACAACTGTTCCGCAAATGCTAAAACTTGCACCTGCACCGCACTTTGCAACGTCTTTGTAATTGTTAAGCTTTTCGCTCTCAAACACAACTTGCACTGTTTTAAAATCTGTGCCGTCGCTTAAAGATATAAACCCTATATTTTTAGAGTCTCTAAGCGTTTTTGCCCAGCCGCAAACTGTTACTTTCTCGCCGTCGTTTGGCATATTTTTAAATAAAGATTTTAATTCAATGCGTTTCATTTTTAACTCCCATACCTTAATTTTATATTGTTTGCTTTTAAACATTATAATGTCAAATTATATTAAAGTCAATACATGTACAGCTGTGTGCAAACCTTATTAGAGACTTGCAACCATGCCTTGGCAACAAATTTATATTGTATGTTTGGTTTTATATATTATAATGTAATTAAACAGTAATTTATTTAAAACTATTATTAAGGGGGCTTTTTATGGACAAACACGACAATACAGCTATAAATATAGAGCGATTGGTTTGGTACGGAATTTGCCACGAGCTAATTACAAACACAGATGCATTTGTTGTAAGAAACACACTGCTAGATATGTTTAATTTAGCTAAGCCCTGCACAAACGAAGAAATTGTTAGTGTTATGAAAGAGCCTTGCGATGATACCCCAACTTCAATTTTAAATGATCTTTTAAATAACGCACAGCAAAAACAGCTTTTTGACGGTGAAGTTGACACATTGCGCGTTAATTTTGAGGCGAGAATAATGGGTACACTTATGCCTAGGCAAAGCGAGGTTAGCACTAAGTTTAACCACCTGTTAAGCACACAAGGTGCAGTTGCCGCCACAAAATGGTTTTACGGTATATGCATTAAAA
Organism: uncultured Bacteroides sp.; assembly: GCA_964369925.1. GTDB lineage: Bacteria > Bacillota > Clostridia > Oscillospirales > Ruminococcaceae > Ruthenibacterium. The sequence goes on along the minus strand of CAYJGU010000020.1, from coordinate 25,597 downwards.
GCAACTACATTAGAACAGCACAAATACATAAAAATATTAAGTGGGACTATTTAGGAAATTACGGCAAACTTGAAATTACAATAAATCTTACAAAACCCGAAAAAGACCCTAAAACTATTGCACTAGAGCGCCTTGCGCCTGCATCGGATTACCCAAAATGCATGCTTTGTATAGAAAATATAGGTTATGCCGGGCGAATTAATTTTCCGGCTAGGCAAACACACAGGGTTGTGCCTTTTACATTGTGTAACGAGCAATGGTATATGCAATACAGCCCATATGTTTATTATAACGAGCACTGTATTGTGTTTAGCCATAAGCACGAGGATATGAGCGTAAATTATAGATCTTTTGAGCAGATATTTGATTTTGTAGATATTTTTCCACATTACACTTGCGGCAGTAATGCCGATTTACCAATTGTAGGTGGCAGTATTTTAAGCCACAGCCATTTTCAGGGTGGGTATTACAGCTTTCCTATGCAAAGTGCAAAAACAATTTGCACATATACGCACAAAAGCTACCCCAGCATTACAATAAACAATATAAAATGGCCTATGTCTAGCTTGCGTGTTAAAGGAAAAGACAAACAGCAAATTTTAGCATTTGCAAACGACGTTTTAAGCGCATGGAGACAGTATACAGACGAAGATGCAGGTATTGTTGCTTATACACAAAATGGCGATATTAAAACTTTACACAACACAATAACACCAATATTGCACAAGAAAAATGAGGAGTATATTTTTGATCTTGTGCCAAGAAATAACCGCACAAGCGAGCAATACCCCGACGGTATATTCCACCCACATAAAGAAATTCATCATATTAAAAAAGAGAACATAGGCCTTATAGAAGTTATGGGCCTTGCCATATTACCGGCAAGGCTTAAAAATCAATGCGCCGATATTGCACAAGTACTTGAAGGCGTACAAAGTGCCCATAGCGTAAAAGAAAGCGCACCAGAGCATGCTGAGTGGATTGATTATTTACAGCAAAAATACACCGAAAAGCTAAGCGCCGAGCACGCTATGGATACCGTAAAAAAAGAGGTTGGCGTAAAATTTGAAACATGCCTTGAGCACGCAGGTGTGTTTAAACAAACAAGCGAGGGCATGAGAGCTTACGATAAATTTATGAAATTACTTGGCTGTGAAAAATTATAATTTATTATAAATATTTTAAAGGCGCACCTTTCGGTGCGCCTTTATGCTTTTTGTTATTTATTTGCTTTTATAATTAAGGTTCTATATTATAAAAAATTTCTGCAAGCGGAGAATCGCTGTTTAAAAACAATGTATTGTTTGAATTTTCAAGGCTTGCTTTTGCCGCGTCTAAAGAGCGCACATATGTGTAAAAGTCGGCTTTATCAGGGTCCGAATACACTTCGCTAAGTATGCTCATATACTCTGCCTCACCCTCAGCTACCGTTGCATCGGCAAGCGCTCTGGCCTCACTTAACATTATTTCCACTTCTTTATCTGTTGTACTGCGTATTACTTGTGCATCGCTTTCGCCTTGCGCTGTAAAGCTTGCCGCTATGTTATTTCTTTCACTTATCATACGCTGGTACACAGCCTCTTTGTTGTCGTCGGGTAAATCTAGGCGCTTTGTTTCTACGCTAAGCAATGTAATGCCGTACTGCTCTAAAGAATCTCCCACGCCATCAAGTATTTCATTCGCAAGCTCTCCATCTCTTCCGCTTATAACTTCGTTTTGGCTTTTTGCGCTTATTGTATTTTTTAAGCTGTTGTACACACTGTTAGATATACGATTTTCGGCGTTATATACACTGCCGTTAAGTGTTTGTATAAACAATTTTGGGTCGGTAATTTTCCACATAACAAAACTGTCGGCCACCATTGTTTTTTTATCTTTTGTTATTACATCAGATATAGGTAAATCGTACAGCATAATTTCTTTGTTAAGTTCGCTAGATGTTTGTATAAAAGGTATTTTAAATGCAATGCCCGGTGTTGTGTATATTGTTGTTACTTCGCCAAATTGCCTTATAACGCTGTACCTGTTTTGGTTTGTTATAACAACGCTTGAAGAGACAATTGCAAATAATATTAATAGTGCAATTATTATTTTCCACACTAAAGTTACTTTTACTACTTTTCTCATGTTAAATTGCCCCTTTCTTATTGTGCTGCCGACGGCGCTAGTATTTGCGAACTATTTTGCAAAGCACCTTGGTTTAATACATTTATAGTGTTTCCGCCCTCATCTTGTATAATAACATTTAGGTTTGGCAGTACGTCTTCCATTGTTTCATAGTACATGCGCTGTTTTGTAATTAATGGGAAACGTGCATATTCCTCGTAAAGCGAATTAAACCTGGCCGCCTGGCCGTTTGCCTCGTTTATTCTCGCCTCTTTTTCACCCTCGGCAACTTGCATTATTTGGTCGGCTTGGGCCTCTGCTGCCGGTATTTGCTCGCTGCGGTATTTGTTTGCGTTGTTTACAATTGTTTCTGCCTCTTGCTTTGCAGTTTCTACCGCTTTAAATGCGTTAAGCACCTCTTGTGTTGGCGGCTCAGCGTCTTGTATAGTAATATTAATAAGCTGAAGTCCTATGTCGTCTTGCTCTAGCCTTTCAGTTATTTTATCTTTTATTTCGCTTTGTATTTGGTTTTTACCCGTTGTTATTACATCATCTACAGGGTATAGTCCTATTGTGTCGCGTATATAACTTTGCGCTAAATTTTTCAGTATACTCTCCGGGCTTTGGCTTTCAAATAAATATTTCGATGCATCTGTAACCCTATACTCCACAAAAAAGTCTACATTAACAAAGTTAAAGTCCGATGTAATCATTAAGCTCTCTTCGAATACGGATTCGTTTGAGTTATTGTAACCTATTGATATACCTTTTATTGTCATATCTACAATATGCACCTCTTGTATAAAAGGTATTTTAAAATGCAACCCGCTACTTGTTATTGTTTGCGGCACACCCAGTGTTACTACAACAGCGTTTTCTTGCTCGTTTATAATGTAAAACGAATTTGTTACCACAAGTATTACCGCAATAACAATTATTATTATGCCTACTTTACCCATGAAATTACCTTTTTTTTCACCATCTTCTTTAAGTTTCTTTTTAAAAAAGTCTACTTTAATTGCCATATTTTGCTCCTCTCTTTGCCTTTACTGTAATATACCGTTTTTACCGCACAAGGCACGCAATAAAAATCGTTTGCTGTAAATATGCAGTGACATTAGTAAACTAACTAATGTCACTGTTTTTTTGCCTTTTAATTACTTTCATTCTTGTAAATTCTTCGCGCTCTTGTTCTTCCATACACAATGTTATATAAGAGATGTTTTCTACAAGTTTTGGAATAACAACATTTTCAAGCATATTTGCGCGCCTTTGTGTTTTTTTAACACCTACGGCAAGGCGGTATACACTGTTTTCTATTGCGGCTAGTTTTGCGCACATCTGCTTAACTTTATCAAAGCTTATATATGCTGTATCTAGCTGCATATTTGTAGTGCCAAACCCGTAATAAGGTAATAGTGGGCTGCTTTTTAAGCTTGTTTTTGGCAAATCTACACCCATTACGCTGTGGCTTGTCATTGTAAAGCCGTTTTCCTCTTGCACAAAATTTTCAAGCGAGTGCTGTATTCCAAGTGTTATATTTGCACTTTGCAATGAGTCGTATGCTTTTTTATACGTATCGCCTATTTCCTTTTGTAAAGCAGATGCCTCATCTATAAGGCGCATCATCTCTCTCATTAATATGTTGCGCTTTTTATCTATTAGGTCGAAACCCAATTTTGCAAGCGATAAATTTTTTTTACACAAAAGCAAGTTGCCCTTTGTTGGAAACATTTGCTGCGCCATTAGCTTTCACCTCTTTTTGCGCAATTACACGCTTAAAAATTATACTATATATTACAAAATTTTACTAGTGTTTTTTATAATGCTCTTCAAGCACCTTTTTATCTATTCTCTCAAGTTCTTCTATCGGCAATATAGATAGCAACCTCCATCCAAGATCTATGCTCTCTTCTATTGTGCGCTCTGTTTTATCGCCTTGGCCTAAAAATTCACGCTCGAAAGAATTGCCGAAGTCTAAATATAGTTTATCTGTGGTGCTAAGCTCTTCCTCGCCAATAACACTTGCAAGTCCTCTTGCATCGCTAACCTTTGCATAACTTGCAAAAAGTTGGTTGCTCACATCCGAGTGATCTTTCCTTGTGTATCCCTCGCCTATGCCGTCTTTCATTAAACGCGAAAGGCTAGGCAGCACACTTATTGGTGGGTATATGTTTTGCTGTTCCAAGTATCTATCCAGCACTATTTGTCCCTCGGTAATATATCCTGTTAGATCCGGTATTGGGTGTGTAATGTCGTCGTTTGGCATAGTTAAAATAGGTATTTGTGTAACACTTCCACTTCTTCCCTTTATAACGCCTGCGCGTTCGTAAAGGCTTGCAAGGTCGCTATACAAATACCCCGGGTACCCTTTACGACCCGGTATTTCACCCCTGCTAGACGAAAACTCCCTAAGTGCTTCGGCATAACTTGTCATATCTGTCATTACAACAAGTATGTGCATATTTTGCTCGTATGCCAAATACTCTGCGGCAGTTAATGCACAGCGCGGTGTTAAAATACGCTCTACAATTGGGTCGCTAGACAAGTTTAAAAACATTGTAACTCTGGAAAGCGCACCGCTTTGCTCAAAACTGCGTGTAAAATAGCTTGCAACGTCTTTTGTTACACCCATAGCACAAAACACTATGGCAAAGTTAGCGCCCTTGTCGTCGCTTATTTTTGCCTGCCTTACAATTTGTGCTGCAAGTTTATTATGGCTCATACCGTTGCCGCTAAATATAGGTAGCTTTTGTCCTCTAATAAGCGTTACTAGTGTGTCTATACTAGAAACACCTGTTCTTATATAGTTGCGTGGGTAACTTCGGCAAACAGGATTTATTGCACTGCCGTTAATGTTTGCATATTTTTCGGGGTACACATCTCCCAGGCCGTCTATAGGTACACCTGCACCGTTAAAAATTCTACCAACAATTTCTGTGCCAACGGGCAATTGCATGGGTTCGCCTTTAAACCTAACACTTGTTTCGTTAAGCGAAAGCCCACTTGTTCCATCAAAAACTTGTATAATGGCTTTATCGTTATAAAGCGATACAACACGCCCAAGCCTTTTACCGCCTTGCGTTTGTATTTCAACCATTTCTTCAAATCCAACGTTTTGCACACCTTGTACAGCCACAAGTGGCCCGTTTATTGATGACAAACCGAGATATTCTGTTGACATGATTTGTTCCTCCTACCGTAATTGCAATCACATGCATTTTAACTTGCACAAGCCATATAATACTTTAATTTGCAATAAAAAATATTTAGTCTTGTTTATATTCGCTTAAAAGCTGTGTGCAAAGCTCGTCTGTTGCCTCAATATATCCACCAAACATCTCCGGTTTATCGTTTGGCACTTCGTATTTTATTTTAATTAAATTTTTAAACATCATTTTTTCATTCATTGCACTTACAGGCACGCCGTTTTGCACTAAATTTAAAGCCTTTTCGTATACGTGCATTATTGCCCTCATCATCCAGCGTTGTTTTTCCAGTGGCACGTACGTATCGTTCTTAACAAATGCATTTTGCTGTAAAAAGCCGGTTCTTATAATATTTGCCACTTCAAGTGTTACTTTTTGAGAATCCGGTAACACATCGCTTCCTATTAACTTAACAATTTCCATTAGCCTGTTTTCTTCGCTTAAAAGCCCAAGCATTTTACTGCGCAATGTACAAAATTCTTCACCCATATTTTCTATATAGTAAGGATCTAAATCCTCGTAGTATTCACTATAACTGTTTGTCCAGTTTATTGCCGGGTAGTGCCTTGCATATGCAAGTGCTTTATCCAGCGCCAAAAAGCACCTAACAAACCTTTTTGTATTTTGCGTAACCGGCTCGGAAAAATCGCTACCCTGAGGCGATACAGCACCAATAAGTGTAACACTGGCGTTTTGGCCCGACAATGTGCTTACACAACCTGCCCTTTCGTAAAACGCACTTAACCTACTTGGCAAATACGCCGGAAAGCCCTCTTCCGCCGGCATTTCCTCAAGTCGTCCGCTTATTTCTCTAAGAGCCTCTGCCCATCTCGATGTAGAGTCTGCCATCATAGCTACGTCGTAACCCATGTCGCGGTAGTATTCGGCAAGTGTTACGCCTGTGTAAACGCTTGCCTCACGTGCAGCAACCGGCATATTACTTGTATTTGCAATTAAAACAGTACGCTCCATCATCATTTTACCGTTTTTAGGATCTTCTAACTTTTTAAATTCCTCTAAAACGTCAGTCATTTCGTTTCCGCGCTCGCCGCAGCCAACGTATACAATTAAATCGGCATCGCACCATTTTGCAAGCTGGTGTTGTGTCATAGTTTTGCCTGTGCCAAACCCACCGGGTATGGCACATGCGCCGCCTTTTGCAATAGGAAACAATGCATCTATTACCCTTTGACCTGTAATAAGTGGTTCAAAAATAGGCTTGCGCTGTTTTATAGGCCTTGGTGTTCTTATAGGCCATTTTTGCGCAAGGCAAATGTTTGTTTCGCCACCTTTGTTTAGCTTTACCTTTACAATTGGCTGTGTTACGTTATATTTACCATTTTGTGCAACCCATGTTATTGTGCCTTTTATGTTTGGTGGCACCATGCTTTTGTGTGTTATTATGTTTGTTTCTGGGCATGTTGCTATTATTTCCCCACCACTAACTGTGTCGCCCACTTTTGCAAGTATGCTTACATCCCACAGTTTTTGTGTGTCTATTGCATTTGCGCTTGCACCGGTAGGTATAAATACACCCTGTGTTTTTGCTATTTCCTCTAATGGGCGCTGTACACCGTCGTATATATTTGTAATAATACCGGGGCCAAGTGTTGCACAAAGCGGAGCTCCGCTTCCTTTAACAATTTCGCCTGTTTTCATAGATGATGTATCTTCGTATACTTGTATTGTTGTTATATTTTCATCTACACGTATAACCTCGCCTAAAAGGCCTTTGTTGCCTACATGTACCATTTCAAGCATAGAAAAATCTTTTGTATTTGCAACAGTTACAACGGGCCCGTTTATAGAGTAAACACAATTTTTACTGCTCATTATTCGTCTCCGTTTCTTGTGTACTTACATGCAAATTACAGCGCTGTACAAATAAAACTCGCTCATCTTCAAGGCGTCTGTCAAGTGTTTCGTTGTGTAAAATATTGCCACAACGTATTTTTGCACCGCCTATTTTTATAGTGTCATCAACCTCTGTTTGTACATCGGGCCACATTTTTTTTATATTTTCTATTAGTAAATCATCACCGCTTTTTATTAGCACCGTGTAGTTTTTATCGCTGTTTTTTATATGCTGTTTTATTTTATCTATGCAAAAATTTGTATATTTATCTGATGCTGTAAATTGTAACAAGCTTTCTTCGCACTGTGCAAAAAGCCCATTAACCAGTTGTTTACGGTACACAAGCAGTTTTTTCATGTTGTTTTGTTTTTCGCCGGCTACTTTACGGCGCAAAGCTGCGTCTATTTCGGTTTTATGCGCTGCTACAACGTCAGCCTTATCGTTTTTAATAAGTTCTTCATATTCAAGTTCGCCCTCTTCTTTTGCCTTTTGCAAAATTTGCTGGGCATGCTTTGTAGCAGCCTCAAGTACAGCCATTTCAAACTTCGTCGAATTGTCTGTATTTTTTTGTTGCTCTGTGCTGTTTAATATTTGCTCGTTTTGTGCTTTCTCACTCAATGCGCTTCACCTCAAATCTTAATGCCCACTACCTCTGATATATATTTTTTTATACCATCACCGGGGTTTTTGGTACTGTGTCTGTCGGGCATTTCTACTATAAGCGGGCTTTTGTATTTTAATTTGTAATTAAATACTAAAGACGAAAATTGCGATATAAGCTTTTCTGTAACTAGTACAAGGCCTATTTCACTATTCGCAAATGCCTGTTCAAGCGCCGCTTTAACTTCGCTCTCCTCGTGCACAACCACTCCGCTTACGCCAACAAGTTGCATACCGGCAAGTGTGTCCACGTTGTCGCTTATTAAAAAATATTTCATGTTACTTACCCTTATTAATTATTGTTTACCGCAATAACAATGTGTTTTTATGTTACACTTTTGGCACATTAACATATATGTGTGCTTTATAAATTAGATAATATTAATATAGAAATTAACATTCCGTAAAGCGCCATACCTTCGCTAAGAGCAACGAAAACTATTGATTTACCAAAAGTTTTTTCATCTTCTGTTAGGGCGCCAATAGCCGCAGGGGCAGCTGCTGCAACGGCAATACCGCTGCCTACACCTGCAATGCCAACGCTAAGCGCCGCCGCAAGATACCCAAGGCCGTTTGCCAAGCCTACTGCCTGTGCAACTTGTGCTGCGGCCTCTTCTTCTACTACTTGTGCCTCGCTTGCAAAACCTATAAGCGAAAATACGCTAAAAAGCGCTGTTGCAAGTGCCATAACTAATAGTACACGCATAAACATTTTATTTTTTTTATTCATAATAATAACTCCATTCTGCCACAAAGCATGTTAATTTTATTAATTTGTTTATTTTTATTGCATTTTGGTACTTATTTTAATAGGTGTAAACGGTGTTCCTTTGCCCTCAAAAAATCTGCTAAATATTTCGTAAAACTCTAGCCTTAGCACCTGTATAGAAACAAACAATCCCTCTATACCTATAACAAACACGTTGCCTAAAATATATATAATCACGGTAAACACCGTGTTAGTTGTAAGTGCCGCCAGTGTGTGCACAACGCTCATCATACCTGCGTGTACAAGTATAAACCCGCCCACACGCAAAAAGCTCATTGTGTTAGATGCATAACTTAAAAATACGTGGAACAGCTCGAAAAATCCGTTTAAAAGCATTTCGCCAAAAGTTTCGTGCGGTTTTTTACCCTTTAAAACTTCGCATAAAGGCTCGCTAAAATAAATTATAAAAATAGGTAATGCTATGCATAAAATATAAAACAGTGTACTACCTACAAAAGGTATGCTTATTCCAAGGCCTATTTGAACAACAACAGCTATTAAGCCTAAATAGCACACAAGCCCTGCAAGACCGTTTGCATTAAATATGCTTCCAATTATATCGCCTGTTTTTATTTTTGCACATATGCCCGTTACCATTGCCGCGCTAATTATAAATATACCTGCAGAAATTGCACCTATTAATATACCGTTTATGTTTGCCGGTGCAAGCGGCACTATGGGCAACAAATTAAAATTCAATACATCGTGAAAAAACACTTCCATAATATGTTCGAACCCAAATAAACTGCCAAATACAAAACCAAATATTACGCTAAATATACTGCACCTAACTAAAATTAGCCCTACGTCCATTTTAAATTTTTTGTACATTATAAAGTAACCTGCAAGGCCAAGTACTATGCCTTGTCCTATATCGCCAAACATTGCGCCAAAAAGTATTGCATAAGTTAAAGCTACAAATCTTGTTGGGTCAACGTCTCCATACGTTGGCAGGCCATACATTTTTACGTATGTTTCAAACGGTGTTGCAAACTTGCCGTTTTTAAGTTTTACAGGCCTATTGCTATGTTTTGTCTTTTTATCCTCTGGGTCAATTATCATTTTAAGTTCTTGCTGTTTATCTATTTCCTTTTGCAACATTTCCATACTGTCTGCCGGCACAAACCCACTTATACTATAGCTTTGTTCAAGCACTGTTACGTTGCTTCTTAGCTCAAAAATTTGGCTTTGTATGTTTAACCAAGATGCTATTTTTTGCAAATGCTGTATGTCTTCATCGCTTGCAACAAGGGCTAAATTAGATATATCTTTTAGTTCATCTTCCAAAGCTTTTTGCTGCTGCTGTATGTTTTTAAGTGCATCTTCAGGTGTACCGTGTACAAAATCGGGCACCCATAACCTTTCAAAATAAAGCGATGCAAATATTGCGTCTATTTCTCCTGCCTCAAACTCGGGAGCAAAATAAACACCCCAATAAAAATCTTCGTCAAAGTCAAAATTTAAAAACGTAAATGCTTTATTTTCGTAATAGCTTAGTTTTGCAAAACTGTCTTTAGGCAACCTGCCAAAACGCACCTTTAAATATTTAAATGCAAATATTTCATCTACATTTGTGTGTAAGTTTGTTAGGTGCCTAAGCTGATTAATTGTCTGATCAAATGTAGCAATTTGCGTTTCAATTTCAGCTTTTCTCGTTCGCCTTTGCGCCAACTTTGCCGTAAACTCATCTACGGTTATTTTTACTGTGTTTATTGCAAGCCCACTATTTTCTTGCGCTGTTAAGTTTATTTTTACATCTAAATCTTTTAAAAGCCCAACCGTTTGCATAAATAGTGCCATGTAAGGGTTATCTTGCACGTTTGCTATTTGCCCATGCTCTTTAGCTGTGTCGTTTGGGTGAAAGCACTCTAGCTTTGTAAGAAGTTTAAGCGCTGTGTCGGCATCTTTGCCAAGGCCATATATGTTAACGTGTTTCATCTCTACCATGCCCACTGTTTATCACCTGCCTTATATTTATTAATAATTACATTTTTAAAAATCTCTCTATTTTTTCGGGTGGTAGGTTGTACCTAACGCCCTCTACTACTGTTATTAAATTGCTTTTTTCTATATCGGCAAGGCATAAAAGCGCCGCTAATACCGTTTGCGCGTTTATAGAAAAATGTATAAGCTTTAGTGCTTTTTTTCGCAGTGTTTTGTATGGCTTAACGCCAATAATATCGCTGTAATTTAAAGGCATACTTCCGTAAAAATTAGCTGCTTTACTTTGGTTGTACAGTGTTATAAGCTCGTTTATATCGTTTGCTTTAGCAAGCTTAAAAAGCTTGCTTTTTGTTAGTGTACCGTATATTGGCAGTAACAGTTGCTGTATTTTTTCGCTGTTTAGTTCTTTTTTATAAAATGCTTTTGCTCTAATTATTAAATCTATATTATAAATTTCGGCCATTGTGCAAAAAAGTTCTTTAGTTTGCTTTGCATCTGTTTTATTCATTTTTTCATCTATTTTACTTATTGCATATTTATAATAAAATGTTTCAAATACGTTTTCGCATTTTAAATAGTCTAAATTTTCGCCCTGTTTTGGCATTATTTTTCTTATTGCATCGGCATATTTTGTTTTACAAAATATTTTTAACATGTCTTGCATATTGTTTGCCTGCGCCATTTGCATTAAGTTAATTTTCGTTCTGCTTACCAAAAAGCCCGGCATCTGAGATATATATCTATCGGGATATCCCACGCTAATAAGCCTTAATTTATGCAGTATTTCATTAATTTCGCTTCGCACCACAAAATAGTGGCTAACGTCGTTTTTATTTAAGCAGTATCTCATTAACTGCTCGTACTTATAAAACAAATCTCTGCTAAGGGCTTGTTCTATTTGTTCTCTGTGTGGGTTTGTTTGGGCAAGGCCACTTAGCGTTTGTGTAAAATATGGGTGATTTTGAAGCATAATTACAACTTCAAGTACGCTTCGCCTACGCATAAGCGCCCTGTACTCTTCAAGTGTTAGGCGCTGTGCACACATTTTTTTTGCCTTGGGCACCATTGCCATTACCGACATATCCATATAAACGCTCCTTCCCCACTGTTTTTACTTTTAAGCTATTTATTTAAAACATTGTCTATAATTTCTTCGCTCCAGCCATCTGCATACATATTAAACACTTCGTCAAGCTTATGTTTTGCTGCAATATACTCATCGTATGTTTCTTTCATTTTCTCTTGTTCGGCACTTTGCAATTCTGTATCTTGCAACGCCATTTGTTTTTGTTGTGCAGTTTTGCGCAGCAATAAATCTCTTTTTGCCTCTTGTATTGTGCGCTGTTTTATATGTTCACGCTCTTTTTTTGCCACATTTATTATTTCAAAAGCTTCTTTATCTGCTTTTATTATATTCTGCATCAATTGTTCCATTTTTTATATCTCCGTTTCGTTGCAGTTTTATTTTAAATTGCCACTGTAAAAAATAATTAGTAATCAACAAATTTTTTCTTTTTTAACGTCTAACTTTAATGTTACAACTTTCAACACAATTTTACAAGATGAATTTGTACAAAAAGTTTTTGACATATGAGTTGTTTTTTATGCAATGAGAACTAAATTTAGTTTGCAATACGTATTGACATATTTTAAATATTTTATATAATTAAATATGTAATATATAAAAGCGAAGAACGGGCCCTTGGGGCAAGGCAGTGTTTAGAGAGAAAATGCGCGCGGTATTTTAATATTATGCACTTTTAATTTGCATATAAACCGCCAGAGCTGAAACATTTTTACATATGCCGCCACCATAGCCACCCGGGAGCTTAGGGCATAAATGGCCCTACGTATTGCTGCGTTAAAGCAAACTTAAAGTGGCATGTTTTTTAACATGCAATTTGGGTGGTACCACGGAGATTACCTTCGTCCCTTGTTTTTAGGGGCGGAGGTTTATTATTTTGGCGAAAAGTATTAACAAATTAAAATTATTTATTTTATTATAAGGAGCACATAATGGTATTTACATCACTAAACGAATTAAGAGAAAAGTACTTGAACTTTTTTGAAAGCAAAGGTCATTTAAGGCTTAGCAGTTATCCTCTTGTGCCTAATAACGATAACAGCTTGCTTTTAATAAACTCTGGTATGGCACCAATGAAAAAGTGGTTTTTAGGGCAAGAGGAGCCGCCTTGCCACAGAGTGGCAACTTGCCAAAAATGCATACGCACACCCGATATTGAGCGCGTTGGCATTACTGCAAGGCATGGTACTTTTTTTGAAATGCTGGGAAACTTTAGTTTTCAGGACTATTTTAAAAAAGAAAGCATAGCTTGGGCATGGGAATTTTTTACAAAAGAGCTTGATATTCCCGCCGACAAACTTTATATTTCGGTATACGAAGAGGACGACGAAGCGTACGATATTTGGACAAAAGATATAGGTATTAACCCCGATAACATGGTGCGTTTTGGCAAAGAAGATAACTTTTGGGAACACGGCACCGGCCCATGCGGACCATGTAGCGAGCTTTATTTTGACAGGGGCGAGCAATATGGTTGCGGCAATGCCGATTGCAAAGTTGGTTGCGACTGCGACAGGTTTATGGAAGTTTGGAACCTTGTTTTCACTCAGTTTGACTCGGACGGAGCGGGCAACTACACATTACTTGATAAACCTAATATAGACACAGGCATGGGTCTTGAAAGGCTTGCGTGTGTTATGCAAAATGTTGGCAACTTGTTTGAGGTAGATACCGTTAACAACATTTTAAAACATGTAGAGCGCATTACAGGTAAAAAATACGGCGAAAATGACGATGTTGATGTATCTATACGTGTTATTACCGACCATATACGCAGCACTGTGTTTATGGTAAGCGACGGCGTTTTGCCCAGCAACGAGGGCAGAGGATACGTATTGCGCCGCTTATTGCGCCGCGCCGCCAGACACGGGCGTATGTTAGGTGTTGAAAAACCGTTTTTACAAAAGCTTTGTGAAACTGTTATTGCCGAAAATAGTGCGCCATACCCCGAACTTTTAGAAAATGCCGATTATATTAAAAAGGTAATTTACGCCGAGGAAGAGCGCTTTTTAAAAACTATAGATCAAGGCCTTAGCATTTTAACAGGCATGATTGACGATTGCAAAAATAACACTGCCTTAAAAGGCAAACCTGTTTTAAGCGGTGCAGATGTATTTAAACTGCACGATACGTTTGGTTTCCCTCTTGATTTAACAAGGGAAATTGCAGGCGAAAACGGAGTGGATATAGATGAGGGCGAATTTAGAATAGAGCTTAAAAAGCAACAAGACACCGCAAGAAAAGACCGTGCAAGCCGTGATATTGGCGGTTGGGCACAAGATTTATTTGCAACTTTGGATTGCGAAGCAACGCATTTTGTAGGCTACGACGAGCTTGAGTGCGAAAGTGTTGTAACCGCTTTGTCTGACGGCGAAGATGTTGTTGAGGCTATATCTAACGATGCAGGAGAAAAACAGGGCGTTTTAGTTATATTACAACAAACACCTTTTTATGCCGAAAGCGGCGGACAAGTTGCCGACACCGGCACAATAACAACTTTAAATAATAAATGCGAATTATACGTAAATGCGTGCAAAAAAACAAGCAAAGGTTATTTTGTACATACATGCACACTTAAAAACGGCACATTAAAAGTGGGCGATAAAATTAAAGCTAGCGTTGATAAGAAGCGCCGCAGCTCTATTATGAGAAACCATACAAGTATACATTTACTGCAAGCTGCTCTTCGTGAAGTTTTAGGTAGCCATGTACACCAAGCCGGCTCTTATGTTGATGATGAGCGCATGAGATTTGACTTTACACATTTTAGTGGAGTTACGCCAAAAGAACTTGAAAAAGCCGAGGCTATTGTTAACGAAAAAATATTTGAAGCACTTAACGTTAATATTAACGAAATGAGTTTACAACAGGCAAAAGAGCTTGGCGCCATTGCACTTTTTGGCGAAAAGTACGGCGACATTGTTAGAGTTGTAGATGCAAGCGGTTTTAGTGTAGAGTTTTGTGGCGGCACACACGTTAGCAACACTTCACATCTTGGCGTGTTTAAAATATTGTCCGAATCGTCTGTTGCGGCAGGAATTAGGCGCATAGAGGCGACAACAGGTTTTGGTGTTCTCAACTTGCTAAACGAAAAATCTAACTTGTTAAGCGGCGTTGCAAGCGCGCTTAAAGCTTCTTCGTTAAACGATTTACCGCAAAAGGCCGCTACACTAAGTGCCGACTTAAAAGCAGCCGAGCGCGAAGTTGGCGAACTTAAAGCACAAATAGCTTCTACTAAAATAGATGGTATTTTTGAAAACGCACAAGTAATTGGCGAAACAAGAATATTTACAATGTTTTTGGCAGGCACTGCCCCAGAGGCGCTTCGCAATATTTGTGACAGAGTTAAAGATAGAGCTCCGCGAGGCGTAATTGCCGTAATAGGCGAAAGCGACGGAAAACATACACTTTGTGTAGCTTGTGGTAAGCTTGCCATAGAAAAAGGCCTTAGTGCAGGAAAGCTTGTAAAAGAAATTGCAACAATTGCAGGTGGCAACGGCGGCGGTAAACCGGATTTTGCCATGGCAGGCATAAAAGATGCAAGTAAAATAGACGATGCACTTAGAGCAGTGGCTGATATAGTGAAAAAATTTTTAGGTGAATAAATATATTTGTCTTTAAAGGGCCGCTTTATAAAATGTTTATATTGAAAGGAGTTATGTATGGCAGATTGTATTTTTTGTAAAATGGCAAGTGGAGAAATTGCCCCAAATAAAATTTTGGAAGATGAGCACGTACTTGCCTTTTATGACATTGACCCAAAAGCGCCTGTACATTTTTTAGTTATACCAAAGGCGCATATTGAAAAAGCCGCAGACATTAATAGTGAAAACTCTGCCGTTATTGCGCATATTTTTGAGGTTATTGCCACCATAGCACAAAAACTGAATTTACAAGACGGATACAGGATTGTAACAAACAGCGGCAGTGATGCCGGGCAAAGTGTTAACCATTTACACTTTCATGTACTGGCAAAAAGAAAACTTGCGTGGCCACCGGGGTAGCGTTAAATTAATAAAAATTATAAAGTAAGGACGTATGAACTATGCAAAAATCTTATACATTAAATGTTGCGGGCGTTACAAGAGAACTGCCCATTTGCCCACTAAACGAAAAACTTTACATTGCCGCTTTTGTTATGTTTAGCGATGTTGAGCTTACCGTTGCATGTGCTAATGCACTGCTGGAAAAAGTACCCGAATTTGACGTTATTGTAACTGCGGAATCTAAGGGAATACCGCTTGCCTACGAAATGAGCAGAATTAGCGGTAAAATGTATATACCTGCGCGTAAAGGTGTTAAGGCATATATGCAAAACCCTGTTATTGTAGAAGACCAAAGTATTACAACAAGCGGTAAGCAAATGCTTGTAATGGATAAAAAAGATATTAAATACATGGACAATAAGCGTATATTAATTGTTGATGATGTTATAAGTACAGGTGGCAGTTTACTTGCATTAGAGCAACTTGTAAATAAAAGTAAAGGAAAAATCGTTTGTCGTTCTGCAGTACTTGCCGAAGGCGAGGCAGCTGAGCGCACAGATATTTTATACCTTGAAAAATTGCCTTTGTTTTTTGCCGACTAACATAACATGAAAAGGCCACTGGCTTTATTTGGGCTTTTTTACTTTTTATTTCAAGTTGCCGCTATATATTTACATTTATACACATATGCTGCTATATTTACAATTATAGCGGTATTATGTGTTTTGTGTTTTATTTTAAATGCTAAATATAAATTTGCCATACTTGTAATTTTTATGGCCTGTTTAAGCGTTTTAGCAGTTTTTAATTTGCATAAATTGCTAAAAATTACTCCTTTGCAAAATATTAGCGGCCAAAGTGGCAATATTACTGCTACTGTTTATAATACATCTGCCGGTTATAATGCAAGTGTTGTAAATGCAAAGCTTATTATTAACAACGTAAGTGGGGGCATTGTGCCAAATGGTGGTTTTAAGGCCACTGCCGTTTTACCGGCTGTTAGTGAGGGCGATGTTGTAAATTTTAACGGTACATTTGAAAACATTGAAGCAGACATTCAAAAATATTATTATACCGATTATATATTTACATCTGTTACTAATGTTGAAGACTTTACCTTTACGGGTAAAACAAACGCTTTTTGGTATTTTGCAAAAAATATACAACAAAGCATTTCTGCGCGTATTGCAAAATACGTGCCGGGCAATGCCGGCGCCGTAATGCAAACAATGGCCGTTGGGAACGACACCTACCTGCCAAGCGATATTGATACAGCTTTTACCCGCGCCGGGCTTTCGCATGTGCTTGTAGTAAGCGGCATGCACCTTGGAATTATTGGAGCATGCGTGTATTTTGTTTGCTTTGCATTTATAAAAAGCAGAATAAGCGCACTTTTAGCCATTGTTGTATCTGTACTTTTTACTGTAGTTGCCGGTGTTTCGCCATCGTCTTTACGCGCTTTGCTTATTTTAGTTTTTTACTATGGTGCAAAATTAATTTGCCGCAAAAGCGACGTTTTTATTTCACTTGCGCTGGCAGCTATTATTATGTGCGCCGTAAACCCTTACGCCGCGGTAGACGTAGGCACTCTTTTGTCTTTTAGTGCAACTTTTGGCGTTTTATGTGCTTCTACATTTTTGCAAATTCGCCGTGGAAAGCACTTTTATGATATGTTTGATGAAAACTACATTAATGTTGTTTTGCAATCTATGGCAATTCCTATTGCGGCAACTGTGTTTACACTACCTGTATTAATTATTTTTAACATGGGGTTTTCGGTAATAGGTGTTTTTTGCAATATGGTTAGTGCCACGTTTGTACCTTTTGTTACTGTGGGCGGCATGGTGCTTGGCTTTTTTGGAGATATATTTATACTTAAACCAATTGCCCTACTTTTTGGCCTTGCCGGCGCTTTAAATGCTCGCGCACTTATACTTATAGCTAAAACAGTTTCTTTAATAGATGGCGCATATATTTATGCGTCTGGTATGGCTGCAACCTTTTGTGTGCTTTGCATTATTTTTTTATTTTATGTATGCTACAAAAATAATTATAGCTTAATTAAAATGCTTGTTATTCCCGTTTGTTTTGTACTTACTTGCACGGGTATTTACATGTTTGCAGCTAAAAATATTGTTCAAGTATCTCTTGTTGGCACAAGCACAAACAGCAGCGCAGTTTTTACATACCAAAACAGCGCAAGTGTTATTTTTAGTGGTAGCGCTTATAATATAGATGACGTTGTACATGAGCTTGAAATACAAAATATTAAAAGCGTAGACACTGTAATAGACTTGCGCACAAGTTATGACACACAAGAACTTGAACAGGCTTTTAATTGCAACAACGTTATTGCTGCAAGCGAAATTACAAATTACAAGTTTGTAAACCTTAATAGTAATATTTATGCCGATATCAACCACCAAGCAAACGGCAATTACGCCTGTGTTCACGTTGGTAATACTTCTGTTGGCATTTACAGCGGCACTGTAGATTTTAGCCCCTATAGCGCAAGCGACATACTTGTAGCAAGTAAAGGAGATGCCATAGCGCTTACCGGCCAAACGCTATGGTGCACACATACAATGCCCAATTGGGCCGCAAACAGCAATTACAACGGCATAAATTATGCCGATTATATTTTAATTTCTAACGATACACAGCGTATAAAGTGGGGTGAAAACAGCATTGATTACAAATGAAGCAGGCATATTAAAAGCACTTGAAACTGCGCATGATTGCGATGTGTTTTACTATTTTTCTACCGAAAAATTTTTGCTTAATACTTATGCTACAAAAACTATTAATTTACTTTTGGGCAATAACGAAAACGACTACACTCTGCTTGCAGGTGCAGATATTACTGTAGAAAATATAATAAACGCCTGTGGCACAATATCTTTTTTTAGCGAAAAAAGAATTGTACACATTTGCAATGCCGACATTAACTCTATTACTGTAGGCGATTTAGATGAGCTTTGTGATGTTATACAAAATGTAGAAAATGCCAAAATTATAATTACCGGTATATTTAATGACGACAAGGGCATAAAATCAGCAAAAAACAAAAAGTTACTGCAAGCAATGCCAAAAAATGCAATTTCTGTGCACATAAAAAAGCAAAGCCAGCAAGAAATTACACAGTATGCTATAAATTATGCCAAAACTTTAGGCGCTGTTTTACCGTATACAAGTGCAAGCAAGCTGCTAGAGCTAACAAAGGAAGATTATTTTTTAATTAATAGCGAAATTGACAAACTTGCTGCTGCTGTAAATTATGGCGAAATAACAAAAGATATTATAGAGCAAATGTGCAGTGTAAATATTCAGGCAAACGCTTTTGAAATGGTTAACGCCATTACTAACAATAGGCTTTCGCTGGCGCTATACAAGCTAAAGCTGCTACAAGACATGCAAATTAGCCCTATTGCAATTGTTGGTGCGCTTGTTTTTACATACACCGATATGTATCGTGTTAAGTGCGCTATACGCCAAAAAAAGCGTTATACCGATGTTTATAAAGACTTTATGTATAAGGGAAGCGATTACTCGTTAAAAAAGGCAAACGAAGCGCATAAAAAATATACGCATAGCTCGTTGGCTCAAATTTTAACCATAATTTGCAGTGTAGACAAACAACTTAAAAGTTCATCGGTAGATGGTTTTGTTTTAATGCAAACTGCACTTTGCGAAATTGACAGCGTGGTAAAAGCATAATGAATACAAAACTTAAAATAAACGAAATTATAGTTGTAGAGGGAAAATACGACGTTATAAAGCTAGAAAATTTAGTTGATGCCATTATTATACCCACAAGTGGGTTTGGCATTTTTACAAAAAGTGATATTAAAGATTTAATTTTAACTCTTGGTAAACAAAACGGCATTATTGTTTTAACCGATAGCGATGCCGCTGGGTTTAAAATAAGAAACTATATTAATAAAATTGCAAAAAATATAACGGTAAAAAACGCATATATACCCGCTGTTTCAGGTAAAGAAAAGCGCAAGAATAATTTCTCGAAAGAGGGACTTTTGGGCGTTGAGGGCTCAAATAACGATGTAATTGTAAGCGCCCTTAAACAGTGTGCAACTATAAGACCCGCGCAAAACAATATGCGCCTTATTACTTATGCCGATTTATTTGAAGCATCACTTTCGGGAACAAAAGACAGCGCACAAAACAGGTATGCGTTTTTAAAAAACATAGGTCTTCCGCCAAGGCTTAGTAAAAAGGCACTTTTAAACGTTCTTAATAATGTTTATACCTATAGCGAATTTGTTACTGCCGTTAAAAATAGCTTAAACACATAAAGTGCAATAAAAGTTAATATATATTTGTTTAAATTTTAAAACATATAAAATAATGCTAAAAGCGTGCACCGAATATAAACGGTGCACGCTTTTTTATTTGTTTAAATATTATGCTGCTATGTTACCGAAAGGGCAAAATAATATTGAATTTCGCCCTTGCTTCCAAACACACAGCGCAACCTATAAAGGTACACTCCGCTTTCACCCGGCGCGTAAAACTCGCCCATTGTTTCTGTTTCTATTTTTAAAAAGTCTTCAGATTGTTGACCTGATGCCCTGTATATATCTATTTGGGTAGGTGTGGATGTAAAGCTTATATTAAACTTAGCATTTGCCGGTACCTCTTGCGGTACTATAGGTAAATCTTGCGGCTGTATGTTTGGCGCTTGCCACCGCTCTACTGTTGTAAAAAAGCTCCAGTCGTAACCGGCCCTATATATATTATCGCTGTTAATTTCGTTAGAGTCATATTTTATTTCAATTATCGGCAGTGCCGCTTCGGGGTCTTGTGTGTCAAGCGCCTCTTTTATTACAACCGTTACTATTGCGCTAATTATTATAAGAATAGTTGCCAGTATAAGCTTTTTTATTAGTTTACGGCGCATTTTCATTTTACAACCCCCTCTTTGTTAGCTAAAACAGTGTCTTTTTTATTAGTATAACTCAATTTATATTAAATGTCTATTTTAAAATTTAATTAAATATATATTTATATGCTATATAACGTTAAATATGTAAAGCGGGGTTATTATATGGAAAAAAAGCCATTTGTAGCAGATACTTACTTTTTAAGAAGACTTTTGTTGAGCGATTTATTGGATATTAAAAAACTATACGACAAACTAGGTGCCGACAGTATATGGACAGAAAATGATGCTTTGATAAAAATATTTGCACACGGCGAAATTTGGGGCTGTATACATAATAAAAACATTGTTGCTGTTTGTGGTTTTTGCACCAGTAAAGCAAATTTACATTATGTTAATTTGCTTATTAAACACAATATTATGCAAAAAAACGATATTATAATTATTCCTCCGTGTGGCCATTTTACATTTTTTAAAAATATGCTTACATTTATACAAAATATTATTTCTACACAATACGTTAATAATAGGTATGCTTTTTGTATACCTGCAAAAACAGGTGCCAATTATGCAAAAATTAGCTTTAACTGCAATATGACACTTTATGCTATGCGCCCACTTGAACATTTAAGAGTAAATTATGTTTTTTTTAGTAAGGCACATATAAAAACCGATATAACAAACAGTACAACATTAAATTTTACTAGTAGTTTTGAGCTTTCTAAAAATTTAGAGCACGGCTATTGTGGCGTTGATATAAGCGGCAATAATGTTTTGCTTGAAAAAATGCTGTAAATTATGTAAAATAATTATACGCACCTATACGCACAATGCAAATAATTTAAATGTATTATTTATTGTATAATTAACGGCTGCCGTGTAGGCGGCAAGCCAATAACCGTAAAGTAAAAAGTATATTGTACGACGTACAATGTAACTTATCAGGAGAAAAAAATGATTAAATGCGCTATATTTAAAACTTTTGTTTTGCACGACGACGATCTTGATTGGTCGGAAATTTACGACATTGCAAACGAAGTGCACATATATAAGCACACTAATAACCACGAACTTATTGAGCGTTTACAAGGCATGGACGTTGCTATTATAAACAGCGACATTATAACAGATGAAATACTAGATAAGTGCCCCGACTTAAAATATATTGGCATTACAGGTACCGGGTATGATAGAATAGACCTAGATGCGTGTACAAGGCACAACGTAGCTGTATCAAACGCACCCGGGTATTCTACAAACAGTGTGGCGCAAACCGCTATGGCACTTTTACTTGAAACATGCCACTGCTGTGGAAGATATGATATGAGCGTTAGGGGCGGACACTGGCAAACAGATGTGCCAAAAAGCGCAAATATAATACCACATTTGGAACTTATGGGTAAAACAATAGGCATAATTGGATACGGAAATATTGCGCGAAGATTTGCTAGTATAGCAAAGGCTTTTGGAATGAAAGTTATATGCCACACACGCACGGTAAGAGATGAGTACTTAACACACAATGTTGAATTTGTTAGCCTAGACAAGTTGTTTGAACTTAGCGATGTTATTAGCTTACATTGCCCTGCAACACCACAAACTGCGCATATAATAAACGAAAGTGCTATTAACAAATGTAAGCATGGTGTTAGATTTGTTAATACCGCAAGGGGTATACTTATAGACGAATTTGCAGTTAGCAAGGCATTGCACAGCGGTAAAATTGCAGCATTTGCAACAGACGTTGTTAGCAAAGAGCCAATTGAAACAACAAATATATTGCTAAGTGCACCAAATGTAATAATAACGCCGCATATTGGTTGGGCAACACCCAAGGCGCTTGAAAACTTAACAAAAGTTGTTGCCGATAATTTAAAAAGTTTTTTAGCCGGTAAACCACAAAATATTGTAAACGATGTTTTTAAAAGAAAGGACTTATAATGGCAGGAGATTTGCACCTACATACAACTCACTCCGACGGAAGCATGCCCATACAGCAGCTTGTAGAGCATGCTGAGCGCACAAGCCTTACGCATATAGCTATATCTGATCACGACACAGTTTTAAGCGCACAATATAGTTTACAGCACAAAAAAGCAGGAAATGTACAGCTTATACCAGCGCTGGAAATGAGCTGTTTTGACCCTGATACCGATAGAAAAGTGCATATGTTATGCTATTACCCAAATATAACTGCCAGCCTTATAAAATTTTGCGAAGATGCACAAAAAGGCCGCAATGATGTTGCAAAAAAATGCGTTGAAATGCTGTGGCAGCGCTACCCTTTAATAAACTGGGATAATGTTACGCAGTACACACAGCTTAGCGGCACAATATATAAAACACATTTTATGGCAATGCTTATAGAGCATGGCTATACAAATGAAATGTACGGCGATTTATACGAAGAGCTTTTTTCAGATAGCCGTGGACTTGCACCTTACAACCCAACATTTGAAACTGTTTATACTACAATAGACATAATAAAACAAGCCGGTGGTGTTTGTGTACTTGCACACCCAAGCTTTTTTGATAGTTTAGAGCTTTGCGAAAAACTTGCAAAGCAAGGCTTGATTGACGGAATTGAGCTGTATCATGTGCGCAATTCGCAAAGCGACAGAAAAATTATAAGCGACATTGCACAGCGCTATAACTTATTTGTTACCGGCGGCACAGATTTTCACGCTAGGTTTTCCGCAAAGCCTTACACATTAGGCACAAATACTACACAAGACAGCGTTATACAGCGCATAAAACAAATAGCAGACGAGCGAAAAAAAATATTAAAGGCCTAATAATTAGGCAAGAAAGGTAAAATATTATGGAATATAAAAGAAAAAACAACGGTGTATGTTCTAGCTACACACAAGTAAAAATTAACGATGACGGCATTATTGAGGACGCATTTGTTGCAGGAGGTTGCGATGGCAATTTAAAGGGCGTATGTAACTTAATTACAGGAATGAAGGCAAAAGAGGCTATAGCTAAACTTAACGGTATAAAATGTGGGCAAAAAAAATCATCATGTCCCGAGCAAATTGCACTAACACTTGAAGAGGCAATGCAGCTGGCACAATAACTCTTATATTATTGTTAATTTGCATAATTTTATTTATGCAACACTTAAATACGTAAAAACCCACCTATTTAACTTAAAATAGGTGGGTTTTGTTTTTTATTCAATTTTTATTTTTTATCTTTATCTTCTTTATTATCTTTATCTTTTTTATTGCCCTCTTCATTTTGTGTGTCTGCTTCTTGTGCATCTACTTCTTGCCCGTCTACCATAACAGAAATTAACGCCTCTTTAATATAAGATTTGCTATCTTCGTTACTGTGTGCGGCAATTTTTGCCTCTTGTTTTTTTTGCAAGCCTATTTGTGTTGTAAGCTTTAGCAATGTATATAGTACGCTGCATATTGGCACAGCAATTAGCATACCTACTATACCGGCCAAGCTGCCAAATACAGTAATAGATGCAAGCACCCATATTCCCGGTAGTCCTACACTTCCTCCAACTACTTTTGGATATATAATATTACCTTCTAGCTGTTGAAGAACTATGCAAAAAATTAAAAAGTATATTGCTTGTAAAGGGTTTACTGTAAATATTAAAAACGCACCTATAAACGCAGCGGCATATGCACCCACAATTGGTATAAGTGCAAGTATACCCAAAAGTGCACTTATTGCCGAAGCATACGGAAAACCTAACAAAGTCATTCCTACAAATGCAAGGCCACCTAAAATAAAAGCTTCTGTTACTTGCCCTGCTATAAAGTTTGCAAAAATGTCGTTTGTCATTTTACCTACATATACTATTGCCTTACAAGCTCTGTCGGGCAATACAGCGTTAAACAGCGCATAAAACTGCCCTTTAAGTTTTTCTTTTCCGTACAATATATAAATAGCAAAAATAAATGCAACAACAAAGTTTGTTACGCCGCCCACAATGGCCATTACCATAGAAAATGCACTGCCTACAAGCATACTTGCGCTATCTGTAACGTATGTTAACAATTCTGCGCCTGTTTGTGCCCAGTCTATTTCAAACGATGCTATTAATTCTTCCAGTTCGCTGTCTAAGTGTACATTTTCAGTAATCCAAACAAAAAGTTCGGGTATTTCGTTTGCCATTGTTTGCCCTAATAGCACTATAGCGTTTATAAATTGTGGTAACACCAATATTGTAACTACGCTAATTACTGC
This sequence comes from uncultured Bacteroides sp., assembly GCA_964369925.1. Lineage (GTDB taxonomy): Bacteria > Bacillota > Clostridia > Oscillospirales > Ruminococcaceae > Ruthenibacterium. Next base: position 875 of record CAYJGU010000020.1, on the reverse strand, counting down.
AAGTACTATTATTAAAGACAATAGTATACAAATAGTTCTGCGTAAAGTTTTTGCTATATTTTTTTTAACATTTTTAAGTATTTTCTTTTCGAAAAAACGCATTGGTATATTTATTACAAATGCAATGCAAAAGCCCAATATTAAAGGAAAAACAATTTTTATAAACCGCGATGTAAGCGCACTTACTGTGCTTGCGTTATTTAACGCCCATGCAAACAAAACTGCCCCAAAAAGCACTATGGCTATTGAAATAAGTGTTTTTTTGCTTATTTTGTACTCCATTTTTTACCTCTGTTATACTTTTGTTTATTTTGCTATTTAAAATAAATTTGTATTTATTATATTAGCACAATTATTAATTTTATACAATTATTTTCAATGATTTTGTTGTTAAACCGATTATTTTAATATTTTTTGTATTTTTTTATTAAAAAACTATGATTTAAGTATTGACAAATTTTAGATAATATAATACAATAGTAAAGCACCTTTTATTAAAAGGTTTTATGTGGCGGTATAGCTCAGTTGGCTAGAGCATTCGGTTCATACCCGGAGTGTCAGCGGTTCGAATCCACTTACCGCTACCAACAGCTTTATGCAAAGCTGCAAACGTATTTGTTGCAATAGCGACGGATGTGAGGCGCTTACAGGTTTTCATAAAGCTATATTAGGCCCGATGGTCAAGCGGTCAAGACATCGCCCTTTCACGGCGGTAACCGGGGTTCGATTCCCCGTCGGGTCACCAAGTTAAAAGCTACATTTCACTATTGTGAAATGTAGCTTTTATTTTTTTATAAAAACACAATAACAGCACAAAAAAAGTTGCACTTATAATGTTATTATGTTAAAATATATAAGATTATACTATTAAAATA
>CAYJGU010000019.1:0-34819 GCA_964369925.1 uncultured Bacteroides sp. | reverse complement strand
CGCCCCCAAAAGCCACTAAATCCATAATAACTATGCTTGCCAGTTGCATTACAAGTACTTTCATCGTTATTACTCTAAAAGCTTCCGCTTTATCGGCTAATTCTGCTTGTTTTTTATTATCATAAGCAAAAATTTTCAATTCTTTCATTCCGCTTATACTGTCCAAAAAACCGTCACCCATTTTGGTGTATTTTTCCCAATATTTTGCAAATATTCTTTTTGCATATTTAGATACTGCTATTATTGACAGCGGTATAAGTGGCAAGCATCCAATAAGTACTAATGCGGTTTTCCATTCTAATGTAACACATATAACAAATAATATTATTGGTGCTATCATTGCATACATAAATTGAGGAATATAACTTGTAAAATACAAGTCAAGTTGCTCTACCCCTTCAATTGACATTTGTGTTAGCTCTGCATTTTTTATTTTATTCCCATTTATGCCCAAGTCGTACATTTTATTAGTTATTTTTTCCCTAAACGACAGCTTAACAAACGCACCTATCATATTTTTTAGCTTTCTTACATTTATAGTGCAAAATGCTTTTATTCCTATACAAGCTAAAACTCCTATTATTAAGGGTAAATATGCAAAAAAATCTTGCTCTTTTTTTAATGCAAAACTAATAACACAGCAAAATATTGCGGTTATAGATACACTCGCAATCATTGCTATAACATTTAATATTGTTATAAAAAACACATATTTTTTCTTATCTCCAAGCAACGCCATCAAATTTTTATCTAACATCTTTTACCTCACTCTTTTGCTTTTTTTAAACTTAAGTGTTTTTTGCAAATGGTCTATTGATACAATCGGGTGTAAAAAAATCAATCTCGGCCCTGAAAATTTCATTACCTCTACCATTTTTTGCTTCATGTCGGCCTTGTAGCACTGTATGGTACAACAAGAGCAAAACGGCTTTTCGCCATTAACATTTTTCTTTCGGTGCGGGCAATTTTCTATGCGCACGTAAGCATAGTCAAGAAGTTCTTGCATTTCTTTTGTTAGCTGTTTTTGCTTAAACTTCTTTTTATTATAAATATTTATCATTATAGTTATAAGTTCTTTTTCTTTAATCTTCTGCATCTATTTTTCCTTAACAAATATTGTGTTTACTGTATTAAATCACCTATCATCGAGTTAGTGTCCACTAATTCATTTAACTTCATAATTATATTCAAATTGCAAGCTTTTGTCAAACAATAATTTTAGTAATTTGTAAAAGTTTTAAATTATTGTGCAAAAAAAACTTTACCCAATTTTCTCCTTAAAAGAATCCCCTCAGTTGAACTGTAGAAGGTGTGTGTCGTGCCTATTCGCGCAAAAAAAACAAAGGGCTATCTGTTAAAAGATAACCCTTTGCCTATTTTTGTTTTTTGTTTTTGCCGTTATTGTTCATAATAGAACATATCGTCAGGCAATGCTCCACCTATAGCCTCAGGGTTTTGTTCAAATAGTACGTTCAAGTACCCTGAAAGCAAATCTTTCATCTGTGCGCCTGCAACATAAGTTATATTGCACTCTGGAATTGCTATTAACGCAACAGCTTCGGGAACAATTTCATATCCGCCCACTAAAGCCGCACCTTCTTCAACATTGCTGTTTACAAAGTTCACGCTTTCCTCATATTTTGCCATAAAATCAGCAACAGCATCGGGGTTTTCATTTACAAAAGCTGCGTTTGCAACCACTACACCTGTAACAAGAGTTCCGTTAATTTCAGAATTATCCCAAACCTCTGTCAAGTCAAGTGCGATACGAATATTTTCGTTTTGTGTTTGTGCTGTTGTAGCAAAGGGTTGTGGTAACATTGCTATAGCATTTTCCTGTGCTGCTAAAGCTGCAACTACCTCTGCTTGCTCTGTTTTCCATTCTATTGTAACAGAATCGGTTAAGCCGTTTGCAGCCAAAATTTGGTTTAATGCATACTCGGGTGTTGCGCCTTTTCCGCTTGCGTATATAGTTTTGCCCGCTAAATCTTCTATCGACTGCACTGTATCGCCACTCTCTGCAATGTACAATACGCCTAATGTATTAATAGCAAGCACTTTTACGTTACCATCGCTGTTGTTATATAAAACACTTGCAACATTTGCAGGAACAGCGGCAATGTCAACCTCGCCTTTTACAATCATCGGTGTTACAACATCAATGGCAGTTTCAATTGAAAATGTATAGTTGTTGCTTGCAATAGCGCCATTTTCTGCATCGCTCATAAACTTAACCATGCCCATTGCTGTGGGGCCGTTAAGCGCCACTACCGATACATCAGTATGTTCGCTTTGAGGCTCTTGCTCTGCCTCGGATGTTGATGAAGTATCCTCTACTAAAACAGAAGCCGACGATACAGCATCCTCTGTTGGCGCTGATGTACACGCAGAAAACGCAAATAATGCCAAAGCGCACACCATAACTAAAATTAGTATCTTTTTCATATTTTCTCCATTCTTTCACTTTTTAAGTGAACTATAAAAGAAGCTTTCTCAATGCCTCTTCATTTTTTATATATATAAACCTTTTTTCGGTTTCTATAACTTTGTTTTCCTTTAAATATGCAATTTCACGGTAAAGGCTTGCTCTACTTATACCCAAAAACTCTGATAACTTTTGCTTCGATTTTGTAATAACATAATTTTCACTGTTTTTGCTATTTAAAATATAATGCACAAGTTTCATGTTTGCCGATTGAATTGTTAAGCTCTCTATGCGCTCAATAAGAAATTGAATTTTATCATTATATATAGTCAAAAATCTTTCGGTTAATAAAAAATTTTCTTTCATCATTTCTCTAATAACTTTTTGCGATATACATAAAGCTTCAACGTCTGTACTGCACTTTATAACAGTGTTTAAAGGGTTTTTATTAAATATGTTACTTATTCCTGTGCAATCTCCAACTGTTAATGTTGATAAATACACTTCATCACCTGAAAGTGATGTGCTGTAAACTTCCACCTGCCCCAGTAGTATAAGAACAACCGCATTGTCGCTTATGTTAGTTAGGTGTTCATTTTTCTGCGCACTTATTGTGTGAATAGTATTGAGTGGTAATTTAATACCGCTAAAAAGTTCCGATTTCTCGCAAGCACCCTCAATAAGTTTTCTAATTTTATTATCCAAGTAACACACTCCTCACAAAGAGTTAGTATGCGCTAACCATTTGAAATTATATCAGAAATAATAAAAATGTCAAGTATTTTTTAAAGTGTCTCATTTGAGAATTACAATTTTAAATTTATGTGGTAAGTTATAACTAACTTCATATAGGCGGTACATAAATGAATAAAATAATATTACTTTCAGGCTCATCGGCAGTGGGCAAAACGTCTCTTTTAAAGTGGCTTGTTTTGTTGTTAAAACAAAACAATATAAAGCCTGGTGTATGTAAAATTGACTGCTTCGATAATCACGAGGTGTTCGACAATACGAAACTTAATGTTCCGTTTATACTTGGCGTAAGTGGCGACACTTGCCCTGACCATTTTATGGTTACAAATTTAGCAGAGCTTTGGAGCTGGGGCGAGAATAATAACTGCGACACTTTATTAATAGAAACAGCGGGGCTTTGCCACAGGTGCTCTCCGGCTACTGAAAAAATGGTATCTGGCTGTGTTGTTGATGCAACAAGCAGTACAAAAGCGCCACAAAGCCTAGGCCCTATGCTGTTTTTTGCCGATTTTATAGTAGTTACAAAAATTGATATGGTTTCACAGGCAGAAAGAGAAATAATTTTATGGAAAATTCGAAACCTTAATAAAAACGCTAAAATATTTGCGGTGGACACACTTGCGGGGTATGGCGTGGAAAATTTAGCAAAATATTTAGCCGACAGCCCTAACCAAATATCATTTGAGGGTGATAAACTCAGGCACACTATGCCTATGGGTGTTTGCTCTTATTGTGTGGGCGAGTGCCGAGTTGGAAAAAATTATGAACAAGGCGTAATAAATAAAATAGATTTTTCGGTGGCGCATAATGTATAAAGTTAAAATATTTAGCGGGTTTAACAAAAATGGCATTAAAGAAGACTATGAAGTAATAACTTTAAACTCAGGCACAATAACTGCGGTGGTAGGCAATACGGGAAGCGGAAAAAGCCGCTTAATAAAGGATATAGAGCAGATAGTAAATAAAAATTCAGTGTCCAAACGAACTGTTGTTATAGAGGAAAACAAACAACCAATAAACTGTGATAATAATTTAAACATCGTTGCGCATTTAGGGCAAAATATGCGGTTTATGCTAGATACCACGGTTAAAGAATTTATAGAGCTTCACTGTGAATGCAAAGGCAAAAAGTGCAGTACCAACGATATAATTTTGCTAACGAACGACATTGCAAAAGAGCCGATAAGTGAAGATATAAACCTAAACCTTTTAAGCGGTGGGCAAACAAGAGCGCTTATGATAGCGGATATTGCCTTAATTTGCGACTCGCCCATTGTACTTATAGACGAGATAGAAAATGCAGGTATTGACAAAATAAAGGCGCTAGGTATTTTAACAAATAGCAAAAAACTGGTTTTAATGGTAACGCACGACCCGCACACTGCACTGATGGCAGAAAAAAGAATAGTTATGAAAAACGGTGGTGTTGCGGATATAGTAAATAGAACAGCTTATGAACTTTTGCTTTTTGAGCAGATGGACAAAGAGTATAAATTGCAAATGCAAAGGCAAAGCTTGCTTAGAAAAGGGGAAATTATAACGTGAAAAAAGTTTTAATGTATTGGAACCATATATGCATACTACATAATGAGGAAAAGAAGTTTTTGGCAAGTGCCAAGGAAAACCTTTTAAAACAAGGTATAGACTTACAAATACAGTTTTTTGGGCTTGGCTATGCAAGCCATATGTCAGAATACTTAGCAAAAAAAGACAGTGTCATTCCCGATATAATAATATCGGCTGATCTTGAAGTGTTTGAGCATAAGAGCTTATATAATAAGCTTGGCAAACTTTATACAGCAGAAAATTGGCTAACGCTAAAAAACAACAACATAGTTAAAGATTTAAGGCGTAAAGAAACGTTGCTACCGTTTTTAGCTATTCCGCTTGTGTGCTATACAAACGATTTAGAGCATTGTAAAGATAAAAGCCTGCCGGAAATAATTAAAACCGAAGGCTTTACATTTGGTGGAATTAATAACTCGGCGGGTAAAACCATAACAAAAATAGCAATGGAGAGGTATGATGCCCCTATAGCACAAGAATTACTTGAAAAAGCAAGCATAAGCGATATGCCTATAGGAGCTTTTCAATCGGTGAGAACAAAGCAAAATAAAACTGCCGTTGTGCCCTCGCTTTACGCGTTAAGGGCAGATGATGTTAATACGCACATGACAACACTTAAAGAGGGCGTGTTTTTGTTACCGTCATATTTTGCCTGTGCACAAACAATAGATGAAACGACAGGCAAAGCTGTAATGGCGCAAATAATAAACGAAAGCATTTGCAATATGTATTCAAATAACGGAAACTTGATAGTTTGCCCCGATATAAAGACGGATTATAAGGTTGAAGACAGCATAGATAAATACTGTGCAGTAAGCCAAGAGTTTTTAGATAAACTTGATGAGAATGAATTTTATGATATGTATACTGCAATGATTAAATCTGCTAAAAATTTAATTGCAGTATAAAATAAACACCCTTTAACTTTATATTGTGTAGTCTCCCTGTTTTACTATATTTTTAGAAGGCATATTAAAAAAGCACTTAAGCTTTTTTATAAATTCCTACAAATATTTACCTGTTACACTTTTATCGCTAATCGAAATCTCAAAAGGTGTGCCTTCAGCTATAATCTCGCCACCTTTATCACCGCCGAATGGTCCAAGCTCTATAATATAATCACTTTTAGCTAAAATGTCTGTGTTATGCTCAATTACAAATACAGAGTTATTTTGTCCTACTAATTTTTGAAGTAATGCTAAAAGTTTTTTACTGTCCAATGGGTGAAGCCCTGTTGTCGGCTCGTCCAAAAGATATAATGTGTGACCGCTATTACCTTTTGCAAGCTCTTTTGACAGTTTAAGACGCTGGCACTCGCCGCCGGAAAGTGTATTTGTGGATTGGCCGAGTTTTAAATATGCAAGGCCTACTTCGCTTATAACGCTAAGTTTTTTGTAAATTTCCCTGTTACCTTCAAAAAACTCTAAGTTTTCAAGCACAGTCATATTTAAAACATCAGAAATGCTTTTGCCATTGTATGTCACAGATAACACTTTCTTTTTAAATCTATGCCCTTTGCATACAGGGCAAATAACCTCAACATCATCTAAAAACTGCATATCAAGCGAGATAACACCAAGGCCCTCGCATTTTTCGCACCTACCACCTTTAACATTAAATGAAAAATCGGAAGGCTTAAGTTTTAATTTTTTTGCTCCTAATTGAGCCGAAAATAGCTCTCTTACCAGTGTAAAAACCTCGGTGTAAGTTGCAATATTACTTCGGCTTTGTCTACCTATAGGGCTTTGGTCTATTTTAATAACATCTGAAATATGCTCAAACCCATTAATGTTCTCTGCATTTTTCCTCTGTTCTATAACATCAAAAACAAGGCTGCTTTTACCACTACCCGATACCCCTGCAAAAGAAACAAGCTGACTTAGTGGAATGTTTACCGATATATTTTTAAGATTATGTGCAGTTGCGTTTTTAACTTCAATAAATCTGCTCGCATTTATGTTTTTATTATTCGGTTTGGCTTTCTCTTTTCTTAAATACTTAGCCGTTTTAGAAATTTTACTTTGCGAAACCTTTGAAACCGTACCACTAGCGACAATTTCACCACCGAGAGAACCGGCACCGATACCAAAATCAATGACATAATCGCACTGCTTTACAAATTCCATATCGTGCTCTATTACAATAACTGTGTTGCCAAGGTCACGTAGTTTTTTTATTGCTTTTAGCAGTAGCAAGGTATCTCCCCCGTGAAGTCCCGTTGTAGGCTCGTCTAAGATATACAGCACACCTGTAAGTCCACTCTCCAAAATGCTTGCAAGACGAATTCGCTGGCTTTCGCCACCTGAAAGAGTACTAACCGACCGGTCTATTGAAAGATATTCCAGTCCTATTTTCACAATGCCGTTTACACGCTTTAAAATATCTCCTATAACTACTGTCGCAATTTCCTTTGCCGATGGAGATATTTTTTTTTGTATTTCTTCCAAAAATTCTAAAAGTAGTGACATTGTAAAGGCGCTAACTTCTATTATAGTTTTTCCACAAAGTTTTGCCGTTCTGCCGTCAAAACCAAGCCTCGTGCCGCCACATTCATTACAAGGTGTGCTTATTATTGCATTGGCAATTACAGGGTTAGCAACTTTTTTTGTAGCAGACTCTACTACCTTTTTGTTAACAAATGTGCGAAGGCCTTCGACATAACCGTCCATAACTCGCTTTGGCTTTTTAGTGTTTGGAAACTGCTTTTTAAATTCCTCGCAGTCAACACCATCAAGAAGCACAAGCATTTCAAGCTTGTTATAATCTTTTACAGGCTTTGAGACATCAAAAGTAAAGCCGTAGTGTTTGCCACAAGCCACAAATGTATTTGAGTAATGCTCCCAAAAAGCTTCGTTGCCCCAAATTTTTATAGCACCCTTTTTTATTGTAAGGTTTGTGTCTATAAGTCTAGTTAAATCAACATCTTTTACTACACCTATGCCACTACATTTAGGGCAAGCGCCCTCTGTTTTATTAAAAGAAAAGCTTGCCATACTAAGATGGTGAAGTTTCTCCTTACAGTGAGGACAAGAAGTATCAGTGAAGTCAATTTCCTCATCTTCATCAAAATTCGGAGCAATTTCGCCCATACAATTAGGGCATATTCTTACTGCAAGTTTTGCATATAAAATGCGAAGATACGTCAGTATCTCGGTGTATGTTCCCACAGTTGAACGTGGATTTTTAGAAAGCACCCTTTGCCCAACAGAAATAGACGGCGAAAGCCCAACAATGCTATCTACTTGTGGTTTGTTAAGTCCGTCTGTCACCATTCCCATCGACTCTAAATATTGCCGCTGACATTCTTTTTGCAATATATCCATTGCAAAGCTACTCTTTCCGCTGCCAGACACACCTGTTAAAGCTACAAGTTTGTATTTTGGTATTTCCACCGAAATGTTTTTAAGGTTGTTTTCTCTTGCACCTGTAATTTTTATAAATTCGTTTCTCATTGTTTAGTATCGTCCTCCAACAAGTAATCTGCCATAAAGTTTAGTATTTCCGCAAATATGGCCTTTTTATTCTCTGAAAATTTTTCATCAACTGCATTCATAAGAGATGCAGATTTTGTATCGCTACTATTTTGAATTAAACTTTCAGCAAGCGAAAGATGTGTTACTCTTTTATCTTTGGATGACCCAGTTTTTATAACCAAACCTTTACTTGCAAGCTCATTTACCTTTTGGGTTGTTGCAGGTCGAGAAAGGTTAAGCCTATCGGCAAGTTCACTAACTGTCATATTATGCTTGTGGTTTATAATAAATAGTTGCAATACATCAGAATACGGCAAAGTGCTACCAATTTCGCTCTCTCTAATACTTCTATAACAGTCAATATCAACTGCACTCATAAATTTAAAATATGCTTCTCTCATAACAATACCTCACCATACATAGTTTCAATATTGAAATCATATCACACCATTAAGCAAAAGTCAATATAGTTTCATATTTGAAATTATATTGACTGTCTTTATGCAAGTTTATAATGTTTTTATGAAGATACCGCAAAATCAATACGACTTTACATTGAATAAAATAGAAGTTACTTTCTTTTACAATAATAACAGTTCTTATAAATATATCGGTTATAAAACTTCAAATATGTTTAAAATAATAAATTATGCAAAAAGTTTAAATAGGGTTTATGTGCACAAAAAATGAGCATGGACTGAACACTCAAGGTTCAGTTCATGCTCTTATTTAATTTTAAATATTATTTTATTTGATTTGTAACAGGAAACGATGGCAACGATTGTGACGGTATATTATTATAATTTTCTCCTGCATCAAGCTTATGCTTGTTTGCTATATCAACAGCTTCTTGCAATGTAAATTTTTGTTGTGCATTGTTAATAAGGTGTGCTTGTGGCGCTTGTATTATTCCGTCACAAGCAGGCAAATTTAAAGAGTATTCACTTGGATAAAGCAGCAGATCTCCCCATGCATGGGATGCCGCAAATGTTGCATCATCCTTCATATAATATTTAAAGTTAATGCTTGTTTTAGATATATTATCCTCAAGGTGAGCATCTAAATGATACCATACGTCATCCACTTTAACCATTGTCCATGCATGCGCCATAAAATCTCCGTAAACCGAATAAGTAAGACCCGGAACATACTTCGCCTCAATGCCCATGTGTTCTAGCAATAAAACCATTGCGCTAGCATAATTTTCACAACTGGCCAGTCCATATTCAAACAGCCCGGTAGACATTTCTTTATAAAAATCAGGTGCGGTATCACACGTGCAAAATGCGCGCCAAGTGTTTGTTAATGCAGCATTCTCAAATTCTATAATCTCTGTGTTTTCAATTATATAAATAAACGCCTTTTCTATTTTCACAAAATCTGTGTCATTTTGCTCAACACCCATTTTATCTATTGCATTTAATGCCAGCTCATCAAAATAACACGTTATTACTTCATCACTTTCAACATCAACGTCACTTGTAGTTTGTTCTGTTTCGTTAAAAGTATCATTTGCCACTTCATAAATTTCAGCAACTGACGAGCTATTATTGTCAACCATATTAGATTGAGCACAACCTGTAAATAGTACACTCAATATAAAAATAAAACCAATTATTGTTTTATAATTCATTTGCATTTAATACCTCTACTAAAAAATAAACACGTCGCTCAAATTTACCCATCCTACGGATTGGTTGCCCACTACAGCCTCAGCAAACTGAACATTTGCAAACTCTTCTCCTAAAATCCACATGAGAGTAGGTTCTTCAATAGTCTCACTTACTGAGTTAGTACTTGGTTGGCTATATAAATATGCACCCGGCCAAATCAATATCATGTGTCCCGTAGTACTATCTTGATAAGATGTAGTGACTGTTCTTGTTCCGTAACTTGTTCCACCTTTACCCTGATATAAAACATACCTTTCAGAATATGTATCGTATCTTGTAACATTTAAAGTTTTCGGTGTTTCAGTTCCCATAGAATTTAAATTTGACAAAATTTCACTTTCTACAATAAGTTCATCCTCGCCGGTATATTGCTCAAGCAACTCTCTATAAAGCTCCAACCTGGCATTTGAATCAAGTTCTTCAATAGCTGATAGGGCCATTGACAGCATAACATAAATATCCTCATGCCCTTTAAATTTTTCTAGCGATTCTTCAAGCAAAATTATTGCTTGTTTATAGTTTTTTTCACCCAACAAACCGTTTACCGTAAAGAGTATTCTGTCAACAATATGCTCTTCTATAGTTGGTATAGCTGTTAATACTTCTTCATTTTCAACATTATATCTATCTATTATTTTTAGTATCAAATCGTATATTTCATACAAACTTGAAATATCCCCTCTAGAGATTGCCTCTTCTATCAATAAGCTTAAGTAAAACTCATAGTCAAACAAACTGTCATCATCAATGGTTAAATCAAGAATAGATTCTACACGTTGGTATATCAGATAATCATTGCTTAAACCCTCTTCAATATCACTTTCATATATATTAATTACCTCTTCATAATTGCCATCTCTTTGTGCAGCATTGTTATAAACTTCAAGGGCAAAGTATTTATTATCTTCCTGTACCGTTTGTGCAATAGCCCTATACGCTTGTGCAATACCTTGTTGAGCCTCTATATTGTTAGGGTTTATTTTTATAGCCATTTCAAAATATAAAATAGCCTCTTCAAATTTACCTTCCGACAAATATCTGTTTCCTAAATCTAGCATTTCTTGCTCGGGCAAACTTGTAACGCTTTGTGCACTTACAAAAAACGATGCAGATAGCATTATAATTACAACTATTATTGCACTTGCTAAAAAAGCGTTTACAATTTTATTGTTTTGTAAAAATGTATTCATCTTTGTCATTTATATTTCTCCTTTAACTATTAATTAATAAATGTAGGCAGCATACCGCCATAGCTTGGTAGCCCATATAAAAACATTCCAGAACCAACAACTGCATGTCCGCCCGGGCATGTATAGCATATAACTGTTTCTTTTTCTTCAAATTGACCAAACTCATTTAAAAGTCTTCCATTTGAAAAATTAAAAACACGCACTTTACAATCGTCTGAAATAGTTGCCTGTGTTGCAATTACTTCGTTTGTTTGTTCACCACTAAAAAGTCCATCTAACATACTTCCTGTCATTTTAAACTGTTCTTGCCCGTCATTATAAGATGTTATTATTTCATATTCACCTATTGGTTTATTGTAAGACCACCTTGTGTGAGCTATATACATTACATCTTGTACACCAATTAAAGTTCCTTCATAGCTTTTGTTTCCCATAGACCAATAGCCGGAATACATTGTTCCGTCGTTATAAATTACAGTGCCCAGCCCATTTCGTATTGTGCCATTTATTGTACTACCATAATATACTCCATCGCCTGGGTTTTGGTTGTCTGTAACAAGCGTTAACATAATTTGTTGCACTTGTTCATATTCTTCTTCTTGCATCAATTCATGTAATTGTTTTGCCTGTTCGTTAAAGTTGCTTTTTACTACCTCGCTTGCAACTACATTTCCTGATTTCTCATACAACATTGAAAGCTCATCAAACGCCTCTTGTGATGGTGCTCCGGCGCTAATGTACGTCTCATAAATCAAAATTGCAGTTTCTAAATCATTTTCAGCTTCATACTCTTCGCTAGCTATTTTTATAGAATTAAGTATCGACATCGCAATTTCTTCATTGCCTCTAGATGCCCATGCCGCACTCTCAAGCTCTATCAGTTTTTCATCCAAATCCTCGGAAGTATTAAAAGTATTAAGGTAAATTAAAGCTGAAACATTGTTTATTTGTTGATACTTGTCGTCAAAATCATCTTCACTGTGAGTAAAATTTGTATAGATGTTTTCTGCCAGCAGCAAATATTCATGCGCTACTAAAGTATTGTTATCTTCAAGTGCATTTTCTGCCATGTTAATGTAACAGATAAACAAACTTTCTTTAATTTCTAAACTTTGCTCATTTTCTTCTTCTAAAGTAATAAGCAATGACAAAGCATCTTCATATCTTTCCTTTGAAATATATGTTTGTGCTATGTCTTCAGGTGTTGCAAACCGATATGTATAAACTGTAATTCCAAGATAAATTGCGCCTACACAAATCATAATTACAGCAACACAAATTTTAATTAAATTTTTGTTTTTCAACACAAAATTTAATTTCTTTTCTGTTTCAATTTTTTGCTCATCACTATTTACACCGTTAACGTCTTGTTCTTGTATCAGTTTATCTTCGGCTGTTTCTTCTTCTGTTTCTTCTTCTGTTTCTTCGGCTGTTTCTTCGGCTGTTTCTTCGGCTGTTTCTTCAGCTGTTTCTTCAGCTGTTTCCACTTGTACTACATCTTCTTGTATTGGCTTGCTTTCATGCTGTTGCGTATTAGATGTAATACTTTCGCTTTGTGTGTCGTCATTTTCAGTCAAAATGTCCTGTGCACTTTGCTCTATTTCTCCTTTAGCTTGTTCTTTTGCACTTGCACTACTTTTCTTCTCCATACTATACTCCTTTATTTTTTATTATTATATATTTATTGCACTCACCATAAATATCTTTAATACGAATTATAGTTGCGAAAATTCACACACATTTTCACAACTATAATTAAATATCAGTTAAAACTGTTTTGTATTGTAGTACGCAAATTTTGGTCAGTAGTCTGTAAATCACGTGCGGCAATTTCCATCAATTTTGAATAGGTCTCAAGCATATTTGAAAAATTAGTAAACGTATTATGCATACTCTCGAATTTTGAAACAAATGCATCTTGAGCATCGCCTTTCCAGCTTTCGTTTAAAGCTAGCACCAAGGTGCGAAGTTGCGACATTGTTTCATCGTGCTGAGATTTTATTGTGCGCACCTCACCTGCCCTTGAAGTTAGTATTTCCGGTGTTACTTGAATAATAGCCATAAATTATCCTCCAGATACTTTTTATTTTAAGCGGTAATAATTTAAAATCCTCTGTTACCGCTTCCATAAGATTCTCCCAAATTAAAATTTTGGTATGTTGAGCTCTCTAACTGCTCAATTTGCTGTTCTAAGAATTTTGCCTCACTCGAGCCATTGTCGTAATAATCCATCATTGCATTATATTGTTCAAGTTTTAGCGATTTGTTAAGATTAAATGCGTTTATGTAATTGTTCACATCTTGCTCGGTAAAATCTCCCGACATTATTATTTGCGCACAATCGTTAAAGGCTTTTGATGCGCCGCCGTAAATGAGTTCCGAAGTATAAAGCGCTGTTTCGATAGAGTCTATTTCTTTTCCTGCCATTGCATCTACCAATGTTTGCATTATTGCCTCTGTTTTAAGCACGGGTTTAAGCACAGTGTTTTCTGCAATTACTTTCGCTACGTCCATTCCTGCCTCTATGCCAATATCTTTTAGCTCTGCTACAAATTGATTTTCATAGTCATTTATTAAGTCATCAATAACTTCGCTCAGTGTATCGTTTGGAGGCAACATATCTTTTATAGATTCAAGCATAGCAATATTTTCAGTGTAATCAGCCACGGCCTTTTCGCCGCCTTCAATTCCTTTCATAACGCTGTTAAGTGCATTGTTATACAATTCAACATCATCAAACCCTGCTTTTTCTGCAACACTATTGGCAATATCTTGCATTTGCTTAAGATCGCCATTAAGGTAATTGGCATCTTCCATGTTGTTTAAATCGTTAATTATGTTGCGCAAAATAGTTTTGCAAGCATCTTTATTATCTAAAAATGTATCTGCTATATTTTCGCCTGTAATAAGGCTTTCTATTGTAGCGCCTACACCATCTAGCCAATTGGATACAAAAAATAAATAAACGTCCGAGCCTTTTACGTCTTCCATAAACTGTGCAATATGAGAATAACTACCAAACGCTTTCATAAATCCATATTCTTCTAAACCGTTTAAATAGTTGTAAATTTGCACGCCTACATCTTGCGTATTTCCTATGTATTTATCAAGGTATACTTTTCTTATTAACATAAGGGCATAGCTCAAATCCTCTTCCGATGCAGATGAGATTTTATATTTTTTATTAAAAAAGCTATTTACTGCATTTTGCATTGCGCTATTAAGCATTGCTAAATTAAACGAAACCATCATTTTAGCCATATTATAACTAAGATCATTTATGCTTTTAGCCGTTTTTTTATCACAATTTTCATACTGTTGTTTAGCATCTGACAATATTTTGTAAAAAATATTAATTTGATCAGCTTGCTCTTGCATTTTATATTGTATTTTGTTAATTCTACCCAGTAAGTCTTCCTTCACGGCAACTTTCATATCCAGCTCGCTCTTTAAGCTGTTTATGCTCGCTATTGCTTCTTCAAGTTCATTATTAGCTGACTTTAAAGTTTGCATTATACCGGCGGTCCCAATTGTTTCTATTTTAATTAACGGCATTCTTTTCTCTCCTTTAATATTATTACTATACTATTAAATAAAGGTTAGTATTTGATTCGATACCTTATTATCCGCTTCTTTAAATTCTTTAGCAATTCTATTCAGGCTGTTTGAAATTTCATCCATTTCTGAAGTAAGTCTAGTCGTTTCATTATACCAATTATTTAATTGTGAAAAGTAAGCTTCAGCTGCTGCGCCTTTCCAGCAACCACCTATTAAACCTTCAACAACTTTTAAGTTTCTGTTAATGCGCTCAACACTTTCTTTAATTGCTCTTGCTTTATTGGCTTGGCCTTCAACCTTTATAACATCTAAACTTATAACTTGCATAATATTTTCTCCTTTGAAAAAGTTATTTAATACAATATTTATTAACTAATAAATGCACATTGTTTTATCTCAATTAATTTTTCTTTTAAGCCGTTTTCATTGCAAAACAGTCCTATATATTTATCGCTATCATCACCGGTATATTCAACAAACAATTTGTTTTTGCTATTTTCAAGTACTAAATACACTTTATTTATATTATCGATTTTATCAATTACAGTAACTGCAATTATTTTCAGTTCTTTATTTAACATACACATCAGCTTATCATCTTTAAGCTGCATCTCGTTATTGTTTTCATTGTAATTGTCAAGCAGTATTTTCATATCTTCTTCGTCAATTTCAAACTGCTTTTGCATTTCGTTTTCGCTGTAATTTGTTTTGCAAAACAACTGTAAAATCAAGCTTACAACTTCATCTTCGTTTATTCTTTTTATTGTTACATTGTTTTCGCTTGCTATAATATTACATATGCTATTGTTGTTGTAATAAAATGCATTGCTGTTTTGTGATTGCTTATTTACAATCTGTTCGGCCACAAGGCAAAACCTACTATTAATACACATCATTATGTTTTCTTTTACATTGTCATTAATTGTAGGCTTTTTATCAAATCCAAGGTTAATTATGCCTTTTTCAGCCAAGCTAATTTCGGCATCGTTTATCGCTTTTTTTATATCCTGGGTATTAACAAGGTCGAATGTATCTTTTAGCCCGTAAAATTTTTTTACATTGCACAAATTGAGTAAGTATATGAACTCTATGCTTGATAACTCTGACATAAAAACTCACCTCTATAATAAATTTTATTTAATTTTAACATAATGCTATATTAAATTTGCATCTTTTATTGATAGTCAAACACAGACTCTCCTACGTTTATAAATTGAATATACCCTGTTTGAATATCTGAATTACTTGTGGGCTGCGTATACTTTTCAATTAATGCTTCATCAGTTATATAGTTTGCAAAAAAGTCGCAATACTTTTCTAGCTCTTTGCTGTTTACATGATTTTCAAGTGATGAAATATCGGATATTTGATTTGCCACCACCGTTGCGGAGCTTAGGTTTACAAAGTGGTTTAAATCCGCTATGCTTTGCACACGGCCTCTCTCATAATAAGGTGTATTGTCCACACCATACAAGGACAGCAATTCGCCCGTATCGGTTACATAGTTGGCTGTGTATATACGATTTATCATAAACTGAAAGTCTTTATCCACCATTGCGTAAGTGTCACCCATAACGGCTATGCAAGCAATATCAACAAGCTCACTCCTGTAAATATTTCCGCTTGGCTTGTTTAAGTATGTTCGTGCGGCATTTTCAATAATAGGCTCTACCCATTCAACCACGTAATCGGTTGCACGTATTATTTCATCAATTTTATCGTCCAGTGCGCCCTCGGGTACATATTGTTTTGCATCGTATAAAAATTGCAGTGCTTTTTCGCCATCGCCTGCCGCTACGTATGCATCGGCAATTTTCTCGTATGTTTCAAGCCTTGTGTTGTCAAACGAAACTGCTGTGTTAAACATATTTTCAGCTAAATCGTCCCTGCCTGCCTCAAGTTGTGCTTTTCCTTGTTCAATTAATGCATTAATTGTTTGGTCTGTTATATCTGCACCTGTGGCATTTGCGGCATTATTAATAACATCTAAAGCGCTTTGTGCGTTGCCGCTTTGTGCATATACACTTGCAAGTGAAACATAAGCATCTGTGCTTTTCGCATCAATTTCAATAGCTGCTTCAAACGCAATTATCGCTTCTTCATAGTTGCCCTCACTTAGGTATCTTATACCTAAATCGTATTGCTCCTTATATAGCTCTTCGGGTGTTTTAGCACAAGAAGCTAAAAAAATAGTACATATAAGAAACAGTAAGAGTAAGATTTTACTTTTACTAATATTTTTCATCTATTTACATCCTAAGTTTTATTTTTTGTGTTTAATATATTGCTTTTTCATAGAACTGTCATCGGTATACGCACATGTCAAAATATAGTGTGCTCACACTTAACACATCATAAATTATAACCAACCATTATTTTGCAAATCTACAATTAAACCCTCAACTTGTAATAGGTAAGTGTTATCATCTGAACTTGTTATCATACTCTGCGCTGTCAAGTATTCATTGTAAGCACTTGAAAAATCTCTTTGGCTTTCGAGTTTATTATTTTCAGTGTAAATAAGCATCATGCTACGAAGCGCATATGGCGTATAGTCGTTTGGAAATTGTGTTTGCATATGTTGCAACATATCCTCAGCCGATGTGTAATCCTCCAGTTGAAAATATATATTAAATAAATTTACAAACAGATAATCTTTTACAATACCCATGCTAAGCACATTTTCAAATGCGTTTGCGGCGTTAATTAGGTATTCTTGCCCTACGTCGCTATTCATTTGATAAGCATCAAAATATGCCAGTGCCAACATCTCCCAAATTGCAGAATCACTTGTAAGGGCAAGTTTATCCATATTATTTACAATAATGTCAATTTGTTTTTGCGCTGCATCTTCAATTTGTATATTGCCAAGTTTTTCTTCGTTAACACAATCACGATAAAGTGCTACAACTGATCGTAACGCTCTTGTTTGCAAATCAACATCTTGCGATTCATTTAGCACTTGCAAAAATATTGTTTCTGCCTTTACATAATCTTTTTGCGCGTAAAGTACTTCGGCATTTACGTAATTCGTTACATGCTCATCGTTGCCTGCATCTATCATCATGCTAAGCACCTCTTGAGCGGCATCTATATCACCTAATCTTCCTAAAGACACCGCATAATCTCGCATTCCAGATTCTGATATATCTCCACCAGCCGTGCTTAGCCTAAAAAACGATGCAGCTGCTGCATAATCTTGTTTTTCAAAGTATGCAGCGCCTAAAATTTCACTAAGCCTATTTTGCGTTGCTATGTCAAACTCTTTTCCAAGTGCTAAATCATTTTCTATATAATTTATACATTCATCATACTGCATTGAAAGGTACAAAGCGTATGCATAACCTATATATGGCTCTATTTCTTGCGGGTAAAGGCTTTGAGCTTCAAGTAGCATTTCTGCTGCTTTCTCAGGCTCACTTTCATAAAGTGCAGAAGCTTCTGTAACAAGACTTACAAAGTTCTCTTGCTTTGCAAACTGCAAATTTATGTATAAGCCCATTACAATTGCTACAATTGCCAAAGCTGAAAAAACCGCAATAATTATTTTATGTTTTTTACCTAACTTTATTTTTTTATTCGAAACAGATGTTTGTCGATTGTTGCCAAACACACCCACAGTTTGCGTTATACTATGTGATGTTTCTTGCACACTTTGTATGTTGCCAAAAACACCGACAGTTTCATTTTTTCCGTTGTTTTCGCTTAAAATATTATTGTATGCGCCAAAAGGGCTTTGTGTACTTTGTGTTTGTGCATTTTCATTTGCAAAAACATTGCTGGTTTTGCTACCATCTGCATAATTTTCTTTTTCTGCTTTATTATGTGCAGAACTCGCATAAAGATTTTTTGCAAGTTCAAGCTCATCACCATCGGGATAAATAACAGACGAATCAACTTCATCATATAAAATGGCTTCTAACTCTTGCTGCATCAATACAGGTGTTGCATACCTGTCTTTTGCATTGAAAGAAATAGCTTTAGAAACAATTTCAACTAACCGTCCCTGGTTGTAAAACGGTGGTGGTACTAAATCTCCACCCATCCTACGCGCAAGAGCCCTATCTCTATCGCTGTAAGATATTGGAGTAGGTGCAGCCGGCAAAAATGGAATACGATTTTTATTTAAAAGTCTATATAAAACTATGCCAAGAGAATAAATATCAACACTAAATCCATACTTGTTGCCTTTATAAACTTCAGGTGCCATGTAGTTGTATGTACCTTTTTTAGATAGCCCTGATTGTGTTTTTTCTACTGTTCGAGCAATACCAAAATCTCCAAGTTTGAAATCGCCGTTTTCTGAAACAAAAATATTTTCTGGTTTTATATCTCTGTGAATAATATTATACTTTTGGCATAGACAGAGCGCCTTGCACATATCTATACCAAGTTTAATAATATCTCTTCTTGAAAATGGTTTTTCATATGCATAGCTAAGCAGCGGTGTTAATAATTCCATGCGAATTAATATGTCAAAACCGAAAGTGTCGCTTTTCTTAACCACTTTGTGGTCTTCGTAGCTTACAACATTTGCCGTTGCTTTTAGTTTAGACATCAAAGCAAATTCTTTTACTATTTCTTCAACTACACTGTAAAAATATTTTTCGGCACCTTCATAACCCATGCCCTCTTCTATAGCACTTTTAAATTCTGCTTCATCTTGTGGAACCGAAATAACCTTTAGTGCTGCCTTATATGTTTCACCAAATTCTGTTCGCTCTATTTGGTATACTTTGCCAAAACTACCCTCGCCAATTTTCTGTTTAATAACCCAGCTTTCAAAAACTACTGTGCCGCTGTTATAATTATTTATAGGCATATTTAATCTCTCTAACAAATTATTTAACACATGATTAAATTATTATTTTAAAACTTTAACCATAATTATTGTTATATTATCTTTTCCTCCACGCTCAAGCGATGTATTAATTAAAACATTAACCACATCGTTAACATCTTCAAATTCTCTCAAAACATCTCTTATCTCTTCATTATTCATCATGTCAGTCAATCCGTCACTGCACAATAAATAAATATCATCTTCTTGTATTTGCACAGTATTTATATATGGTTCAATAAGCATTTCATCCGGCCATATACCAAGGTGCTGCGTAAGTGCCGGTTTTCTGCTAATTCCCGCATTTTTTAAAAATTTTTCATCAGTATGGTCTTGTGACAGTTGTAGCATGTTGTTATTTTTATAAACAAATATTTTGCTATCGCCTATATTGCAAACCCATGCGGTATCATTATAAAAATACATTAATGCCAAAGTACATCCTATTCGCACACCGCCCATATTATCTGCTAAAGTACAAATTGCTTCGTTTGCCGTTAAACAAAGTTCTGTCATACTTTCAGCTAAATTGTCGCCCCATTGCTCCACTGTATTTTTTAAATAGTCAGCAGCAATATAAGCTGCCATTTCACCATGTTTTTCTCCACCCATTCCATCAAAAACGCCCACTGCAAATGTTTGATTCCCAGCATAGTACGCGCGCAAATTTTCATTTAAGGCGTCATTTTGTTCCGGCAATACCATACTATCAAAGTAGTAATTGTCTTGATTTGTAGACCTTACTTTACCTTTATTACAAGCACAAGCACAAACAAACCCGTTTTTTTGCGCATTATTTGATTTTGTGCCAAATGCATTTTTGACTTTTGCAAATAAGTTATTATTTTGCATATTTCTCTCCATATATAGCAGTGTAGTATATACATAGCAAATTAAATTGCAGTTTAATTTTAACAGTACAAGCACTAACAAAACGACTTTATTAAACGTTTTGTTAGTGCTTGTATTTTTAGTTAAAGCTGTTTTGCATTGTAGAGCGCAATGTTTGGTCTGTTGCTTGTAGTTCTTTTGCTGCTGTGTCCATAAGTTTGGCGTAACCCTCAAGCATATTTGAAAAATTTGTAAAGCTACTTTGCATGCTCTCAAATTTTGTTACAAACGCGTCTTGTGCTTCGCCCTTCCAGTTTTCGTTTAATGCCAGTACCAAAGAACGCAATTTTGCCATTGAATCGTCGTGTTGTGTTTTTAAAGTGCGAACTTCACTTGCTTTAGACGTTAATAACTCCGGTGTCACTTGAATAATTGCCATTTTAATTACCTCCAAAAATTATTTATCTATACTTCTTCATAGAAGTAAAAGAACATTTGCCAAAGATATCGACAATCAATTTTTTTCTGTTTTCATAGTTACTATCGCGCCATCCCATATTCCTGCACTTGAAAGTGATTCATTTTTATCTAGTATTCTACCATTAAAAACAAATGTCAGTCCGCTTACGCAAAAAAACAATGATGGATTTAAAGTTTTTAAGCTTTCAATCATCTTTAACTCTAATTTTTCAATTTTTAAAAAAGTAGGTAGTTCAAAATCTGCTTCAAATTTAAATTCATCGCAAATTATGGTTATTAAAGAACTTTGTAGCGTTTGCATTTTTCATCCAACCTATCATACTAATAATTTGTTGTTAATATAAACTGAAATAATCGTATCGTAATGTAAGTTCTGTGGCATAGCACAGTAAATACCGCATTATTATTTATCGTTATTTTTCTGCAATGCGCACCATATTTCCTTGCCCATTATGTGTAACAAAGGCCAATTTATCGCTAAGTTGCATCTCTTTTTGTCCAACTGAAACATCATTGGCAAGCACATCGTGCGCACGCACATTTGCCCCAAGTAATATTTTCATACTTTTAGATATGCAATTAATTATACAATTATCACCACTATGGTATTTGTTTGTCACATCTGTCGCTGTATCAAACAAAAATAAATATATACCAATACCTTGCCCTAGCTGTGTAATGCTCGCCAATCGCTGATGCGACATATTATTAATATTCTCAAAGCACCATTCATAGTCGCTAATCGCTATTAAAAGCGGTTCAAACTCAGTTAAAGTTCCCGATTGAAAACTATCTAATCTATATTTCAATTCAGGAATTAAATTTTCAAGGTAATCGTCGAATTGCGCCCCATTATCTATAATTGTTAAATTATCGGTAACATTTAAATTATATTTGTTGCCAACATAAATAGCCTTAGCATTTTTTTGCCTATTTATAAATTGAAATGCAAGCTGATTAAAAAAAGCAATACCCTGATTTTTATTTATTGTCGAAACAAGTAGCAAATACATTTCGTTCTCAAAATAAATAGGTTGAATCCGTTCTGTATCGAGGCCTATAAATACATTTATGCCGTTGTAATCATTTGAATCAACAACTTGTGGCATAACGGGTATATTAGGTGCACATTTACCGCGCCATTTTTCTTTCATAAGTTTTGACATACTTATTATAGCGCTAGCTCTTGCACTGTCGTTTTTACTTGCCGGCAATGCAGTTTGAAATTCCAATGGCTCTTTAGCTTTAAACAAACCTCTTCCCGGATAGTTTTCGGGTTCTAGACCGTTAGTGCGCCCTACAATTGCTGCATAATCGTTTTTATCTGTCATTTGCAAAGCAACTGCGCTTTTAATATTTTGCGCCACTCTGTAACTTATTGCATTTTGCACTCCGCCTGTAATAAGCAAAAACATTCCATAAGCTCCACCCTGAGAAGACATTGTTTGAAAAAACTGATCGGAGTTAGGATATAAATTAAAAACAGGTGCAAAATTATCTACAACTATTAAAATATATGGGAAATTTTCGCCTGTAACATCTCGGTACGTTTCTATATTAATAAGTCCAGAATTTGCAATTTTATCTTTTCTACTTGCAAGTTCATCCGACAATAGATTTATCAGTTTTTCAACTGTTTCTGTTTGCGTATCTCGTGCAACGCATCCAACATGTGGAAAGTCTTTAAATAAATTTAAACTTCCACCACCAAAATCAAAAGCATATATATTTAACTCATCAGGCTTATATGTTAGCACCGAGGACATAATGACCGTATGTATAAATGTAGTTTTCCCTGTTGATGGCGCACCATAAACCGCTACATGTCCACTGTTTAAAAAATCCAATTTCATCGGATATTGCGATTGCATTTTTGGGTTGTCAATCATACCGACAACAGGACAAAATCTACCCTCGTTGTCGTTCCAATTTTCGCCGTCAAAAGCTATTTGTATTATATCAGACAACTCTATATCTATCGGTAATTTACTTGTCCACACATTTCTGGCTCTTTCAAGTTCATTTGTTCTTGTGTAGTTATCAATATAATTAACTATAGCATCTATTTCATTTTCTTCCGACCTGTATCCTGTTGTTTTTTCTGCCTCAAGAACGTTTTTGTTGCCATATAAATCTACAATATAAATTTTATCATTATATTGCACAGAAGAATTATTAAATGGCACATACGGTGCACCACTCCAATATGTTTGAATTTCCTCAAAAATTTCATCTTCGCCAACTTGTACAAAAGCGCGTCCTGGGTTTTTTATCATTGCTGCGTCAGGGTGGTGCAACATGTCTTTACTGTCTGCAGAGCTTGCTACTTTTAAACACCATCTAAACCTTGTGTTTGCATGCATTTTATCATCAACCACATTTGTGGGTTTTTGTGTTAGTAACACTATATGTACACCCAGTGTTCTACCTGTTGCAAACACACTATTTACTACACTCATAAATTCAGGAAACTGAATTTTAAATTCTGCAAACTCATCTATAACTATAAACATATACGACAATGGTTCGTTTACTTTTCCCTGTCTATACAATTTTAAGTAAGATGATATGTTGCTTACACCGTATTTATCAAATAACATTTTGCGTCTATTTAACTCATTTTCAAGTGCCAGTAAATTTCTTGTAATACTAACATCTAAATCTGAAATAGTTCCTGCAATGTGTGGCAAATTTTTAAACGGCAGTATTAATCCTGTACCTTTAAAGTCTATAAGTACAAACGAAACCTCTAGCGGCGAGAAATGCAAAGCCATTGATAAAATCCACGATTGAACCATTTCCGATTTTCCCGAGCCTGTTGTACCTGCAACTAAACCGTGAGGCCCGTGTTGCTTTTCATGTATATCAAACATAAACGGCTCTTTATTTATGCGCACACCTATTGGTACAGCCATAGATTTCTCTGGGTGCATCTTACCCCATCTATTTTGCAATACAAGTTCTTTAGCACGATTTACCTTGTATGCTTGTAAAAATGTAATTACTGTGGGAAGTGTACCTTTACCTTGTTTTGGCGCAACACGAATAGGCGCCATTGTCCGTGAATACACCTCATACTTGTTTTCATCTACGTTGTCAGGTGTAAAATCTGTTTTAATCTTACTGTCAAAACTATTGTATATTTTCCCATTTTCATTTTCAAGCTCTATTACCATTTGGCAGTCTTTGGGCAAATTATGCAACTGATTAAATAGCAAAACGCTTGCAATAGGCAATGTACTATCTTTATCTACAAGTAAATTAAACAAAGAATGATTTTGTATAAGCGCTCTTTCTGCAATAATGAACAAGTAAAAGGTTGCCTCATTTGAACCACCGCCGGCCCCACTCGCTTGCACTAAAATTTCCTCTTCCACTTCGCTCAAAACTTTTCTCGCAGAAAAAGGGTTGTTAACAATGTATCTTTGTATGCGCATATTGTCATATGAGTGTGCAAGCCACTTAACAAACTTCCACTGTGACGTTTCTTCACTATCAAATATTGTAACAATTTTTAAGTTCTCGTAGCTGTGATGTGTACAAGCCTGCAAAATCATATTTTTAGCAAGCTTAACAGCCTGAGCCCTTGGCCCTATAATACCACATGTTTTAAATAGTCTTGCATCATATAATATCGGGCAATTATCAACCTTTTTATATTTTTCTGTAAGTAGTTTTGCTTCATCATCAAGCGCATCTTCTTGTAACGATAATTGCTTTTTGGGTACTCTATACTCTACAAGGCTATCAACATTACCTATACCTATGCGAAGCTGCATAAAATCGCTATCATATGTTCTGCGCTCCCAAAGTCTTCTTGCTGGCTGAGAAACAATCGAAATACAATCAGATGTATTTGGGTGAATTTCAGTCATTATTTTAAACTGCTCATAATGATAATCTTTTATTTGTTGCTCTTGCTCGTTTAAATATTGACTATATTTTTCAAGTCGCAAATTCTCGTTGTTTTTATATTCTTTGCACTGGTTTTTGTAATTGTAAACAGACATTACAATACCTACAATAGCCATTGGCACACTGAAAAAAAGCATTATTAAAGGGCCGCCCAAAAGCAATGCTACAGTTAACATAATAGTAACGCTACTTAGCGACGGCACAAGAACACTTACCCAATTTATTTTAGGTTTTCCGCCTATTGATGGCGCTGATTGAAACTCTATTACATTTTGTTTGACTGTTTCAATCATACGGGGAGATTGCTTAAACAAGTGCGGATATTCATCAGCTGCGTTTTCTGTTGATTTAATTTGAGGTTCTACCACATTTACAATGTTATTGCTTATACCGTAAGAGCTAATTATGCTAAAAGCTTTTTGCGACAAAACAATTCTGCTAAAACCTAAGTCAAGCACATCGCCCGATTTTGCATAGGCCTCATCAACAAGCACGCCATTTAAATATGTTCCACCTGATTTTGACAGGTTTTTTATAACATACCCATTGCTGGATTTTACTATCTCTAAATGCTTTGCCGACACCGCTTTGTCGTTTATTTGTATTGAACAATCAGACGACCTACCGATTAGCGCCTTATAACCCAGCGCCAGTTCCACAACACAAGAACCATTGTGATTTCTTTCGTAACACATCATGGCAATTTTATTTTGCGCGTCAATTATAAATGAGCGCCCCAAAACAATTTCTCCAACAGTTATAGCGTTATTATTACTTACAAGCGCAGTAGATGAACTGAACATCCACTTATTGTTTTTATTTACTATTTTAATGTGGCCTTTTTTTAAAAAATTCGAGCTAAAGTTTATTGTATCAGTTGCGTGGTTTCCAATCGTTATTTGTTTTTGTTCTAACATCTCAACTTCTTTAATAACGTTTTTACAATAAACTCTCAAAATCATCTTTTATCACTCACAATTTCATAACTTTATATATTTTTTTATACAGTTAATTAAACACGTTAATGTTTGCGCGCATTATTGGTTTTGAACAGATTTTAGAACATACAATTCAAAGTTATCGTTGCATTCATTAATTAATGGGGAAGTTGTTGAAGGTTGGAATTTTTTATCAAATGTCATAATCCTAAATATCGGTAGCTTAGATGATGTAACAATGTGTTCGTATTTATCTGTAAAACTATTGCACATTATATTAAATATATCAACAAAATAGCCAATAAAGCCCAAGCCAAATGAAAACATCCATACAATTCCTGTAACTTTTTTCCCCACATAAAACCTATGTGCGCCAAATATTCCTAATAACACCGACAAAAATAAAGCAACCCATTTATTTTTGTAACTCTTATTCAAATTTTTCATTCCCACTTTAGAAATGGGAATAATCATTAATTTATTTGAGCTAATAAGTGAATTATTGTAAACTCGACTGTCGGCAGTTTGCTTACAAACCGGCAAGTTGTTACAATCTAAAAATATCTCCTTATTTATATATCCAATGTCTACTAAAAGCAACACCAAAATTACTACCAAATAAGCCAAGCCTAATAAAGGCATAAAAAATAAACAAGAAACAAGAAAAGCAAAAAACATAATATAGCCTAATCCCGTTCCTACTTTACCTACATAAAACCTATGCATTCCTAAAAAACCAAGTGTATAAGCTAACATTTTAACTGTTGTATAATTTTTCCCGCTAACCAAAATTGCCGATGGCTTTAACTTATTTTGTGAACTAAAAGCGTTGTTTTGCTGTTTTGGCATATTGTCATTTGTGGCTCTTGTATCACTTGATGAATTTGAGGAATTTGTGGAGCTTGATGCATTTGCATTATCTTGCCGTATTGTGTCGCCTACTATTTTTTGTATGTTTAAATTCGACAAAATCGACAAATCGTTAATTGGATTTTGCATAAACTCCAGGTGGTCAAGCATTTTCAAATTAACTAAAACGCTTATATCAACAATTTTATTTATGCTCATATAAAGTTTTTCTAACTTTAACATTCCGGCAAGCGATCCAATGTCGCATATTTGGTTGTTCGCAATATTAAGCTGGGTCAATTCAGTTAGTTGCAAAAGGGGGCTGATGTTGTGTATCTTGTTAGTGTGTAACGACAGCCTTTCCATATTTTTCATCAATGACAAAGCATAAATATCTGCTATATTATTTTCATCTAAAAACAGCACCCTTAAATTTGTTAAGTTTTTAAGCGCAGAAATATCAGAAATATTATTTTTATCAAGCCTCAGCCTTGCTAAATTTGTAAGGTTTGATAATGCCGATACATCATTGATTTTATTTGATATTAGCTCTAGACTTCTTAGTTTGGTTAATTGTGAAATCGGACTAATATCGCTTACATCAGAGTTGTTAAAAGTGAACTCTTCTAAATTTTTAAAATATTTTAAATCATCCAGTGATTTTATGTTGTTCTTTGTTTTTTCATAAGTAAGGTGTAAAGTTGCAATTTTATCAAAATCTGTATCATGAATGTCTTCATGTTCTTTTTTTATGAGTCTGCGCATTATGTCCTCAAATACAGGATCGGCAAAAATTATTTTGTTTAAATTTTGAGAAAACACTGACTGTGTTTTTTCGGTTGGATCGTCGTTCACAGGCATATTTATAGATGCATTTTCGGCAATATTAAAATTAATGCCCATGTTGGTTTTTTCAATTTCACTATTTTGTGTAACAGTGCCTAAACTACCAAATACGGAAGCTGTTTTTTCATCTACTTCATTGATTGGTTTATTTATATTTGTGCCGCCGTTTGTTTGGGATGTATTTGTGACATACACGTTTTGCGCAAACGATAATTGCTCACCATCAGGGTAAATTATACTTTCATCTTTTTCATCATACAAAATAGCCTCAAGCTCCATACGCATTTGTATTGGCGAGGAATATCTGTTCTCTGGTTTGTATGCGGCAGCTTTTAAAATAATTTCATTTAGTCTTCCTTGTGCGTAGTGTGCTGGTGGAAATTTTTCGCCGCAAAATCTAAGCGTTCTTGCCTTTTCTTCGTCCGAGTGGGTTATCGGATTTGGTGCCGCCGGCAAAAATGGTTGCCTGTTTTTATTTAATAGCTTATACATAACTATTCCAAGCGAGTATAAATCTACACTGTGCCCGTAAGCCTCACCTTTGAATACTTCCGGTGCCATAAAATTATATGTACCTTTTTTTGAAAGGCCTGACATAGTTTTTTCAACTGTTCTTGCTATTCCAAAATCGCCTAATTTAAAGTCTCCATTATCTGAAACAAAAATATTATCCGGCTTAATATCTCTATGAATTATATTATATTTTTGGCAAAGCTCAAGTCCTTTACATATATCTATGCCAAGTTTAATAATATCTCGCCTTTTTAATGGGTTTGTATAGGGATAATACTGTAAAGAAGTTAATAACTCCATCTTTATCAATATATCCCAGCCAATAGCATTTTCATGCTTAATAACTATATGATCTTCATAACTTACAACATTAGCAGTACCCTTCAACCTAGCCATTAATGCAAATTCATTAACCACGTCTTCAACAACTGTATAGTAATATTTTTCAGCCATTTCGTAGTTCATGCCTTTTTCCAATATTTCGGCTTGATTTTGCGGTATTGTAACAACTTTAAGTGCAGCTTTATACACTTGCCCAAAATCTTTGCGCTCTATTTCATATACAACGCCAAAGCTTCCTTCGCCTATTTTACGCACAATTATCCAATTGTTAAAAACGGTTGTGCCAATGGTATAACTCTCTCGCATTTCACATATCTCCAAGCTAATATTGAAATTTTATTGCATATTTTTGCAGTAAAAACAACTTGCTATTGATAAATATGCATAGCATTATATCACAATATCTTTATTATTTCAACTTAAAATTGCATATTTAAACATATTTTTATAATAATTAACTAATAATTTTGTTATTAACATATAATATATGCATTGTTCGTTTTTAAAATGACAATAATTCTACTTTTTAAATAAAATTACAACTTAGAATTTTACATATTAATTTGTTAAAATTTCTTTATTTATAAAAAACAATCTTAAAACCAAGCTAAATTTGCCCATTTTAAGCTTATATCTTTTATCAAGGTAGGGTACATAAATTAAAAAACTCCCAATAAAATCGAGAGCCAAAAAACATTGATATAAAGTTTTTTATGTTTAAATGTTCAGTCACTTAGGTTCGAATATAAACTTAATATTTTTTAAGATAGCTTACTTTGTATTCCCTGTGCTACTTTTTCGCTTTCAAAAATATGCACAAAGTGGTTACAGTCTAAATTTACTGTCTTAACATAGGGTAGTTTCTTTGTTATTTTGTTATAAACTTGCAAATACAAACTTTTCTCTATGCCTGTTTCTTCTCCGTTTGAAACAAATAAAAGCATCGGAGTTTTGGGCAAATTCAGCATTTCTGCTGTTTTTATATTTTCTTCTAAACAAATAGCTTCATTTATCATATCCTTGCTCATAGTTTTATCAAAAAACAGCTCTTTGTATAAAATCTTTTCTTTAGCATTTAAATTTCCGTAATTATAAGTTTCATTTTCTGCAAGTTTTGGAAAAAGGTGTACTATGTTACTTCGCATAAACAGTCCCATAAATTTAATTAAAGGCAAACTATATTTAAACTCTCGCATAGTTTCGGGGAATGACATATCAAGGCCTACAATAGCTTTTACTTCGCTTTGATAATTACTTGCCCAGTAAAGTGCTTCAAGCCCTGATAGCGACAGCGGACAAAGGACATACGGTGGTGATATACCACTGAGAGATAGAGCCTTTCTTTGCTCGTATACCATTGTTTTTAAATCTCTCAGGGAATTGCTAACCGCACTAAAACCATAACCCGGTTTTTCAATTACTACTATTTTAAATTTATCGGTTAGTTTTGTATATAACAATTTAAAGTCTAGTATAGGCGAACAACTACCAAACCCTGCCATGAAAACAAGGGTTTTATCACCCACACCCTCAGTGTAAATATTTAGTTCTACGCCGCCTACTTGAACTTTGTTACCTATATGTTTAGTGTTAATATCATTCTTATTCATAAGCTTCACCTAAAATTTAAACTCAAATGCAGTAGATTGTATTGCCCACAATTTTGCGTAAATTTCGTTATTTTGCAAAAGCTCGCTATGTGTTCCACTTTCGGCAATTCGGCCACTATCAACAACTAAAATTTTATCTGCATTTTGTATCGTTTTTAGCCTGTGTGCTATCATAATTACTGTTTTATCTTTAACAAGCTGTGCTATTGCCTGCTTTACAGCTACTTCGTTTTTAGCATCAAGGCTTGCTGTCGGCTCGTCTAAAAGAAGTATTGGTGCATTTTTTAGTAATGCCCTTGCTATTGAAATGCGCTGTTTTTCTCCACCTGATAGAGTAGAGCCACCCTCACCTATAACAGTGTCATATCCATTAGGCAGTGCTACTATAAAATCGTGGCACTGTGCTTTTTTTGCTACATTTATAATATCATCTTCGCTTACATTTTCTTTGCCAAAGATAATATTTTCTCGCACTGTTTCATTAAATAAGTAAACATCTTGCAAAACCATTGAGATGTTCTGCATCCAGCTGTCGGGTGCTGTATGTTTAAGTTCTATATCACCGCAAGAAATTTTTCCACTTGTTACATCCCAAAACCTTGCAATAAGGCGAAGAATAGTTGATTTACCACTTCCGGAAGGACCGACAATGGCTGTGAGCTTACCTTTAGGGATAGTAAAGCTTACATTGTTTAAAACTGCGTTATTAATATCGCCATCATAAGAAAAACTGACATTTTGAAACTGTATATCGTTTAATGGATTTGTCGTTTCTTTTCCGTCAAGCTCTTTTTCGGTTAAAACTTTGTCTATTCTTGTGGCGCACACATAGTGAATACGAAGCACAGTTGTATGACGAATATATGTTAAAATAGGCACTAATATTTTAGTGCTTACAATTATAATGCTTAAATATTCTGCAATACCAAGGTTATTTCCAAGAACTAAACTTGCACCTACAAAGCAAACGATGGGTAGCGCAACATTTGCAACGCTGCAAGCAACGTTTACAAGCGTGCCGATAGAGCGCTCTGTTTTAAGGCTGACTTTAACTAAATCGTCGTATGCATTTTTTAATTTACTAAAACCTTTGCCTGTTTGATTATATAATTTTAACACTTTCATACCGAGAAGATATTCGTTTAAATATGTGGAAGCTGAATCTTTTGCGTTTGCGGTTTTTATGGTGTATTTTGCGGCAATTTTAGCGGAAACAGTTATCATTATAACCGCTATTATAATAGATATGTAAAACGATATTGCCATAGTAGGGTTATATACGAGGAAAAATACAGATGTCATAACACAGCTGAAAATAACGCTGAAAATACCTGTGAGCATACCTACCATACTTTGTTCTACAGCTAAAAAATCAGTGGTAAAAGTGTTTATAAGTTCGCCTGTTCGTTTTTTTTGAAAGTAACCAAGTGGCAAACTGCGCAGTTTTTTTATAAACCCTGCTTTGTTTTTGGCGTTATTTTTAGCCGCCGGAAGAAATGTGTTTAAATGTGCATTTATAGAAACTGCGGATTGTAGTATAAAAAGTACGACTAAAATGCCCGAGGCTATCCAAAGCGAATTAAACTCTATTTTACCATCAACTGCAGTGACTAAAAACTGAATAGCAAACATGGTTGCAACAGACGGGAATATCATAAACAAATTTTCTATCGTCAGCCATGTAACAGGCTGTATCATGCGGTTCGGTTTTCCGCAGGTGAATTTTCTAATTAGCTCTCTCATTTTACACAGCCCCTTTCTCGTTTGTTAAAATTGAAAAGTCCTCTGCCTCATTTTGCAAAGTCCAAAGCTGTTTATACTCTGTTTCTTTTTCAATAAGTTCACTGTGTGTTCCAATTTCTTTAATTTCGCCTTTTTTAAGCACAATAATTTGGTCTGCACGCATAATGCTTTGCAGCCTATGTGCAATAATTATCACTGTTTTATCTTTTGTTAAGTTCGCAAGTGCCTGTTGAATTAAATTTTCGTTTTCGGCATCAGAATATGCAAGCGCTTCGTCTAAAACAATGATAGGTGCATTTTTTAGTATCGCCCTTGCGATAGATATTCTCTGAACCTCACCGCCTGAAAGGCGAATACCACCACTGCCAAGCTTTGTGTTGTACCCGTCTTTTGTACTTTGTATAAACTCGTGGCACCTTGCCGCTTTCGCCGCTTTCTCAACATCTTCTTTGCTGTAATTTCTGTTCATTGTTATGTTGTCAAAAATACTGCCAGCAAAAATATATGTGTCTTGAAGCACATAAGAAATGCAGTTCATAAGTGTATCGTAGGGGATTTTTTTAATATCTATGCCACCTATATAAATATTCCCCTCGCCATCATTTACATCGTAGAAGCGAGAGATAAGCTGGCCTATTGTAGATTTGCCGCCACCTGATTCTCCCACAAGTGCTGTCATTTTTCCTTGTTTTGCTATAAAGCTAATATTTTTAATTGCAAATATTCTGTCTTTATTATCAGTTTGTTCTGTTTGATACGAAAAGTTGACATTCTCAAACTTTATATTTATATTTTCAAACGCTGTTTCCGCGCTTTCTAGTTGCATAGTTTCAACCGCAAAAACATCCTCAATAGCATCAAGCCCTACCGAAAGAGTCGCCATTTGTGTACCATAGCTTAAGCAAGTCATTAAAGGGTCGTAAATAGCAGGCGTTACAATTAACGCCATTAAAACAGCAATCAGTGTTTCAGGCTCGGGGGTTTGAGCTATCAAAATAACACCCACAGGCAAAATAAATGTGAGTATAGACAAAATGATACTTTTATACAGACCCATAGGGACAGCAGAGTTTTTATAACTTGTATATTCCCATTTGCTGTAATTATCTATATTTTCTTTCAAAGATTTCGTCATTTTACCTGTTCTTCCAAACAACTTAATTTCAGCTATGCCTTTTACATATTCTGAAAAAGCTCCGGTCATTTTTTGATCTGCAGTAAAAACATCGGCCCATATTTTTTGCGACTTTGGCCCAAATACAGCCATTTGCATGGATATAGCCACAACGATGACAATAAATGTAGTTAAACAAAGCCATGGGCTTAATATAAAGATACCTATAAAAAGCGATAACACAACAAAAATCGAGCCAAAAAGATCGGGCAACATATGCCCTATAAAATTTTCAACTCTATCGCCGCATTCGTCAATTGTTTTTTGCAAACCCCCAGTTGTTTGTCTGTTAAAATAGTGCATAGATAGCTTGCCTAAATGCTCCATCACTTTAAGCTTAAAGGCATTAATTAGCTTAAATGCTACGTGGTGACAACCAAAACTACCTAAAAAAGAGAATATCATGTTAGCCACAATGCTAACTCCTGCAATAATAATCCACATTATAATTGTTTGGCTGTTTACAGTTCCTGTTTGTGGCAGCAAAAACTCACTTGCAATAAAATACACGCAAACAAAGGGCACTACACTTGAAAGATAACCAAGCATCGCCGAAATTACACTTAAATTTAAAAGCCTTTTGTCAAAGTCGGCTATTCTAAACACTCTGTTTATCGCCGATGGCTTTTTTTGTTTTTTAACATTTGTTGTTTTATCCAAAACTTTATCCTCCTTTTTAATTAAACCGAGTTAGTTCATTCTAACTTAGTTTAATATATATTAAAAACAATATTGTGTCAAATTATAAAACAGGGTATAATAGATACTGTTATAACAATATATGAGCAAAACATCATTTTGAAATCGTGTCACATTAGAGTTTGTGAAAAAATATATAAATACTAAAAGATACTAAAAAGAGGTGTTGTATGCAAAGTTTAGGAAGTTATACCGATATGTTCAATTCGTTAGAACAAAATGGGTGGACTGCGAGGCCGAATACAAGAGGAATTACTTTTTCTCTTGATGAGCACTTGGGAAATGGAACAATGATACTTTTGGGGAATTCAAATAAATTCGGATTTGTTGACTTAGATATCACTTACAAAAATGATAATATTACACTTAATTTCAGCGAAAATATGGGTGTTCAAATCACTTTTATTGAGCAAAATGAAATGGAGTATTACAAAGACGAAAGCGACCCCCTACATACTTTTTACGGGACATTTTTTTACATAAACAACGCACCGATACCTTGGTTTAAAAAATACCCGAAGCAAAGTAGAGTGAAGGCACTTACTTTGATGATTAGCGATGAATTTTTAAAAGAAAACGGAATAGATATATCTACTGCCGAGTGGAATAACCTTGCAAGGGCAATAAACACTCGCAATATATCAATTCCACAAATAGCTACTATTTTAAAACAAATAAGATATGCTGAAATTGATGAAGAGCTTTTTCCCATCTACTTCAAAAACAAAACTATTGAAGCTTTTTTGCTTTTATTAAACCATAGCAAAACACAAAAACACTCACTTAACAGAATTAACGCTAAAAGCCAAACCGCAGTAAAAAACACTGTGAATTTGCTATGCAAAAATTATATTTCGCCACCGATTATTACTGACATTGCAAAAACTATAGGGATTGATAAGAAAACCCTACAATCATCTTTTAAAGAAATTGTAGGGCTTAGTATACATAAATATATTCGCAGCTTAAAAATGCAACATGCTGTTACATTGCTAAAGTCAAGCGATATGTCAATTGAAAATATTTCTAAAGAGGTTGGATATAACAGTAAAATACATTTTTACAGAGCTTTTGACGAGGTTTTTTCTATGAAACCATCTGAGATGAGAGCATTACTTAATTAGCCGAAATTTTTGACAAGTACATTGCTACATTATAATTAAAAAATAATGCTTGTTGCAAAACAAATGCGTTCAACTGTGTTTGTCAATAAAAAAGCCTGCAATTACAGGCTTTTAGGTATAAGAAAAGAGCATCTGAACACTCGAGGTTCAGTTCATGCTCTTATTCTAAATTATTATTTGCTTTTCCGTGCTTTAACAAATATAAGCACACCGCCGCCAATACACACAATTGCCAAAACAACAATTAATATTATCATTAAATTGCCTGATTGCCCCT
>CAYJGU010000018.1:0-35466 GCA_964369925.1 uncultured Bacteroides sp. | reverse complement strand
CTGCGCACAGTAGAGTTTAGTAAACCGGCTAATAGCAGCCAGTTAATTAACACTATAGAAGAACAAGCGTTTTATGGGTGCGAATCATTAATTAAAATATACTGGCCTGAAAATTTAATTTCAATAGGGAAAAAAGCTTTTTATGCCGCAGGCTTTACAGATGTAGAATTGCCATCAAATATTAAAACTGTTGGCGAACAAGCATTTACAGATGTGCCCATTAGAACTCTTTCTATGCCTGATGGTATAACAAATATTGAAAAAGAAGCATTTAGCAGAGTAGGAAATTTAGGAACTATTGTTATTACAAGTGTAATAATTCCAAGATCTTTAACTATGCAAGTTGACGACATATTTTTAAACAGATTGATTAGAACGATTTATGTTACAAATCCTCAAACTGTGGACATAGGTAAATCAGGAAAAATGGGCTCTAATGCAACTGTTATTTACGAAGGTGAGTTCCCTGAGTTTACAAGTGAAGTAGAAGTTGTTAAAAACATGTATCAACGTAGAATTTTAATTAGCGCAACAGTTACAAATAAAGTTGCTAATTACGATTTTGATAAAGTTACACTTCCAAGTTATTTAATGAACAGTAATGGTGTAGATATACCAGAAAGCGAAAAAATTGTTACAGTAACAAATAATATTTGGGATAATAATATTTATTTAGTCGATAAAGAATCTGTAACTAACAATGCAAGTGATATATTCTTATTTATGGGAAATACACTTACAGGAAATGTGAATCACCATGTTTATATAGACGAAATAGGTAGGCCAACAATTAATTCGGCAAAAGATATATTACTGCCAAGAGAAGATGCGGGTGCTATTACAGAGGAAAAGGTACTTGAATTAATTGCCCCTAAAGCAACTACTGTTGAATTTGAGGATCCGGACATTTATGAAAAATCTTCAGAAGGTGGTAGTGTAACAGGCGGTGATGGTAAATTTGATATTTCTGATGAGGACATGAACCAAATAAGAGACTTAGTAAATAAACCGGACGGTTCTAGCATTAGTGTTACAGTAACAACAACTTCGGGCACAGATATAACAGATACTGAAGAAGTAACTATTACTATTTATGCAAGAAGTGAAATTCTTCA
This sequence comes from uncultured Bacteroides sp., assembly GCA_964369925.1. Taxonomy (GTDB): domain Bacteria; phylum Bacillota; class Clostridia; order Oscillospirales; family Ruminococcaceae; genus Ruthenibacterium. Next base: position 34,351 of record CAYJGU010000018.1, on the reverse strand, counting down.
AGTTACTTTTGATGCAAATGGCGGTGAGTATTCTGACACTCAAAGCCAAACTAAAACACAAGATGTTAATAAAGGTGGAACAGTTAGTGAACCTACAGGAAATACAATTCCAAGTAAAGATGAATTTGTGTTTGTAGGGTGGACAACAGAGAAAAATGGAAATTATTATTATGATTTTAAAACACCTGTAACAACAAATATTACATTATATGCAAAATGGGCAGATGCTACACCACCTACAGTTCCAGATGAAGGCGGAGGCACAGGTGGAGGCACAGGTGGCGACACATCTGAAGACACAGGTGGAGGTACAGGTGGAGGTACAGGTGGAGGTACAGGTGGAGGTACAGGTGGAGGTACAGGCAGCGATACAGACAGCGACACAGACAGCGGCACAGGTGGCGACGCAGAAGATGACACAAACAGTGGTACAATAACACCTGAACCACCAGAATTAAATGAAGACGGTGGTGTTGATATTACATCTCCTGACGGTACAGCTCCGGACAGAGTTACAATAGATAACATAGAAATTCCAAGAGATGCTATAGAATTTAATGAAAACGGAACTATTACAATTTCTCCTGAATTTTTTAAAGGACTGGAAGATGGCACATATACCTTAGTTGTGGAGTATGGAGATGAAGCTTATGAAACAACTATAGTTGTAGAAAATGGAGTACCTCTTTCTGCCGGTGATTTTGTGGCGACACAAAGAGCTGCTTGGGCATTATTAAACTTAATTCTAACGTTAAGCACAGCATTTATTTCTATTATTTTACTAAAAGGGTATTTTGGCAAAAAGAATAAAGAGGAAAATGGCGAGGTTAATAATACCATTGTACAAGCAACTAACGTTATAAACGGCGAAGAACAAGAACACAGTGCAGACGCATTAAGACGAAAAGGAATTTTACGCATACTTAGTCTGGGCGTTGCAATTGTGGCAATAACTATATTTATATTAACCGAGGACATGAGATTGCCAATGACTATGGTTGATAATTGGACATGGTTGATGGCATTTATAGCCTTTGTACAAGTATCGGTAGCAGTTTTTTCTAAAAAGAATAGCACAAGCAAAAGAGAAAGCGGCGAAGATAAAGACGTGCAAATTGTATATGCATAAAAAATGGTATACTGTGAAGTTTAATTATAAACTATGGATTATAAAATAATAACTTAACTAAAGTCGCTATGAACGCATTTGTTTATAGCGACTTTTAATAATAATTAACGTCACTTCTCGCATGTAATATTGCTAGTAATATATTATTGTAGGGGTGGTAATTTTGTATATTGCAAAAACAACTTTTTATATTAAGAAGTATAGTTTATACTTTAAACAATTTTATTATATATAAAAAGCACCCTTAAACATATGTTTAAGGGTGCTTTAGTTAAATAAATACCTTTATGTTATTCTACTAATTTTGCAACAACTATAAATCTTTCTTCATAACTATCTTGTTCGTTTAAACAAGTAGAAAGCGCTAAAAATGTATCGTTTGTGCTTACATTATCCAAATTTAAATTTGCATTGGCATCAGGAATATTTTTCATCTTGTCAATAAAACCTTGAAGTTGAGTTTTATCATTATAGTCTTTATCGTAAAGTAAACTGTAATTATCATTAACAAATGCCGCAACAATTTCATACTTATAATCGCCATTTGGGGTGCTTAAATAAATATCGGGATTTTCGGCAAAATAATTTGCATCACTGTAGCGGTGAAGTTGTGTGAAAAATTCACCGGTTGAACTGTAGTGACCATACAAAACAGTTAAAGGATCTTGCAAAGTATCACTGTTAAACATGTCGGCAAAAACTGTACCTAAAACATTATATTCGCCATTAAAGTTTGTAGTTAAGTATTTAACATTATCTATACCTTTAACAACCGGGTAATCAATTATAGTGCCAGGTACAGTTAAATATCCTATGGTATCGCTATTAATTTCTATAAGCTCTTCAAAATTAATGGCCTCTACTACCTCTTCTTCAGGTTCTGTTTGTACTTGTGCAAGCGAACTTGAAACAACTTGCTCTGTGTCAGATGTAGGTAGAGTTTCGACGGGCTTTTGCGACGAGTGATGAACGTATAATAATATAAACACAATAATTTCGATGACTATAATAAAAAAGAGAACTACTAAAAGTGTTTTTTTAAAGCTCTTTTTTTTGGTAGTGTCTTTGTTTTGTACAGTGCCTTTATTTTGGTTGTTTTGCATACAACATCCTTTGTAATAATATATTTATTTGTTTTTTATATGTATAACAGTTGCAATGTAAATGGAAAAGCAATGCATTTGCATAAAGAATATTATACTATTTTTTGCAATAAAGTTCAACAGCAAAAGTATATTTTTACCTAGTTTACTAGTGTTAAATATCTATTGTACGCCGGCAAATATTGATTGCAAAAATTATTATTTTTAATTGCTATAACATATTTATTATGTTAAAATATATAAAAATATAGCACATAAAAAATAAATTTTAATAATATTAACACTTAATAAATGGACTTAATAGAGGGAGTTTAAAATGAAACGCAGTGAAATTAACAGTGCATTGAAAGAGATGGAAAGTATGATTGAAAAACATTGTTTTGCACTACCACCCTTTTGCCACTTTAAACCGGATGATTGGCAAAATAAGGATGCTAGTATTAATGAGGTGCGAGACAATATGCTTGGTTGGGATATTACCGACTATGGCCTTGGCAATTTTAAAAAAATAGGCTTTTCACTAATAACACTTCGCAACGGAAATTTAGCAATGAAAGACAAATATACTAAGTCTTATGCCGAAAAACTGCTTTACATTAAAGATGGACAACAAGCACCTATGCACTTTCACTGGTACAAAATGGAAGATATTATAAATCGTGGTGGTGGAAATGTGCTTATACGTGTTTATAATGCTACACAAGAAGAGTGTTTGGACAAAGTGAGTGACGTGCATGTTAATGTTGACGGGCAAGAGCGTATTGTTCCTGCGGGAACACAAATACGCCTTACACCAGGGGAAAGTATAACTATTGGCCCATACCTTTATCACGATTTTGAGGTAGAAATGGGCAGTGGCAATGTATTGCTTGGTGAGGTTAGCCAATGCAACGACGACAACTGCGATAACAGGTTTCTAGAGCCTGTAGGTCGTTTTCCTACGATAGAAGAGGACGAGCCACCTTACCGCCTGCTATGCAATGAATATCCGAAAGTAAAGTAGTATTAAATATTGTAAGTTAAATACAAGGAGATAATAAATATGTTAGATGTTGTGGCATTAGGTGAATTGCTTATTGACTTTATGCAAAAATCTGTAGATGAGGATAATTATCCAACTATGCAGGCAAACCCAGGCGGAGCTCCAGCAAATTTTTTAGGCGCTTTAAGTAAATATGGAAAGCGTACGGCTTTTTTGGGTAAAGTTGGCGACGATACATTTGGACATTTGCTAGTTGGAACACTAAAAAAAGCGGGTATTGACACTCGCGGTATTGTAGTTGACCCGTCATACTTTACTACGCTGGCCTTTGTAACTTGCGATGAAAGTGGAGAGCGCTCGTTTGCTTTTTCGCGAAAACCTGGCGCAGATACTATGTTATGTTACAAAGAGCTTGATTTATCGTTAATTGACGAGGCAAAGGTTTTGCATTTTGGCACACTAAGTTTAACATGCGAGCCTGTTTGCAGCACAACACGCCAAGCTGTTGCCTATGCTAAAAATGCTGGTAAGCTAATTACATTTGATCCCAACTTGCGTCTTCCTCTATGGGATACACCAGAGGCTGCACGTGAACAGATGTTATGGGGTTTGCAACAAGCTGATATTGTGAAAATTAGCTGTGAAGAGATTAGCTTCTTATACGATAGCGATCCTGAGGATGGCGCGAGGAAAATTTTAGATGAATGCAAAGTAAGACTTGTTGTTCTTACACTTGGCGCTGAAGGCTCGGTTTTATTAACTAAACAGGCGCGCGGTGCAGCTAAATGCCCAAAAGTTACTGCTGTAGACACTACGGGTGCGGGGGATATTTGTGGTGGAAGCGCACTTTCGTGTTTGTTAAATATAGAAAAGCCTTTTGAGGAGCTGAACGCCAAAGAGCTTGCTGATATTGCTGAGTTTGCCAGTACAGCAGCAAGTCTTTCCACGCAAACTATAGGCGGCATACCCTCTATACCTGAATTAGATTATGTATATGAAACTATGCGCAAACAAGCAAAATAAATAAGTTAAAATCAGTTAGGTTTTACATAATAATATTCTATTAAAATATATAAAAACAACAGTTTACTTAAAAAGCAAACTGTTGTTTTTATTAGTGTTAATTATTTTTATGTTATTAAATAGTAATTAATTTTTCGTTTTCTTTTAAAATATTAGTTAATGGAATTCCCATTGGGGCAACTTCTATATCTAAAGATTTTAACTTATCGGTAACTCCAAACATGTCTGCGCAAGATATGCACGCTTTAATAGTAACACCTGCATGTTTGGCTAAAATTATTTTCTCTTGTATACTTTCATCTTCAGCAACCAGTTTGGCAGTAGGCCCCCATATAATTATATCAACTTCATCAAACCAACTCCAAGCTTTTGCATTAGTGCCATACATAAACACCATAGAGTGTGCAGTTAAAGGGTTGTCGTTAACCCATAATATATTTAATTTACTATTCATAATTATATCTCCAGTTCTCTTATTTTATTTTTTACAAAATTAATATCACTGTTTGTTAGCATAGGTATTAAATTATTAATTTCAGCAACAGGCTTGTCCCACCACTTAAATTTTAAAAGCAAATCAATTAGCTCATCATCAAACCGTTTACGTATTAACTTAACGGGGTTGCCGCAGCAAATAGTGTATGGAGGTATATTAGAGGCAACTACGCTGTTGGCTCCTATTATTGCGCCATCACCAATTTTTACGCCGGGCATAAAAGTTGTGTTTTGGCCAATCCAAACATCGTTGCCAATAACAGTATCACCTTTAATGGGCATTTCGCACAAATCAGGCACTTGTTGATCCCATCCTTCTAATATATAAAATGGAAATGTAGATACTGCATTCATTTGGTGATTTGCACCGTTCATTATAAAATTAACTCCACTTGCAATTTGACAAAACTTGCCAATAATTAACTTATCATCATAAAAATCATAATGATGAGTAACATGTTTTTCAAAATCTTTATCTGAAAAGTATGTAAAATCTCCTACAATAATATTAGGGTTTTTAATAGTTGGCTTAACGTATGTTACTGTGTTTATACCTTGTACCGGGTTAACAACATTAGGATTTGGAACAATATTATCTTTCATTAATTTCCCTCCTTATACACATTATTATAAACACAAAAACGATAAAAGCGCAACACATTTGTGTTGCGCTTTTTAAACATTACTTAATTTATAAATGCATCGTGTATGGCGCTTACAGCTTTGTCGGCATCTTTTTTGTCTATTAAAACACTAATTTTAATTTCACTTGTAGAAATCATACGTATGTTAATATTAGCCTCAAAAAGTGCCTCGAACATTTGTGAAGCAACACCAGGATGACTTTGCATACCTGCGCCTACAACACTTACCTTTGCAACCTCGGTGTCTGTTAAAACTGTTGTGCCGCCAAACCTTGCAAGGTTTTCCTCTAAAATTTCTTTTGCACTTTCGGCATCTTCAAGTGGAACAGTAAAAGTAATATCTTTATTTCCACCTCTGCCAGAAGATTGAAGAATAATATCTACATTTATTTTGCGTTTAGCCATTAAACTGAAAACTTTAAACGACATACCGGGTACATCCGGTACCTCTAAAATTGTCATTACAGCTACTCTTGTGTCTTTTGCAACTCCGTTAATTAACATTCCCTCCAACGATGTAACCTCCTTTACTATAGTACCGGGTGCCCCTGTTAACGAGGAAAGCACCTCTAAATTTACTGAATATTTTTTTGCAAGTTCAACGCTTCTGTTGTTAAGAACTTGAGCACCTAAACTTGCAAGCTCAAGCATTTCATCAAAAGTAATTTCATTTAGTTTTTGTGCGTTTTTTACTAGCCTTGGGTCGGCTGTGTATACGCCGTCAACGTCTGTATATATTTGGCACAAATCGGCGCCAAGTTGTGCTGCTATTGCAACGGCGCTTGTGTCCGAGCCGCCTCTTCCAAGTGTAGTAATGTCATCGTACTTATTAATTCCCTGAAACCCTGCAACAATAACAACTCTGTTTTTTGCAAGTTCGTTTTCAATTCGTTCTGTTTGCAATTTTTTTATACGGGCTTTTGTGTACGAGCTGTTAGTTTGAAATCCTGCTTGCCAACCTGTTAAACTTATTGCCGGGCAACCAATTTCTGCAAGAGCCATTGCAAGTAACGATATAGTAATTTGCTCTCCTGTCGACAAAAGCATATCCATTTCACGTTGTGAAGGGTCTTTTGTAATTTCGGCAGCCTTGTCAATTAAAACGTCGGTAGTGTCGCCCTGTGCCGACACAACTACAACAACATCATTTCCTTTGGCTCTTGTGTTTTCAATTATTTGAGCAACATTAAACAGCCTGTCACGATCGGCAACAGAAGTTCCACCAAATTTTTGAACTATTAATGCCATTTTATCCTTCCTCTCTATCTATTGTTTGAGTAAACAACAGCACCGCTGTTGTCGGCTTTTAAAGAATGAAAGCTATAACTTTTAAAACGTTTATCTTCGTTAATAGCAATTTGCGCCTTATCAAAAAACTTTTTGTTTGTTTTTTCTACAATACTAAGTATTGTAGGACCTGCGCCACTTATATATGTTGCAAGTGCACCTAAAGAATTTGCAAGTTCAAACACATCTTCGCCGCCTTTTATAAGTGGCAACCTATACTGCTGGTGAAGCATATCTTTTGTAGCAACTTTCAATAGGTCAAACCTATTTTCACACAGTGCGGCGCTTAACAATGCGCTACGCGCTAAATTAAACACTGCCTGAGAGTGCAAAACTTGTTGTGGTAGCACTTGGCGTGCAGTAACGGTGGCAAGCTTAAAGTTAGGTATAAAAACAGCAAACCGCAAATCATCGGGTAATACTTTTTTTACACTATACACTTTACCTTCATCATAAACCGAAGTTACAAACCCACCTAAAAGTGCAGGAGCAACATTATCTGGATGGCCTTCAATTTTAGTTGCAAGCTCAAGCATTTCGTTTTTTGTAAGTACATTGCCTAAAAGCTCATTAGCAGCAAGTATACCGGCTACAATACATGCACTGCTACTGCCAAGCCCTCTTGTCATAGGTATGTTATTTTCTTGCACTATTTTTAAGCCATCAAGCTGTTTGCCAAATTGAGAATACACTTTTTTTACTGTATGATAAATTAAGTTTTTACTTGTGTTGGGAACACTGCTTCCATCGGTAGTAGTTATATCTATTGTGTCGCTTAACTGTACGCTAACAGTATTGTAATAAGATAAAGCTAAACCGCAAGCATCAAAACCCGAGCCAATATTGGCACTAGTAGCTGGAACTTTTACTTTAATCATTATATCACCGTTTTTAATAATTATAAACTGTTTTTTTTAATTATTATATAAATTAAATTTATTGTGGTAAGCATTTTAATACAGCGCCTACTTTGGCATTTTGCCCTATAGCAGTTTTGCACATTTGTTCAAGTTGATTTGCTGTAATATTTTTTACAATAAAACTTGTATAATTATTATCGTTATTAATAATTTGAACATTTTTAAATGTTTTGTTTAAGTTTTCGGCAGATATTTCACTTAATCTTACATAATAATCATATGTTTGCAAGTCTGGCTTTGTTACGCTTTGAGGTAAAGTTTCTTGCCAAAATAGGCTGTCGTGTATTTGTGGGCCTATAACAAGCGCATCTAAAATATCGGCAACAACAGCGCTGGCTGTTGGTAGTTTACCTGCGCCTTGACCATAAAAAATAACATCGCCAAGCATATCGGCTTTAATAAATATTGCATTAAATACATCTTGAACACTTGCAAGTCGATTTTCAAGGGGAACAAAGCAGGGCTCTACACCGCAAACTACGCTTGCATCATCTTGCAATTTTGCCCACGCAATTAAGCGCACTGCACAGTTCATTTGTTCTGCAGCTTTAATTTCAATTGGTGTAATATCTGCTATGCCTTTTGTTTTAACATCTTGCACATGCACTTGCCTACCTGTAAATATGCTTGCTAATATTGCAATTTTTCTTTGTGCATCTATCCCGTCAATGTCAGCAGAGGGATCGGTTGTTTCTGCGTAACCCAACTGCTGTGCAATTTTTAATGCTTGTTCAAAATTTAAGTTTTCTTTGGCCATTTTTGTAAGCATAAAGTTTGTTGTGCCGTTAACAATACCTGTAATTTCGTTTACTACATTTGCGGCAAGGCACTGGTAAAGTGGTGTAATAACAGGTGTTCCGCCACCTACACTCGCCTCAAATAAAAAGCATACTCTTTTTTGTTTGGCTATTTTAAGTAACTCGGCGCCATGTGTTGCAACAAGTTCTTTATTAGAAGTTACAACATGTCTTCCGCTTAAAAGGCTTTGCTTTACAAAAATATAAGCGGGGTTAACTCCGCCTATCGTCTCAACAATAACATCAACTTCTTCATCGTTTAAAATAACATCTATATTATTTACAAATAAGTTTGCATGCTCATGAGATGAAAAATCTCTTATATCACATATATATTTAACCTTAACTTCTTGCGAAGCTCTTTTAACTGCATAAGCATTATTGCGGTTTAGTACCTCAAAAACGCCACTGCCAACTATGCCAAAACCGAGGATTGCAACATTTGCCATTATTAATTCTCCTTAAAATTTTATTTACCATATAACAATGCATAGTAAACATAAATAATATTAACTTGGGTTTTTCATTTCAACAACAACAGAAAGTCTACTAAGCTCATCAAGCATTTGCTCAAAACTCATGTGCATATCGCTTGTGCGCACGCTTACAGCTACGTTTGCTGTGCCGCTCTCTGGCGCCGATTGATTTATGGTTACTATAGAAGCCCCGGCCGACGAAATTCCAGCAAGCAAACTTTGAAGCGCCCCTGTTTCATCTTTAAGTACTGTATTTACTGTGCGTACACTACTTTGGCTTTCAACATCAAAAATACTATCTTTATATTTATAAAAAGCACTTCTAGATATATTTAACTGCTTTGTAACATCGCTAACATTTTTTGCGCTGCCCTCTGCAAGCATTTTTTTTGCTTGCAATACTTTTATAAAAATTTCGGGTAATACACTTGTTTCAATAAGTAAATAATGCCTTTCCATAAATTACCGCCTTAACTTAATTGTTGTTGTGAAATATAAAATTATTGTTACTGTATAAAATGTTAACATGTTTTTGATACGAGCACAAGTGTTTGTGTGTAAAATACAAATTATTTATAACAATAACCAAAATTATTTTTTTAAGTGAAAAAAAACAGTTGCAAATAACTATAAAAATCGGTGTACTTAAATTAAAGCACACCGATTTAACGTTAAAAAAATATACAATGTATTATTGCTTAATTTTTTAAAATGTGTAATGTTATTGTTTGCTTAAAGGTTCAAATGCATCTGCACCGTGTTTGCATAGCGGGCAAATAATATCATCTGGAAGAGACTCGCCCTCGTACACCCAGCCGCAAATTTTACACACATATCCCTTTTTATTATCGCTTATTGGGGGTTTGGGCTTAATGTTATTTAAATAATATGCGTAAGTTAAACTATCTTCTTCACCTATAGTTTGTGCATAAGTTACATCGGCAACAAAAACAGTATGTGTGCCAAAATCTTCGTGGCTAATTACTTTTGCACTAATTACAGTGTTTACTTCACTGTCTAAGCTGCGCAAATTATTTGGTGTGCGCACTTCATTTATACCTTCAAATTTATCGTTGTTGCGGCCACTGCTAAAACCAAATTTCTCTATAGTTTTAAATTTGGTGCTTTGATTTAAAACAAGTACATTAAATGTTTTTGTGTTGTGTAGAGTATCATTTGTATAGTTGTTTTTATCTACACAAACTAATATGCGCTTTGGTGAATCGGTAACTTGCATAACTGTATTTACAACACAAGCATTATCTTTTTCGCCATCATTTGTAACAAGTAAAAATAAACCATACGGTATGTTAAACATTGCTTGTGGATTAATTTGTGCATCACTTGTATTAGTGGTAAGTGTGTTTTTATCTCCATAAATACTGTGTGCAATGCTACTTGCCATGCGCTCAATTTGCTCAAGTTGTTCTTGTTTAAGAGATGATTTAATACTTAAACTATCTTCTAAAATATTCATGTTTTTCATTTTAGAAATTATACCCGACATAAGGTCTTTAGCTGTTGCTGCCCAGCTTCCGTTTTCAATTAAAGCTACGGTTCTGTTTTGTAAATTGTGTTCGGCAAGTTCGTGCAAAACAGTTTGCATGTTGCTAAATATACCGGCGTTGTAAGTGGCACTTGCAAATACAATATGGCTGTACCTAAAAGCGTCGGCTACTATATAAGACTTATGCTGAGCAGATACATCGTAAAGTTTAATATTAGTAACACCATTTTGCGTAAGTCTATTGGCAAGTATTTCCGATGCATTCTCGGTATTACCGTATACAGAGCCATAAACTATTAAAACGCCTTTTTCTTCGGGAGTATAGCTAGCCCAGTGCATATATTTATCTATAAACCAGTTAAGGTTTTTGCTCCAAATAGGGCCGTGAAGCGGACATATAACTTCAATGTCCAGCCCTGAAGCTTTTTTTAGCAATGAAAGCACTTGTGTTCCATACTTGCCAACTATATTTGTATAATACCTTCTTGCATCAGCAAGCCATTCCTCGGCAAAATTAACCTCGTGTGCAAATATACTTCCGCCTAGTGCGCCAAATGTTCCAAAAGCATCGGCCGAAAATAGCGTTTTTGTTGTCTGCTCATAAGTTACCATAACCTCGGGCCAATGCACCATAGGTGCATAATAAAAACTAAATGTGTGAGCACCGGTGTTTAATGTATCACCCTCTTTTACAAGGTGAATATGTGAGTCAACATCGAAATTGAAAAACTGTTTTAACATACCTTGTGTTTTTGCGTTACATACAATTTTAACATTTGAATATTTTGCGACTATTTCACTTATCATAGAACAGTGGTCGGGCTCCATATGGTTTACAATTAAAAAATCAAGCTCTTTACCGTTTAAAACATGCTCTAAATTTTCAAAAAACTTAGAGCCAACTTCTTTTGCCACTGTGTCAAGCAATGTAATTTTTTCATCTTTAACTACATAAGAGTTATAAGACATTCCCCTTTGTACGGGAAATACGTTTTCAAAAAGAGTTATGCGCCTGTCGTTTGCGCCAACCCAATATATATTTTCACTAACTTTCCTTAAATCATGCATAGTAATGTACCTTTCTTTTAATAATAAAATCTATAATTATTTAGTATTGTCGTTTTAAATAAGTTTAACACTAAAATTATATCACTAATGATAAAGATTAGCAATAAGAAATTGTATACTATAAAAATATATGTTATATTGTAAATTATGTGAAATAGTGTTAAAATTATTTTTGTAATATAAAAACAATAAAGTAGGTGAAAAGTATGGCTGAGACAAATAATATAAATAGTGTGAATAAAAACAGTAGTGAAAAAGAATGGTGGAAACAAAGAGTAATATATCAAATTTATCCGATGAGTTATTGCGATGCAAATTCAGATGGTATAGGTGATTTAAAGGGAATAATTTCAAAATTAGACTATATAAAATCTTTGGGAGTGGGGGCAATTTGGTTGTCGCCTGTATACAGCTCTCCAAATAAAGACAATGGCTACGATATAAGTGATTATTGCAATATACACGAAAATTATGGAACACTTAGCGATATGGACACCTTAATAGCAGAGAGTGAAAAAAGAGACATTAAAATAATTATGGATCTTGTTATAAACCATACGTCGGACAAGCACGAGTGGTTTGAAAAAAGCAGACAAAAAATTGAACCGTATACAGATTTTTATATATGGAAGCCAGCCAAAAAAAACGGAAAAAAGCCAAACAATTGGGGCAGTTTTTTTGGCGAAGATTGCTGGGAATATGACGATTTAAGAAAAGAATATTATTTGCATCTTTTTGCTAAAGAACAGCCTGATTTAAATTATTATAATGAAAATGTTATTAATGCGGTAAAAAAGGCAATGGAGTTTTGGCTTGACAGAGGAGTGGCCGGCTTTAGATGCGATGTTATAAATATATTGTATAAACAAACACTTGAAGATGGAAAATGGAGCCCTGCATTAACAGGAAACGAGCATTACATATCAAAACAGGGAACACACGATATATTAAAAAGGTTTAACAAAGAGGTTTTTAGCAAGTACAATTGTTTTACGGTAGGCGAAACTGTTTTTGTAACACCACAAATGGCAAAAGACCTTACAGATGAATCAAGGCAAGAGTTAAATTGTGTGTTTTCGTTCGAGCATATGGAGACAGATTGTTTTAAAGTAAAATGGTTTTTGCGCAAATTTTCTGGTGAAAGATTTTTGCAAAAGCTAGCATATTGGCAAAAATCGCTTAATTGGAACACCGTTTATTTTGAAAATCATGACCAGCCAAGAAGTGTTACAAGGTTTGGCGATGACGTTAACTACCATGAGCAAAGCTCAAAAGCATTGGCAATACTTTTGCTAAGTTTGCGTGGCACACCTTTTGTTTACGAAGGACAAGAAATTGGCATGACAAACTTTGATTTTAAGAGTATAGATGAAGTTATGGACGTTGAGAGTAATAATATATGGCGTGTTACCGGAAAATTGCGTTTTCCTAAATTTTTGAGATGGAAGATGATTAAAACTAAGAGCCGGGATAATGCAAGAACACCTATGCAATGGAGCGATAAAAAAGGTGCAGGATTTACAAGCGGAGAACCATGGCTTGGTATAAATAAAAACTATACAAAAATTAATGTGGAAAATCAACAGGATGATAAAAATTCTACACTTTCTTTTTATAAAAAATATATTGCATACAGAAATAGCAGTAGCGCATTAAAACATGGAACATTTAAAGAACTTTACAACAAAAAAGGTGTTATAATATTTGATAGAGAATATGAAAACGATAAGTTGCGTGTAATTATAAATTTAAACGGAATGCAAAAAAACATACCCGAGAGTTATATAACGGCGCAAGTGTTGTACTCAAGCTATGAAAAACAAAGCGTTAAAAGCACACTTATGCCATACGAGGCAGTTGTTTTGCAAAAATAAATTAATTTTAAAAGGAGCAATGTTATGCAAAAGCAAGACAGAAAAAACATGATATTTTTTGGAATGGGTACAATAGGACGCGATATGTTTTATGCATTTTTGGCAAATGCACTTATATATTACTTATCATCTGTGTTAAATTTACCTTTAAATATATTTGTTGCCACAACGGCAGCTTTTACAGTGCTTAGAATTGTAGATGCGCTGAATGACCCTTTTATGGGGCTTATTATTGACAACAGTAACTTTAAAAAAAGTAAATATAAGCCACCTATGTTGCTGGGCGCTGTTATAGCCGCTGTGTGCTATTTAATTATTTTTTCCGACTTTGGCATTAGAAATTACATGTTTGTTGTAATTTTTACAGTGGCCTACCTTTTGTGGGACATATTTTACGGACTTAACGACATTGCCTATTGGTCTATGCTACCTGCGCTTAGTGTAGAGCAAAAAACAAGGGAAAAAATGGGTGCGTTTGCAAGAATATGCGCAAATATTGGTATGTTTATTGTTATGGTAGCCTGGGAACCCATAACACGAAGCCTTGGGCAAAGCCTTAACAACGAACCTCTTGCATGGTTTTATTTTGCACTTGTTGTAACAATATTAATGCTTGCTTTTACATTGTTTACTGTTTTTGGTGTAAAAGAAAAACCAAATATGTTTAAAAAATCGGATAAGAAAACAACAGTAAAAGGCATGATAAGTATTTTAGCTAAAAACGACCAATTATTATGGATAACATTTGCAATGTCACTTTTTAATATAGGTTACTTAACTACAACTACTTTTTCTATTTACTATATGGAATATGTGTTTGGAGATATAGGATTATACGCCGTTTTGGCCGCTGTTGTAGGTGTTGCTCAAATTTCGGCTCTTGGCGTATTTTCTGTATTTTCAAAGAGGCTATCAAGAGAGAGCATGTACCTTTTAGCAACTATTTTGGTAGTTATAGGTTACATAGTATTTTGGTTTGGGCAAGTAAGTATAATTGTAATAGTTATTGCAGCGTTGTTTCTTTTTGTTGGGCAAGCGTTTATACAGCTTTTAATGCTTGTTTTTTTGGCCGATACAATAGAATATGGACAATGGAAAACAGGAACAAGAAACGAAAGCCTAACTTTTTCTATGCAACCGTTAATACAAAAAATAGGTGGGGCAATATCTATGGGCTTAGTTAGTATTGGTCTTGTTATTTCGCAAATTAAAGTTGGAGATGAAGTAGCTGTGTCTATTTCTGAAAGTGGGCAAACGACAGTAAAAATATTTATGATAGCAATGCCGGTAATATTTATATTAGCAGCATATGCTATTTACAAAGCAAAGTTTAAAATAAATAAAAAAATGTACGATGAAATTTTAGAAGACTTAAAACAAAAAGGTGAAATAATTACATAAAGGCAAACTTACAAAAGTTAAAATATATTTACTTGTAAACACGTTAGTTATATGTTAAAATTTAACTTACTTTGTAACAGCGGCGGTACTTGCGGCGCGCAAGTACCGCCGTGTTGCATTGTATAATTATAAATTAATCTTAAACGCGACAGGGGATAGCAATGCTATTTAATTCGATACAATATGTTATATTTTTACCTTGCATTATAGCGCTTTATTTTTTGCTGCCGCAAAAAGTTAGGTGGCTTATGCTGTTAATTGCAAGCTACTATTTTTATATGAGCTGGAATGCAAATTTAATAGTTCTTATATCATCTACTACTTTAGTTGCCTATATTAGCGCATTGCAAATATATAAAACTAAAAGCGAAAAGCAAAAAAAAATATGGCTTATTATTGCATGTGTTTTTAGTCTAACTGTGCTTTTTTTCTTTAAGTATTTTAACTTTTTTTCACTTTCGGCAACAACGTTTTTGCGCAGTATAAGTTTGCCAATAGACGACTTTACGTTAAATGTAATGTTGCCTGTGGGTATTAGTTTTTACACGTTTCAAACACTTTCGTACGTTGTAGATGTATATAAAGGACTATTAAAACCCGAAAGGCATTTGGGGATTTTTGCACTTTATGTAAGCTTTTTTCCTCAACTTGTGGCAGGACCTATTGAAAGAGCGATAAATTTATTGCCACAATTTCACGAGAAACACAGTATAAGCGCTGCAAATTTTACATGGGGACTTAGAATGATTTGCCTTGGGCTTACTAAAAAAATGTTTGTTGCCGATTTTGTTGCACAATATGCAAATATGGTTTTTAACGATGTTTATAATTACTCGCCAATGGCAATTGCAATTGCGTGTTTGTTTTTTGCTGTTCAAATTTATTGCGATTTTTCAGGTTATTCTGATATTGCAAGGGGCAGTGCAAAAATATTGGGCTTTAATTTAATGATAAACTTTAATACGCCTTATTTTTCAAAAAGTATAAGAGAATTTTGGTCTCGATGGCACATATCGCTGTCTAGTTTTTTAAAAGATTATGTATATATACCGCTAGGTGGAAGCCGAAAAGGCAAAAGACGAACAATTATAAACTTAATAATAACGTTTTTGTTAAGCGGATTGTGGCACGGTGCCGCATGGACTTTTGTATTGTGGGGTTTGTTGCACGGTATTGGGCAAGCAGTTGGTAATTTAACGCAACCCGCAAGACAGAAAATTAAAACAAAGTTAAATGTAAACCAAAGCAGCAAAATTTATGCAGGTTTTCAAATATTATTTGTATTTACATTTGTTTGTGTAAGCTGGGTGCTTTTTAGGGCAAACACACTAAGCCAAGCGTTTTATATTTTAACGCAACTACCAAAAATTGTAATTAGCCCTATTAGCAACTTTATAGGTGCTACAATTGTAATGCAGCTTGGAGCATGGGAGTTATTACACATTGCAATTGGGTTTGCAGTTTTATTTGCATATGATTTTGTGAATTACAAATTTAAATGCGAGCCTTTTGAGCTGTTAACTAAGCAAAAAAGTGTAGTAAGGCATATTGTAAGCTATATACCTGCAGTACTTGCAGTTTATTCGTTTTTAACTATACCAAGCGGTGTAGTTGCCGAATTTATATATTTTCAGTTTTAAATTGGGAGAAATTTAAAAGAAATGAAAAAATTTTTATTTAAATTATTATTATATGTTATTGCGTTAGTATTGCCTTTTGCTTTATATTTTGCATATAACCAACAATTAAAGCCTATTTATACAGGATCGCTTATGGGCATAACAAGCCAAAAATTAGAGTTGTTAAGCAAAATTGAGGGCGAAAAAATTGTGGTGCTTGGCGGAAGTAATGTAATATATTCTGTATCGGCAAAAACAATGAGCGAAGAGCTTGGAGTGCCTGTATTTAATATGGGTACAACTGCTTATTTGGGATTACCATTTTTTTTAAGTGAAACTAAACCGTATTTGAACAGTGGAGATACAGTTGTGTTATCTTTGGAAAATGCTGTTTATTCGGGGGCGGTAGATTATAAAGTTGTGTGGATGGCACTTGAAAACCATGAAAATGTATGGAACGGTGTGCCTTATGTTTATTTGCCGCAGTTAATAACAAGCTATATACCTTTTACTGCAACAAAAGCTGTAGATACACAAACAACAATTGTGTTAAGTAAACAAGAGGAATACACAAATGCTGGGTTTGATGAGTTTGGAGACACTATAATTGTAAATGAGGAGAACATACTTGATAATTTGTATAATGTGCAAGACACAACATACATTGGGCCCCATTTAGTGCAAAGTAGTATTATTAAGCAGCTTAATAGTTTTTACAATTGGGCAATTAAAAACAACGTTAATGTTTATTTAACTTATGCACCATTTAACAATTTGGCAGTATTACAAGCTGAAGATGGCACTACAATAACGCAAAATGCGCAAGAAATGCAAAATTATATACAGCAAAATTGCAATATACCTTGGCTTGGAACTATAAGCGATGGAATTATGCACGAAGATTTATTTTACAATACAAATAACCATTTAAATGAGCCAGGCAAAATTATAAGAACACAGCAATTAATTGATGAATTAAAACTAGTGCAATAAATTGTAAAGTGTATTTAAATTTTGAAAAAGAAAAATAATATTTTAAAAGTGTTTTATATGTAATTAATTTAATAATAATAACAAACCTAAAGAGCATATTATATAATATGCTCTTTAAGTTTGCATAAATTTACATGTTAGCGCTTAAAATTTATATGTATCCAAAACTTGTGCCGGGAAAATAATGCGTTAAAATTTCTTTATAAGTTTTACCGGTAAGTGCCATTGCATTAGCACCAAATTGACTCATGCCTACACCATGGCCATAACCACGAGTCATTATTTCAAAAACAAACGTATCGGTATAAACAATATTAAAAGCAGAGCTTCGCAAACCAAGTGCTTCTCTTACCTGTGTTCCTGTGTATTGTGTGCCGCCTATTGTAATGCTTTGTACATAACCTGCTTGAGATAATATAGGCTCGCCAAACCATGTAGATGGATCACCCTCAGGTAAAATATTTTGTGTTAATAATGAATCTTGCATATCGGTAATGGAAAATGTTAACTTAGAATTATACTCTTCGCTTGTAATGTCAAAAGGCGAATCTACACTTACAAGGTATGCCAATGGTTGCCCCCATACACTTTCGCTTGATTGCGTTGTACCTGTGCTTATTGCGTGATAGCATGTAAGTGCAGGTGAATTATCATATGTGACAATAATGTTTTGTAAACTGTCGTAAATACCCTCAAGCCTTGTAATGTTTGTGCTATATTCATCACCCCAAAAACTTTGCATGTCGGCATATGTCATATATCCCATGCGCAAAGCGGGGTTGGCGCTAAAATGAGCACCGTTAAGGCTTGGGTCTCCGCCAAGTGAAAGCTCTTTTAATGAAAGTGCATAGCTTAAAGATGCCACAGCCTGTGCTTTAAGCGCTTCATCGTGGTATGTCATAGGCATTTCAGCTGCAACGGCACCAATAACATAGTCTTTAATGCTAACGGTGTCTACATTTTTTGTGCTCTCGTTATAAATTTTAAAACTGTCTTGCTGGGGTTGATTAAATGGCTGAGTAGTTTGGGATGAAGAAGATTGATTTTGTGTGTTATTAATTTGCAAAGGCGAGGATGTGTTTTGCTGTATTCCTATTAGATTTTCTGCAAGCAAACCTGCAAATGGAAGCGCAAATATTAAAATAGCAAACATTAATATAGCAGGTAAAGTTTTTTTCATTTTTAATACCATCCTTGTTTTTTTTAGCATAATAATGTAAAATAAATAGGGGAAAGTTGATTTAATTGCAAATATGGAGGGGGAAATTTATGGTTTCTAACGAAAAATTATGGGATAAGACAGGCTCTATTGCATACTTATGCGAAGAATATTTAAAAAATAACTACATAGACGCAGAGACTTGCGAAAAACTTGGAGTTAAAAGAGGACTTAGAAATCCCGATGGAACAGGTGTGCTAGCAGGCCTTACAAATGTGTGTGACGTTGTTGGTTATGAAATGAAAGACGGTGTGCGCATAGCAGCAGACGGTAAACTTATTTATAGAGGGATAGACGTTGCCGACATAGTGCAAGCCGCAATTGATGAAGACAGGTTTGTGTTTGAAGAAGTTATTTGGCTTTTGTTATTTGGTAAGTTGCCAAACAACAGTCAAATAGAAGACTTTAAAAAAGTTCTTTTTGAGAGAAGAGAATTACCTGAGAATTTTGCTGAAGATATGATTATGAAAGCGCCATCACCAAATATTATGAATAAAATTGCAAGAAGTGTACTTGCGCTTTATTCGTATGATAAGGATCCCGATGGACAAACACTTGAGAATATTATGAGGCAAAGTATTAACCTTATAGCCGGTTTACCTACAATTATGGTAAATGCATATCAAATTAAAAAGCGTGCGTACGACAGGCAAAGCATGTATTTGCACTTGCCACAAGAGGGACAAAGTACAGCTGAGCATATATTATCTACATACAGACCGGACCAGAAGTTTACAAGAGAAGAGGCAAAACTACTTGATATTTGTATGGTTTTACATGCAGACCACGGTGGCGGTAATAACTCAACATTTTCATGTAGGGTGCTTTCAAGCTCTGGCACAGATACATACTCGGCAATAAGTGCTGCTGTTGGTAGCCTTAAAGGCCCAAAACACGGTGGCGCAAACCATAAAGTTATGCAAATGTTACAAGATATAGACGATGCTATTACTGACGAAAATAACGACGAAGAGATACTGGCATTTTTGGAAAAACTACTAAAAAAAGAAGCAGGCGATAAAAGTGGGCTAATATATGGTATTGGTCATGCTGTTTATACTAAAACCGACCCAAGAGCTGTTATATTACGCAAGCAAGCAAAAAAATTAGCTATAGAAAAAGGCTTTGAGCGCCAATTTACGTTGTTGTGTAAAGTGGAAGAACTAGGCCCTGTTGCTTTTAGCAATATTAAAGGCGGAAAAGACGTATGTGCAAATGTAGATTTATTTAGTGGTTTAATTTACAAAATGCTAGGAATTAGCGAAGATTTACATACTCCGCTTTTTGCAATTAGCAGAATACCTGGTTGGTGTGCGCACCGTGTTGAGGAAGTTATGTTCTCTCACCGCATAATTAGGCCGGCTTACAAATACATTAATCAACCACAAACATACGTTTCACCGGAGGAGCGTTAATGAAACAAAAAGCATGTGTTTTTGCAATTTTTATATGTATTGCAACAGGCGTTTTACGCTTTTTAGATTTGTTGTTTTTAAGTGAGAAAGACACCGGATTTATACTATATGGAAATGTATGGTATAGATATGCGTTAATTGCAGCTGTAATAGTTGCAATTTACGCCTTAGCACATATGCAAAAACTAACAGGCGAAATTGTAAATATTAATAAATCTCCGCTTTTATTTGCGGTAATTGGAATTGTAAGTGTTTTTACAAGTATTGGCGCGGCATTTAATGCTATGCGCCAATTTGTGCTTCCCAGCACAAATTTTGGCCATGCACTAAGCGGTACAACAATGCTAACATTTGCCTTTGTGGTTAGATTAGGTTTTGCGGTTAGCTTATTAGTATTTGCTGTTTTTAGCCTAATTTTTGCATTTTATAAAAAAAATGTTGTATTTGAAAAAAACTTTTTAAGAACATTGGGGCTTTTTGGAGCGATAGCTTTTTGTATTTTACCTGTGCTGGAATACTCTCAAAATCCTGCAAGTGTTAACCGAATTGTAAATATTTTAAGTGTATGCAGTACACTTAGCGCTTTGGTATTTTATACATCTTTTTTAGGTGTTATGTTTAAAAAACCATATAAAAATCAAAAAGCGCAATTGGCGGCTAGTGGCCTAATTTGTTTTTTAATGTGTACTTGCATACAACTGCCGCAAACTGTATTATTAGTGCCGCAAACATTTAGTTTTTACAGCATATTTTTAACAGGTTTATTAGCTCTTATTGGGTTATTAGGTGCTATAACGGCATTACAATTACATAGTAGCAAATAATTTGATATATCAATTAATTTAGACAGCAGTAAATAAAATGTTTTTAATATCATTAAATTTCATAAGTTACATTTTTGTAACTTATGTATCAAATTTACTGTAATTCGATGAAAAATTATGTCAAAATTTGTGCATATCGTAAATAGTTACATTTTTTGTAATAATTTATTTGTACAAAGTTGTTTTGTATGTGTTTATTTGTTATACTGAATGTAAACAATCACTATATAGTATTTAATAAATTATTATATATTAAGTTATATAATATAAATTATAAGAGTTATGCAAGGAGGAAAACCAATGAAAAATAAACAGTGGTTTTCTGCTTTGTCGGGCTTAACATATTTAACGCAGCTTGGAATAAGCATTGCAACGCCCATTGTTTTAATGATGTTGCTAGCAAATTTTTTAGTAAATAAAGGTTATGTTGGGTCTTGGGCGTATTTTATGTTTGTAATATTGGGGCTGGGGGCCTCGGCAATGTCTTTTTACTCGTATATAAAATATGTTTTAAATAAAAGTAAAAAAACAAAAAGTAATAACGAGCAAACTATACCCGATGAATTGAAAGGAAAGCTTTTATGAAATTGCAAAAGACAATTTTAAAAGAAACTTTAAGAATTGCACTTGGTACAGTCTGCTTATCGGTATTAATGAATATAATAATTTTGCTGTTAAACATTTGGGATGTTTCTGCACTTATGGGTACGTTATTAGGCGCCGGCATTGCCATAATTAACTTTTTACTATTGGGCGTTACGGTTCAGCTTATTGCCGACAATCCCGACAGCGAAAAAAGAAATAAACTAAAATTACAGCTCTCATACAGTTTGCGAATGTTGCTTGTTTTGGCGGCAATAGCAGTTGGAGTAATATCTGATTATTTTTTATGGGTGTGTGTAGTTTTACCTGTATTTTTTCCGCGTATAACAATTGCCATTATGCAAATTATGGGGTTGTATAAGCCCGAAAAATTGCAAAATGACAGCAACTCACAACAGGAGGTTGATTAATACTAATGAATGTAAACATCACCGGTGCTCAAATTTACTTTACAATTCCTGTGCTGGGCGGCATACCTATAACCGAAACAATTGTTAACAGTACGCTTGTAATGCTTGTTATATTAGGCTTATGCTATTATTTAACACGTAATTTACAAGTAAAAGCTGTTACAAAGCGTCAGGTTGTGGCCGAGTTTTTAGTGGAGACAGCACAAAATTTTGTACATGGAAATATGGGCGAAAAATTTAAGCATTATACGCCGTTTGTTGCAGCATTGTTTGTGTCATCGTTGCTTTCAAGCTTGTTAAGCTTGTTAACGTTGTATCCGCCAACAAGCGATTTAT
Organism: uncultured Bacteroides sp.; assembly: GCA_964369925.1. Classification (GTDB taxonomy): domain Bacteria; phylum Bacillota; class Clostridia; order Oscillospirales; family Ruminococcaceae; genus Ruthenibacterium. Next base: position 12,226 of record CAYJGU010000018.1, on the reverse strand, counting down.
CAACCACAATAGCTTGGTCTATACTTGTATTTGTGCTAATAACTTATACAAAAATACGCACCAGCGGGGTTTTAGGATATTTGCTTGGTTTTACAAAGCCAATAGCAGTTTTAACACCTTTTAACTTTTTGTCAGAACTTTCAACGCCAATTTCAATGGGATTTCGTCATTTTGGTAATATAGTTTCGGGCAGTGTTATTACAACACTTGTCTACGCAGCACTGGCAACACTCTCTAATTTAGTATTTGGCTGGCTTCCAGGTGCGGCGGGCGATATCCTTGGCAGTATACCATTTTTCCAAGTTGGTGTTCCGGCCGTTCTCAGTGTTTATTTCGATTTATTCTCAAGTTTTATGCAGGCGTTTATATTTTGTATGCTTACAACGCTTTATATAGCAAATGCTGCAGAAGAGTAAGCTTGAATATAAAGCAAATTAGTTATTTTTGCCGTAAAATCGGCTTAATAATAAAAGTGTACATGCTTGCAAAAGCATTACACAAAAACCGCAATTAATATAATACATTTTAATTATTTAGGAGGCTATTTTATGTTAGAAAGAGCAATAGTTTTAGCAGGTTGTGCAGTTGGCGCAGGTTTAGCACTTATGGCAGGTATAGGCCCCGGTATTGGTGAAGGTTATGCTGTAGGTAAAGCTTGCGAGGCTATCGGACGTCAACCAGAAGCAAAAGGCGATGTTACATCTACTATGTTACTAGGTTGCGCCATTGCAGAAACAACCGGTATTTACGGTTTCGTTACAGGTTTGTTATTGTTGTTCGTTGCACCGGGAATGTTCCTAAATTTACTTGGCTAATTAATATACGATGTCGGCTTAAACAAATTAAGCAGGCAAAAATTTAATGGCAAATAACAAAAATAAAAATGCAGATGACAATAGTTGTTTACATTTACCCAGAGCTAGGGGGAAACAAAATGGATAATTTTCAATCACTGGTAACTTTAATGCCGTGGAATTCAATTTCTGCACTAATTAATTTATTGTTGCTTACACTTGGCATTAAAAAGTTTTTGTTCAAACCCGTGATGGAAGTACTTGAAAAACGCAAAGCACAAATTGATGAGCAATATACATCTGCCGAAGAGGCCGAAAAAAGTGCGCTGAAAATGAAACAAGAGTATGTAGAATGCCTTGAAAATGCAAAAGATGAAGCTAGTGAAATTGTTAAAAGTGCTACTTCTAGGGCATCTCAACGCAGCGAAGAGCTTTTAAATACTACACGTGCAGAAGTTACCGCACTTAAAAACAAAGCGCAAGAAGATATTGAAAGCGAAAAACGCAAAGCTGCAAATGAGCTTAAAGGTGATATTGCTACAATTGCAATTGACATAGCGAAAAAAGTTGTTGAAAAAGAAATAGACGAGAGTACACATAAAAAGATGATAGACGACTTTATTAGCAATGTAGGTGATGCATCATGATGACAGAGGGAGCAAAAGAATACGGAACAGCGTTATATTCGCTTGCAAAAGAAGAAAGCTTGCAAAAGGAAATTTTGCAAGAACTAAGCGAAGTTTGTGCTATTTTAAAAGATAATGCAAGTTATGTTCGACTTTTGCAAAACCCATGCGTAAAAAAGCAGGACAGGCTTGACCTTTTAGACAGTGCTTTTAAAAATGGTGTGAACAAATACGTTTTAAATTTTTGTAAAATCTTATGCGAGAAATCGGCACTTAACTTAATGGAGCCTTGCAGAAAAGTGTATAAAGAGCTTATGTATGAAGAGAGCGGTATACTACCTGTAACTGCAATAGCTGCAAGTGAAATAAGTGCAGACCAAAGCAAAAAACTTTTACAAAAACTTGAGAGTATAACAGGAAAAACAGTAGAGCTTGAAACAGCTGTAGATGCAACGCTTATTGGCGGTATAAAGCTTGTGTACAATGGCAAAGAAATAAATGGCAGTGCATTAAGCCGTATTGAAAGCATGCAAGCGCTACTGTTAAGTTAATAACATAAGTAAACGAAATTTTGTTTTGTAAATAAAAATTATAATAACAAATTTAACTCACAGAAAGTTGGTGAGACTATGCAGTTGAAACCCGAAGATATAAGTAAAATTATAAAATCTCAAATTAAAAATTACGAAACTCAAATAGAAACAGCCGAAACAGGAACCGTAATAATGGTTGGTGACGGTATTGCTCGTGCATATGGTCTTGATCATTGTATGGCAAACGAGCTGGTGGAATTTGACAACGGCGAGTATGGCATGGCGCTTAATCTTGAAGAAAACAGCGTTGCCATAGTTATTCTTGGTACAGATGAAGGCATTAAAGAGGGCGACACAGTTAAAAGAACAGGCAAAGTTGTATCTGTTCCTGTTGGTGAGGCTATGGTGGGGCGTGTTGTTAATGCACTTGGCCAACCTATAGACGGCAAGGCAGAAATTGAAACAACTGAAATTAGCCCAATAGAAACACCTGCTGCCGGTATTATAGAGCGTAAAAGTGTTAGCGTGCCTTTGCAAACAGGTATTAAAGCTATAGATAGTATGATACCTATTGGAAGAGGCCAACGTGAGCTTATTATAGGCGACAGACAAACAGGTAAAACTGTTATTGCAACAGATACAATAATTAACCAAAAAGGTCAAGATGTTATTTGTATTTATGTAGCAATTGGTCAAAAGCAATCTACAGTTGCACAGTTAGTTGAAATGCTTACAATTAACGGTGCTATGGACTATACAATTGTTGTTAGTGCTGCAGCTTCAGAGCTAGCACCACTGCAATATATTGCACCGTATAGTGGCTGTACAATGGGCGAGTACTTTATGGCAAAAGGTAAAGATGTACTTATCATTTATGATGATTTGTCGAAACATGCTGTTGCGTATCGTGCGTTGTCGCTACTAATTCGACGTCCACCGGGACGTGAGGCATATCCTGGAGATGTTTTCTATTTACACAGCCGCCTACTAGAACGTGCTGCTCGTTTAGCACCTGAATATGGTGGTGGTAGCTTAACAGCATTGCCAATTATAGAAACACAAGCAGGTGACGTTTCGGCTTATATTCCAACAAACGTTATTTCTATTACAGATGGACAAATATTCCTTGAAACAGAGCTTTTCTATTCAGGAATTCGTCCTGCTGTTAACCCTGGTATATCTGTTAGCCGTGTTGGTGGTAACGCCCAAATTAAGGCTATGAAAAAAGTTGCAGGTACACTAAAACTTATCTACTCTCAGTACAGAGAGCTACAAAGCTTTGCTCAGTTTGGAAGTGACCTTGACGCTGATACAAAGCGCAGGCTTGCCCAGGGCGAGCGTGTTGTTGAGGTTTTGAAACAAGACCGCAATGCTCCTGTTGCTGTAGAAAAACAAGTTTGTATTTTGTTTGCTGTTACAAACGAGTATTTAAAAGATGTGCCGGTAGAGCAAATTAAAGAGTATGAAGCAGAATTTTATGAAGAACTAGATAGCCTTTATAAAGAGAGCATACTTGATAAAATTATTACTACAAAAGATTTAGGCGACGATATTAAAGACGAGCTTAAAAAGGTGCTAACCGAATTTACTGCACGCTTTTTGCAAACTCATTAGTGAAAGGAGAGGCAACACATGGCTGCTTCGTCCATGAAAGACATTAAAATACGCATTAAAAGCGTAGAGAGTACAATGCAAATTACAAAAGCTATGGAGCTTGTTGCGTCTTCTAAATTGCGAAGAGCAAAGCAAAAAGCTGAGAATTCGCGCCCGTATTTTACCGAACTGCACGAAACGCTTTCTAATATTGCATACAGCAATACAGATTTTTCTTCGCCGTATGTGCAACAAAGAGACGTGAAAAAAAGTTGTTACGTTATGATAGCAGGCGATAGAGGACTAGCGGGCGGATACAACAGCAACATTTTTAAAACTGTTGCCGCGCACAGTAAAAATAAAAATATTTGTGTGTTGCCAATAGGTAAACGTGCATTAGACTACTGCCAAAGAAGACAGATTGAAGTAGTTACAACAGATTTTTCAGTTGCGGAAAATGTAAGCCTCGGCGATTGTTTTTCAATAGGTAGAATGCTTTGCAAAATGTATATAAAAGGCGAAATAGATGAAATAAATTTGGGATATACAAATTTTGTATCTATGTTAACGCAACAGCCTGCGGTATTAAAGGCTTTGCCAATAAAATTTGTGCGTGAAAACGCTAAAAACTCAGCAGAGGCGCTTATTATGTACGAGCCCTCTTGTGAGAGTGTTTACAATGCAATAGTACCACAATATGTGGGCGGGTTGCTATATGGTGCATTGTCGGAAAGCAGTGCCAGTGAATTTGGCGCAAGGCGTACTGCTATGGATGCCGCAAGTAAAAATGCTAAAGAAATGATAGATAAATTGTCGCTACAATACAACAGAGCAAGACAAAGCAATATTACACAAGAAATTACAGAGATTGTGGCGGGCGCAGAGGCATAGAGCTATGTGCCAAGCGAACACTTCTAAAAAGGAGAATGAAAGCTTATGAATCAAAAAAACACCGGCACAGTAACACAAATTATAGGGCCTGTGCTTGACGTGCAGTTTACAAACGAAGAGTTGCCACAATTGTTAACTGCATTAACGGTGCAAAACGGTGAACATACTATTACAATGGAAGTTGCCCAGCACATAGGCGACAATGTAGTGCGTTGCATAGCAATGTCCGGCACAGACGGACTTGTGAGAGGTGCAGTTGTAACAGATACAGGCGCACCTATTACAGTGCCCGTTGGAGAAAAATGCTTGGGCCGTATATTTAATTTGCTGGGAGACCCAATAGATAATAAAGAAGCACCTGCCGTTGAAGAGCGCTGGCCTATACACAGGCAAGCACCTAAGTACGACGAGCAATCTTCTACAACTGAAATACTTGAAACAGGCATAAAAGTTGTAGACCTTATTGCCCCATATGCAAAGGGCGGTAAAATAGGTTTGTTTGGTGGTGCGGGCGTTGGTAAAACAGTTTTAATACAAGAGCTTATTAACAACGTTGCAAAACAACACGGTGGCCTTTCGGTATTTACCGGAGTTGGTGAGCGCACACGTGAGGGCAACGACTTATATAACGAAATGATTGAAAGCGGAGTTATAGATAAAACAGCGCTTGTTTTCGGTCAAATGAACGAACCACCGGGAGCACGTATGCGTGTTGCTCTTTCGGGCCTTACTATGGCCGAATATTTTCGTGATAGAGAAAACCAAGACGTGCTTTTGTTTATAGACAACATATTTAGGTTTACACAGGCAGGTAGTGAAGTTTCGGCTTTGCTTGGACGTATGCCTTCAGCCGTTGGATACCAACCCACACTTGCAACAGAAATGGGTGCGTTGCAAGAGAGAATTACATCGACTAAAAACGGTTCAATTACATCTGTTCAAGCTGTTTATGTTCCTGCCGATGACCTTACAGACCCTGCGCCGGCAACAACATTTGCTCACCTTGATGCAAAAACTGTTTTGTCTCGTGAAATTGCATCGCTTGGTATATACCCGGCTGTTGACCCGCTAGATTCTACTTCTAGAATTTTAGCACCGGATATAGTAGGGCAAGAGCACTACGATGTTGCAAGAAACGTGCAACAAGTTTTGCAAAGGCATAAAGAGTTGCAAGATATTATTGCTATTATGGGTATGGATGAGCTTAGCGAGGAAGACAAACTTACAGTTTCAAGAGCTCGTAAAATACAACGTTTCTTATCTCAACCATTTAGCGTGGCCGAGCAATTTACAGGTATGCAAGGCAAATATGTTCCTTTAAAAGAAACAATAAGAGGGTTTAAAGAAATACTTGAAGGAAAACACGATGAACTGCCTGAGTCGGCGTTCTTGTTTGCAGGTACGATAGACGATGTAGTTGAAAAAGCTAAAAACATTTAAAGGCGGTATGCAATATGAAAACATTCACACTGCGTATTGCGACACCTGACGGCGAGTTTTTCAACGGTGAGGCCGAGCGTGTAGTTGCACGTGCCATAGACGGTGACGTATGCATAATGGCGAACCACTCAAAATATTTTACTGCATTGTCAACAGGAGTAGTGCGCGTGCGCTCGAATGAAAAAGTACGACGTGCAGCTTGTAGCGGAGGCATGCTTAGCATTATAGATAATGTTGTGCGCCTTGTTGCAACAACATTTGAGTGGGAAGAGGATATAGACAAAGAACGTGCCCTAAATGCTAAGGAAGAGGCACAAAAAGCACTTGATGCTGCAAGAGATGCAAAAGAGGTAGAGCGTGCAAAAGCAAGGCTAAGCCGTGCATTAGTTAGGGTGCATTTAAGTAGCAGTGATAAGTAAATAGTTAATAAAATTTTAAAGTAGTGCGTTTTGTATTAGCTGTATGTAAATGGCTAATACAAAACGCACTATTTATTAATAAGTTTAAATAAATATGCACAATTTATTAATTATTTAAATTAATGTTGATAATTAATTAAATTTATAATATACTGAGAATAAGTTATAAAAAATTTAATTTATGTTAATAAAAAAACAGAAATTGTATTTAAAAAGAATGGAGCAAATAAATAATGAAGAAAGATAAACGTGTGTTTCTAATAGTTTTGGACAGCTTTGGAATAGGTGGGATGCCGGATGCAAAGCAATTTGGAGATGAGGGTAGCGACACACTTGCAGCTATTGCGCAAAGCGATAAGTTTAATGTGCCGTGTTTGCAAAGCATGGGCCTTTTTAATATTGATGAAGTAAATTCAAAAGAGTCAGCGCAAAAACCGCTAAGTTGCTTTGCAAGGCTGCAAGAGGCATCTATGGGCAAAGACACTACAATAGGACACTGGGAAATTGCAGGTGTTGAGAGTGAAAATGCATTACCGGTATACCCAAACGGCTTTCCCGATGAAGTTATGAAAGAGTTTGAAAGGCAAACTAATTGCAAAACACTTTGCAATAAACCATATTCAGGTACAGATGTAATAAAAGACTTTGGTATGCAGCATATGGAAACGGGTGCATTAATTATATATACTTCAGCTGATAGTGTGTTTCAAATAGCAGCTAACGAAGAACTTGTGCCCATTGATCAACTATATAAATATTGCGAAATAGCAAGAAACATTTTAACGGGCAAGCATGCCGTAGGAAGAGTTATTGCAAGGCCTTTTGTAGGGAAAACACCTGAGGATTTTAAACGTACATCTAATAGGCACGATTATTCGCTGCAACCACCTTCAAAAACTATGTTAGATTATTTGCAAGGTGCCGGATATGATACAATAGGTGTTGGAAAAATATACGACATTTTTGATGGCATTGGAGTTAGTGAAAAAATAAAAACTACAAGCAATATGCATGGCATGGACGAGACAATAAAACTTGCAAGTAGAGATTTCAATGGATTGGCGTTTGTTAATCTTGTAGACTTTGACATGATATTTGGGCATAGGAATGATGTAGATGGATACGCAAATGCCGCTACAGAATTTGATGTTAGGCTAAAACAACTGCTACCTTTACTAAGAGATGACGATGTGTTAATGATTACTGCAGACCACGGGTGCGATCCAAAAACACCTTCAACAGATCACTCTAGAGAGTGTGCGCCACTTTTAATTTATGGAAAGAATATAAAAGAAGGTGTGAATTTAGGTACTATTAAAAGTTTTGCGTGCATTGCAAAAACAATTTGTGAATATTTCGATATTCAGCAAGATTTATGTGGTGAGAGTTTGCTTTCAAAAATATTAAAATAAAAGTTTAAAACAGTATATTGTGTCAAAAATAAGATATAAACATAGAATGGAGATATTAATTTGAAAAGCAAAAAATTTGTAAGGGTTATACAAAATATTTTAATTACCCTAGTGGTAGGACTTATTTATTTTTATATAGAACTACCGGCAATAAATTTACAAGACGAAACTTTTTATTACTTCTTTTTTATACTAAGCGCAACATATTGCGTAGCAAGTATAATAACTTCGGGTTTTTGGAAAAACTATACAACTAATGCCGATTTAATAAAAAGCGTACTGCAAAATTTTAAAGTACCTGTTTTTGCATGTGCTGCACTTATTGTGCTCTTATTTGTTGGCACAATTCTTTCAAGCCCTATTATTAGGGCAAAAGATTATAGCGAACTTTTACCTTTTGAACGAGGAGATTTTGCAACAGACATTGACGAGGTATCGTTTGATACTATACCAATGCTAGACAAAGATAGTGCACAACAACTTGCAAACAGAAAGCTTGGCGAGTTGTCTGATATGGTTAGTCAGTTTGAGGTAAGTACCGAAAATAATCAAATTAACTATGAAGGTGCACCTGTTAGAGTGGTGCCGCTAGAATATGCCGATTTGGTTAGATGGTTTACAAACAGGGGAGAAGGACTTCCTGCATATATATTAATAGACATGGTAACGCAAAAAACTGAGCTTGTTAGGCTTGATGAGGGAATGCGTTACACAACTACAGAGCACTTAATGCGCAACTTGGAAAGACATTTGCGTTTTCAGTACCCAACGGTTATGTTTGACACTCCTACATTTGAAATAGACGAAGACGGTAAACCTTATTGGATATGCCCAACTATAGAAAAAACAATAGGTCTTTTTGGTGGGGTAAATGTCAATGGTGCTGTAATAGTAGATGCAGTATCGGGAGAAAGCACTTTTTATAATACGCAAGACGTACCACAATGGGTAGATAGGGTGTTTTCTGCAGAGCTTATTATAGAGCAGTACGATTATTATGGGCTTTATAACAATGGGTTTATAAACAGTATATTTGGGCGAAGAGATGTTACTGTTACAACTGCAGGTTATAACTACCTTGCAATAGACGATGATGTTTACATTTATACAGGTGTTACATCTATTGGAAGCGACCAATCGAATATTGGTTTCTTGCTTGCAAATCAGCGTACAAAACAAACAAGTTTTTACAGTGTAGCAGGCGCCGAAGAATATTCGGCAATGTCATCTGCACAGGGGGCAGTACAACATTTAAACTATAGCGCAACGTTCCCGTTGTTGTTAAACATTAACGGAGAGCCAACGTATTTTATGGCGCTAAAAGATGCGGCCGGACTTGTGAAAATGTATGCAATGGTAAATGTGCAGCAATACCAAATTGTTGCAACAGGTGCAAGCGTGTTGGAGTGCGAACTGGCATACGAGGAGCTATTAAGTCAAAACAATATAACAACGTCTCAGCCTCAGCAGGAAAATACAATGCAAGGTGTAATAAGTGACATTAGGCACACAGTAATGGGTGGAGAGTCTCACTATTATATTAGCTTTAACAATGCACAAGATATTTATTATGTAATTAAAGCTGCCGACAATAAAATTTCTGTAACATTAAACGTTGGCGATGAGATAAAAATAGTATATAGTGAAGTAGATGAAAATAACATTTTTGATGCAATGTCGGTGGAAATAATAGAAAAAGCACCAATTCAAAGCGCACTACAAGAAAATAATACAGTACAACAAGAACAACAAGATGATGAGATAATAGATGATGAACAAGAAACTCAAAATTTGGATGATGAGTAAATAGTTAAGTAATAGATATTTATAAAAAGCAGTAGCAAAAAAGCTCTTTAAATGTAAAACATTTAAAGAGCTTTTTATATGTAAAAATATTTAAGGCATTTTAAAAACCCAATAATAAAGTACAGCAAAAACTTCTCGCAAATATGCCTGAGTTAACGATAAAATGCCTGTTCTAGAAGCAATACTTGAAACATCGCTAAACCCGGCATTTAAAGCGTATTGTTTAGACCTATAGCAGTGGAAATGATTTGTTGAAAATGCTATAGGCTGCGATAAATCAAAACCGCTGTCTAGTAAAAGTTGTTTTGCAAACAAAAAATTTTCTTGTGTGCTGGTGCTTTTATCTTCTACAATTATTTTTTCACTTGGCACGCCCTTTTCAATAAGGTATCTTTGCATTGCAACTGCCTCGGGAATTGTTTCGCCCGAACCCATGCCGCCAGTAACTACAATAACAATATCTTCGTTTTCTGTATAAAATTCATAAGCGGCATCAAGTCTTCTGGCCAAAATGTCAGATACACGCTCTCCTCTTAATCCGGCACCAAGAACAATTACACATTTTTCGTTGCCCTGTGCTTTTTGCGCAAAACCCATTACAATTAAAAAAGTTATTATTGCACCCACAATAAAAATGCCAATAAAAAACAAAATTTTTAATATCTTTCCTATGCCGTAACTTGCAAATACGTCTATTGGCTTGTAAAAAAAAGTGTAACACCAAAAACTAACCGTAATAGTATAAGTTAAAAAAGTGCCAAAATTAAAATTAGTATATATAAATTTGTAAACACTGTCGGCAGTAAAAATTAAAGATAAAATAAAAAAAATAATAAATTTCAAATAGATCACCAATAAGTGCTATGCAATAAAAAAATTAAGTTATAGCAAGCATTAATAAAAATAAAAAATTGCGTACTTTGACATTGTATCATTTTATTAAAAAAAATACAAATTATGCATAACAATTAAATTGTAAAAGCCTAAAATAATTCGATAAAAAGTGTGATTTTAATTGACAAAAAAGAACATATTGTGATATTATTCATAAAAAGGTAACATTTTGCACAGAAATAAAGAATTAGGGGGGATTAATTTGAATTTTGTGGGAACATTTTGGGCGTTACTTCCGCCAATAATAGCAATTTCTTTAGCATTAATAACAAAAGAGGTTTATATATCGCTGTTTATTGGTATATTATCAGGTGCGCTACTTTATTCAGATTTTTCATTTATGGGCACCATTGAAACAGTGTTTAGTGTGTTAATTGAAAAAGTTGGAGACTCTTGGAATGTGGGAATAGTAATTTTTTTAGTATTCCTTGGCATAATAGTGGCACTTATGAACAAGGCGGGCGGAAGTGCTGCATATGGTAAATATGCAAGTAGTCGTATTAAAACTAAACGCGGGGCAATGCTTGCAACATTTGGGCTTGGTGCATTAATATTTGTAGACGACTACTTTAACTGCCTAACTGTAGGTAGTGTTATGCGACCGGTTACAGATAAATTTAATATTTCAAGGGCAAAACTAGCGTATATTATAGATGCAACGGCAGCACCTATTTGTATAATTGCTCCAATATCATCTTGGGCGGCGGCAGTTACAGGATATACATCGGGTAATGGGTTTACGTTATTTTTACAAACAATACCTTATAACTTGTATGCATGGCTAACAATAATAATGGTTGTAGTAATTGCAACTACACAAAAAGATTTTGGTAGTATGAAACAGCATGAACTAGCAGCAGAAAAAGGCGACTTGTTTAATAACAACAAAGATTATCAGGAAACAGAAACTCAAGAGGTTGCTAAAAATGGTAAAGTAGTAGATTTAGTTATACCTATTGTTTCGTTAATAGCTTTTTGTGTTATAGGCCTAATATATACAGGTGGTTTTTTCTCGGGCGAGGGCATTTCGTTTATAGATGCATTTGCATCAAGCAATGCATCTATGGGTTTAGTTTTAGGATCATTTTTTGCGCTTGTAGTTACATTTGTATTGTACTTAGCAAGAAGGGTAATGAGCTATAAAGAGTTTGCAGATTGTTTTCCGGTTGGCTTTAAAATGATGGTGCCTCCAATATTAATATTATCACTTGCTTGGACATTAGGTGGTATTTGCAGAGATTATTTGCAAGCAGGACTGTTTGTTAATACAATGCTTGATGGAGCATCTATGGTTGCAGGAGTTTTCCCTGCAGTATTGTTTTTAATAGCATTGGGACTTGCTTTTTCAACAGGCACGTCGTGGGGTACTTTTGGTATATTAATACCTATAATAACAGATGTATTTGCAGAGGGATCATCTTTACTTGTAATATCTATAGCTGCAATTTTAGCAGGTGCAGTTTGCGGAGACCATATTTCGCCAATATCAGACACAACAATAATGGCATCGGCAGGTGCGCAGTGTAACCATGTTACACATGTTAGCACTCAAATACCGTATGCACTAACAGTAGCCGTTTGTTGCTTTGTGGGTTATATAATAGCAGGGTTTACTCAAAATATATTTATAACAATGGCCGCTGGCCTATTTATGCTTGCTGTTTGCTTGTTTGTAATACTTGGAAAAGGTAAAAAGAAAAACAGTACATAAGCAATTAATGCTATAGGCGTGTAACATATATTTATACAAAATAGTTATAACCGCTGTGTTTACAATTTAAGCACAGCGGTTTTTTTAATAATAAAATATATAGTAAT
>CAYJGU010000017.1:0-42663 GCA_964369925.1 uncultured Bacteroides sp. | reverse complement strand
TCACTCAGGGCATGATGCTAAGACCGATGAACATTTCTAATATTTTAGTACAAAACGCATATATAATTATTGTTGCAACAGGTATGCTCTGTTGTATATTAACCGGCGGTAACGTAGACCTTTCGTCGGGTGCCGTTGCAGGGCTTTTAGCTGTTGTTTGCGGTAAATTTGTAATAGAACTTGGTATTAACCCAATACTTGGTATTATTGCAGTTTTATTTTTTGGCCTTTTAATTGGTATGTTTAGCGGTAGTGTTATTGCATTTTTGCATGTTCCTCCATTTATTGCCACGCTAGCTGCATTTAGTATTTGGCAAGGTTTAATGTATGTTTTGCTAGACGGTAAGTCGTACTCTATATATCCTTCAGGATTTAAAAATTTATTTACAGGATTTATACCAGACTTCTTTAACGGAGAAAATATACATATTACAACTTTAATTTTAGGTGCTCTTGTTTGTGCTTTAATTGTATTTTTTGATATTATGAGCAGAAGAGAGAAAATAAAATATGGCATTCCTGTATCTAGCAGAAATATGGCTATTGCAAAATATGTTGTTATTATTGCAGGCGTTATGTTTTTAACTTATAGCTTTGCAAGCTATAAAGGTGTTCCAATTGTATTATTTACTGCAGGTATAGTTGTTGCGTTATACACATTTATACTAGAAAAAACAGTAATTGGGCGTCAGCTTTACGCAGTTTGCGGCAACAGAAAAGCAGCTCAACTGTCCGGAATACGCGATGATTTAATTTTATTTGCCGCTTATGTTAATATATCGGTTCTTGTTGCTATTGCAGCCATGGTTTACACAGCACGTATAGATGCTGCAACCTCAACAATAGGCATTAACTGGCACGGCGATGCAATTGCGGCTTGCTATATTGGTGGTGTATCACCAAAAACAGGTAAAGGCACAGTTGTTGGAGCCATGCTTGGTGCTTTGGTTATTGGTTTATTAAATAACGGCATGGCACTTATGGGATTAAACTCAAACTATCAACTAATTGTTAAAGGTATAGTGCTTATAGTTGCAGTTTACTTCGACACTAAACAAAATGCAGATGCATAAATAATTAAAATGAACTTTTAAATTGTGAATTGTGCCATGCTTAGTACTTAAATGTTAGGCATGGCACAATTTGTACATAGCACTTGTAATAATTACTTAAGCATAAAACTAATAATATGTAGAACGGAGATTATTATGAAAACTGAAATTTGTAAAAAATTTGATAGCTATGAAAAAGAAATGCTTGACCAGCTAAAAACTTTGGTTGAAATTCAAAGTCTTCCTGATCGCACATCGCCATCGGGAATGCCAACAAGTGATGAAGTGGTTAAAATTTTGCACCACACATTGGAACTTGCTAAAAGCCTTGGGTTTAAAACTGTAAATGAAAACGATGATTACGGATATGCTGAAATAGGTGAGGGCGAAAAGTGCATAGGTGTATTTTTACACCTAGACGTAGTACCACCGGGAAATGGTTGGACACGAGAGCCATTTGATTGTCAAATTGAAGATGGCAAAATTTATGGACGCGGAGCTTTAGATAACAAATCTCCGGCAATTGTTTGCCTATATGGTACAAAAGTACTAATGGATTTAGGAATTGATTTAAACTGCCGAATTAGATTGTTTTTTGGAACATGCGAAGAAACTGGCATGGCTGATGTTCGAAAATATATTGAAACTCACGGACATCCAACAGCATCTATTGTTCCTGATTCACAGTTTCCTTTGGCATATTGCGAAAAAGGCGTTGTGTATTTAAACATGTTTAAAGCTGGCAAAGCTGAAGATGAAAACCTTTTACTTACTAAATTTGACGGCGGAAGTGCACGAAACATGGTTGCAGATTTTGCAACAGCTGAATTAGTTGCAAAAACTAATGATGGGGCTAATGATGTTGCCACTAAATTACAAGAGTATGTTAAGGAACAAAAATGCGATATTACAGCTCAAGTAGAAGGCAACACTGTTAAATTTGTTTCAAACGGAATTCCAGGACACGCTAACGAGCCACACAGAGGTGTAAATGCGGTATTACAACTTGTGTTTTTCTTAAATTCACTTAATATAAACGATGGACGTGGAGATATTTTGCGTTTTATAGTTGATAAAATTACTAATAAATATGACGGTACAGGTCTTAATATTAAAACTGTTTGCGAATCAAGTGAACTTGTTTGCAATCTCTCGTTGTTTAATTTAACACAGGATGGAGTAAAATTTACTATAAACTTCCGTCACCCGGCTGAAGCAGATGTAAATGAAATTATGGGTAGGTTAAAAGCAACTTTGGATGAATGTGATGTTTCAATTGAGGAATCTGACATTTTACCATCAGTTTATTTAGATAAAGAGTCTAATTTATTAAAATTGCTTTATAAAAACTATCAAGAGCTAACTAATGATGATACACCAATGAAAGCTTGCGGAGCTACATACGCAAAATACATATATAATGCAGTACCATTTGGCGCTATTTTTACAGAAGAATTTGATAAATGCCATCATTCTGATGAATTTGTACGCGTTGATCATATGATGCTTGGTGGAAGAATATATGCTACATCTATTTATGATATGGCTAAAAACATTGATATAATATAATGTTGAGCTTATAATAACGGCAATAGTTAATAAATACAAAAAAGAAGCTATATTTTGATATTTCAAAATATAGCTTCTTTTATTAAAAATTTGCACCTTTTCTATTAATAAGATAAAATTTCATTCCAAATTTTATCTTGTACAGGAATACCATTTTTTAAATTGTCTATGCGTATGCTGTATGTGCTCTCGCCGGGATATCGTATTTGGTTACCCTCTTTAACCGGATTAGAACTAGCGAGATCGCGTAAAACAGTGTCTATAATAGAATCTGTCATCTGCTTACTGTTAAAGTGCGAAGGGTCGATAGCAAGTAAGAATTGTGAAACTTTGTATTCATCGCCACCAAGCTTGCCAACTTCACATGTGGACAGTCCGCCCGACAAAACTGTTGCAACAAGGTCTAGCACTATAGATATTCCGCTGCCTTTCCAATAGCCTATGGGTAAAACACGCCAAGTTTTGGTAATTTCAGTGGGGTCGGTAGTCATGTTTCCATCGCTGTCAAATCCGCCAGGCACAGGTAGTTGCTCTGAATTTAACTCGCACTGCTCAATTTTTCCGTATGAAAATTGTGATATTGCACAGTCTAATACAACGTGTTTGCCGTTGCTTTTAGGTATGCTTATTATTAAGGGATTATTGCCTATTCGGCGGTCTGTTGCGCCCCAAGCAGGCATATTGGGCTGTGTGTTTGTCCAGCAAATTCCTATACAACCATTATCGGCAGCTTGCCATCCATATGCACCGCCACGCATCCAGTGGTTAGTATTTTGTAAAGCAACACAGCCAAGTCCGTTTTGTTTTGCAAGTTCTATGGCTCTGTCCATACAAATTTTAGCATTGGCATTGCCCATACCAAGGTTTCCGTTCCAACGTTCAAGGCCACCTATACCGTCTATTTTAGTTGGTACACCATCAGGTTTTATATAGCCCTTTTCAATATAGCTCATTACTCTAGGAAATCTGTTTACTCCATGTGAGTACACACCATCAAGGCTGTTTTGAGCAAACAGTGTTGCGCTAAGTTCGGCCGTTTGCTCTAAAAAACCGTTTTTAAGAAGTATGTTTTTAAAAACTTGTTTCATTTCTTCGTAGTTAATTCTCATAATTAAGTACCATCCCTGTTAAATATAATTGCTTTTAAACTATTTAATTTATGCAAAGTATAATTTAATGCATTAGTTAAATGCTAAAGTTACTTTTAAAATACTTTCCGGGCTAGATTGCACTAAATCAATAGCTTTTTGGATTTCGGTAAAATGGAATTGTGCGGTTTTCATTTTTTCCGGTTGCAATAAGCCTTTTTCAAAGCACTCAACAACAGAATCAAAACAGTTATTGCTCAGCCTAGAACCTATTATATCAAGTTCTTTTTTTGTAATATCAGCCATTACGATGTTTGAACTTAATGCTTTCAAACCAATTACAACTACCCTACCGGCAGCGCTTGCAAGCTTTACACTTAGCTCAAACGTTTGTGGTATGCAAACGGCATCAATTACAACAGGCATGCCCTCGTTATTTGTAATTTGCTTCACTCTTTGCTCAATATCCTCCTCAGAAGATAAAATAACTTCATCTGCACCCATATCTTTTGCTCTAATAAGTCGCTCTTTTACAAGATCTGCCATTATTACTGTTGCTCCACGCATTTTTGCAATTTGCATAATACCTATGCCAATGGGACCGCATCCAATTATTAAAACCATATCATCTTTTTTAATTCTTGCACGATTGTTAATCTGCATTCCTATGGTATAAGGCTCGACTAAGCACAGAAGTGATTCATCAAAATCGCTACTAAATTTATGTACGTTTTGCTCAGGTACACAAATATATTCTGCAAACCCGCCATCGCGGTGTACGCCCATAACTTCTAAAGAGGAACAAACATTACCACGGCCAACGCCACAGGCATAACAGTTATTACAACTTATAACAGGGTTAACACAAACTTTATCACCTACGCATATGTTTTTAACGTCTGCTCCAATTTCCTCTACAACGCCTCCAAACTCATGGCCAATAATTCTAGGGTATGTTGCAAGTGAATTTGTTCCGTTATATATTTGCATGTCCGAGCCACATATGCCACCTGAAGTAATGCGAATTAATACATCACTTTTGTTTTCTATAACAGGTTTAGCCACCTCTATCACTTCAACTTCGAATGGTTTTACTACTTTTACTGCCTTCAAATATATCACTCCTAATTAAAAATTAAATATATAATTACTTTGAAATTTTATTACAAAACACAAATTTGTAAATTTAAAATTAATTTATATTATAACATAGTTTAATATTTTTGAAAAGTAAATATATTTTGTGTTTTTGCATAAATATGATGATTATTATTATGTATATCATTGAAAATTGTATATTACCAACGTTTTTTAACATATTTATATTAAATATAAACATTAATTTAAATATATTTTATATGTGTTTAAAAAAAATATTTTTTTAAACACATATAAAAACAGAAGGTATTTATTGTAAAACAACTTAAGAGAAAATAACCAGATTGTTTTTTTATAATACATAAAACTGAAATTTTAGCAGAATAATTTTTCGATTTTATTATATGTGATATATTAGAAGTGTGAAACTTTATACAAATAAAAAATGCGGATAAATTGGAAATAATACTGCAAAATATAAGCTTTAGCTTTAGCATACTTGCTTGACAAAGCAAATACAAAATGTTAGTATTTTAACACAAAAACATATATTTTTTTAGTATAATAATATGTTTTTGTAAAATATTATTATAAGAGTGGCGACACGTGTTGAATAAAAATTTAATTATTTCACAACAAAACCCAGGTGAAAGTAGCGCACAGTATGCTTATAGAATTTTGCGTAAAAATATTATGCAAATGGTTTTATGTCCGGGCGACTTAATTAACGAGGCAATAATTTCGAATTTACTTGGAATTAGCAGGACACCTGTACATGAAGCGATGCTAAGGCTTCGTGATGAAATGCTGGTTAATATTGTGCCAAGAAAAGAGTCAAGAGTTTCTTTTATAAGTGTTCCGTTAGTTAACGAGGCTGTTTTTGCAAGGTGCTCGCTAGAACCTGAGCTAGTAACAGCATTGGCAGGGAATTTAAGCACTGAACAAATGAAATTGTTTAAAGATAATTTGGAACTGCAAAATAATATATTAAACTCTGATGGAAATTTGTACGACTTTTATCCTGTTGATGATGCATTTCATAAACTTTTATACGAATTTTCTAATAAAATAGAATTGTATAATATGGTAAAAAAACTGTCTTCGAATTTTGAAAGAGTGCGTTATTTAATGAGATTGGCAAATATATATGACATTGAAAGAAAAAGTTATGAAGGACATTTAAGGTTGTATAATATTTTGCTTTTTGGTGTTAATAATGATATTGATTTAAAAAAGTTTTTTTTAAATCATATATTGCGCTTTCAGTTGTGTGAGCAGCTAATGGAAAATTATTATGATTATTTTCTGTTTGAGCATTTAACAAATGAACAATAAATTGAAAACAAAAACTCTTCATTTATAGTGGAATTACTATAAATGAAGAGTTTTATTATTGTGTGTTTAAAATTGTATAGTAGCATGTTTTAGCATGCTTTTTTAAAGGTAATAAACTTAAAAAGAAGTAAACCCTACTTTTTTTAGTGCATACCAGGGCATTGTAAATCTCATTATATATGCTGTTTTAGAGCACGAAATGCAAACTTCATTGTTTCCGATAGATGTCATAAGCATAGAAATTTCTTCAGGTTCTAAGTTAGTTTTTTCTTTTAAAAGTAAAAACATTTCATTTGTAGAGTCTTTTAAGGCTGCCTCAGCAGTGTCTCTTGAAGCAGTTGTTGCAAAATGTGTGTCTGTAACAACAATAGGCTCTTTAATCTTAATATCTTTTCTTAAGTTAAATTTAAGCGTTACAAATGCCGGAGCCTCAGCTGCAGAACAGTTAATTTCGCCATCTCCCATAGACGCATGTACATCACCACAACCGCAAAGTGCACCTTCTACTTCGATTGGTAAATAAACTTTAGAACCGGTTGTTATCATAGTATTATCCATGTTGCCGCCCCAATGTCCACGCAAATTTGTATTAATGTGTTGTCCTTTTGCAGTGGCACCAATTACACCTACCATAGGCTGTAAAGGTATACTTAAATCTTTATTAAATATCATCATGTTGTCTTTAATTGGTAAAATTTTATATGTATTTACGTCAAAATACTCGCCCACTAACCCATATTGTGCTTGGCAAGTAACAATAGCTCTGTCTTTAAATTCAATTTGTTCAACAGTAACTTCTAACGTGTCACCGGGCATTGCGCCTTCAATATAAACAGGGCCTGTTACCGGATTTACATTTGTTTGATCAAAAACTGCTTCATCAAATTTTTCGCTTTTTTGTTCTGTTAAAACATTGCAAATGCAATCTTTAGTTTCAAATCTTACACTGTCGCCCGGCTTTATTGTAAGAACAGGTTTATTGTTTTCATCCCAATAGTGAAACGCCTTATCGTGATCAATTTCGTATATCATATTAATCTCCATTCGTTGCTTAAGTACTACTGCTTTTTGTAAGGGTAAATAAAATAACACTTAATAAACACAAGCATACATTAAGCCAAAATTATTGATGATGTATAACTGTTGTATACATCATCAATAATAAATATAATAGCATATGTTTACTAAGTCAATACATTTTATAATTTTTAGAATTAGTTACAAAAAGTACATCGTTTTTTTTACACTTAGGAAACGGTGTAGAACATTAGTTTATAAAATTTGCTAATTATTCTAACTGTTTTGACCATTAAAATTAAATATTACTTCTAGTGCGTTAAGGTATAGCAAAATAAGTTGAAATTAGTACCGACTAATAATTATTTTTAGTAAGAGGCTTTTAAAAATTAATATTAAATAAAAAGGTTTGATTATTGCGATGTTTATCTTATATAAAAGGTAAACATTTTTAATTTAATATATTATTTGGCATATTAATAAGTTATGCAAAAATAGCAAAGCAACAGCAAACTTTCGCTGTTGCTTTGCTATTTATTAAGCTTTTTAATTAATGTATTTAATTATTTGTTACTACTACTTATATACTCTAAAACTGAACTTACAGCAAAATACAAAACACCTGCAACCGGCCACACAACCCAAGAGCGCTCCCAGCCATCAAACAAAAAACCCCAAACAAAGAAAACAGTTATAGCCACAGCCCAATAAACACCGGAAACTAAATCGCTGAGCTTCTTAGCCTGAGGGCTTTCATATTCGTCAACGTCTTTTAATAGCTGGTTATATGCATATACTGTGTACTCACTTCTTACAATAATAAATGTTGCAAGTGCTACAAAAACAAACAAAAATGCAAGTGCGTATACTTCGTATTCGCTGTCTTCAAAAAGTGCCATTGGTAATACCGCGGTTATATACATTGATATGCTTATTATTAGTGATTTTACACGGCTTTTGTTAAAATCATCTTTTTGCTTTCTTATTAAGCCGTCAACATTAAAAGAAAGCTCAAAGTTACCTGTTTCGATATATTTGTAATTTGAAAGCTTAAAAACACCATAATATATAACTATACTTACGCCTGTAGCTACGGTTATAAAAAGCCAAATTAGCCCTATTGAAAAAACAGTGTTTTCAAAAATTGTATAGTCTGACATAGATATAGGTAAAGCAGCAGTTATAAATAAAATTAAACTGATAGACAGCATTTTTGCAAAAATTTTACTATCCGCTAAAAACTCATTTGCCATTTCAATTGTAACAAGCTTATTATCGCTCTTTTCTACAAAAGGTTCTGTGCTTACATCTTCAATCTCATCGTATAAAAGGTAATCGGTAGAAACACCAAAAAGCTTTGCCATTGCCATAATTTTTTGTATGTCGGGTATGCTTTGTGCACCCTCCCATTTAGATATAGACTGGCGTGAAACATCGAGTTGTTCTGCAAGCTCTTCTTGTGTTAGCCCTGCACATTTTCTTAAGTTTAAAATTTTATCAGATATAATCATAAATTTTTCTCCTTTAATTGTTAGGTTTATTGTATGATAAAATTGTAGCAAGGCATAAAGTTGCAAACAATAAAGTTTACTGTATTTTAACGCAACTGCCGGTTGCAAAACAATAAAAAGCATGCATATTAGGTATTATTATAACATAAATATAAATATTTTTATTATTTTTAAGTTAAAGCATATTTATACTATTACTATTTTTGCAAAATATGCCGTTAAGAAATTACAAAATTTACAATATAAAGTAATGCCTCATAAGGCTCATTAAAAATAAGTTAAATTTGTGAAGAAAGCAAAGGTTTTTATTAATTGATGTTTTTTTATCAAACAGTTATGTTTGATAAAAGAAAAACTAAGGATTTTTAATGATTATTGATATAAATTAGTCTAAAAGTCATAAGTAAAGTAAAAAAAATAACCTTTATAGCAAATAAACGTAAAACATCTGATGTGTTATAATAACCAAAACAATTGAGCGATTGTTGTATAAAATGTGGTAATTCATTAAAATACTTGCATTTTTACCTTGAAAAAGATACAATCATTGCATAAACATCATACGTTTAAAGTTGTGAAGTTAGGAAGTGCTTTTTAGTGTCAGCACAAAGTAAAAATAATTCTTTATCTATGACAGTCGCTTATAAAATTAATAATTCTATTATTAAGGGTAAATATAGGCCAGGCATGAAATTGCCCAGTGAAAGTGAGCTAGTAAAAAAGTATCAGGTAAGTAGGCCAACTATTCGCGAGGCAATGAAAACACTTAGAGCGCAAAATTTAATAATCATTCGTCAGGGTGACGGAACATATGTAAGTGATAAATCGGTTTTAGGCGAAGACCCTCTTAAACTATGCAAAATAGAACCGTCTGTTTTATCGGAAAGTGTTTTTGAAGCCAGAATGTTATTAGAACCGCAAATAGCTTTGCTTGCAGCTGAGCGAGCTACAAAACAAGAAATAGAGGAGCTTGAATTTGTAACTAAAACAATGCAAGAAATTGATTACTTACACCCACAAAGAAGTACTCTTGATATTCAATTTCACACTCTTTTGGCGCAATGTGCACATAATGCAGTATTTAATCAGCTTATTCCTGTTATTTACGAAACAATTGAAAAAGGGTTTATTATGTTGCAAGATTCTGAGGAGAGCCATTTGCGAGCTCAAAGTATGCACAGCGATATTTTTGAAGCAATAAAAAATAGAAAGCCCAGTGTTGCTCAAAGTGTTGTTCAAGCACACATTTACGGAACAATTAATGATGTAAAAGATATAAGAAGAAAGGGGTAAAACAGATTTGAGAGAATACAAACAGAACAAGTTTTCGTGGATATATCCATATATTTTATTAGCACCGGCACTTATTATTATGGTGTGTGTTGTGTTTTTTCCAGTGTTGCAAGCTATATTTACAAGTTTGCAATTTTACGATTTAAGATATCCTACTAAAACAGAATTTATTGGACTTGATAATTATATAGAAATACTTTTTAATGATCCATTATTTTGGCCATCTTTTGGTAGAACAATAATATGGGTGGTTTTTGGGGTAGGATTCCAATTTTTATTTGGCTTTATACTTGCGTTAATTTTAAATAAAAACTTTAAAGGTAGAGGTGTTGCAAGAGCGCTTTCCATGGTGCCTTGGGTTACACCCGGTGTTTTAATAGGTTTAATTTGGCGTTGGCTTTACGAGGGCAGCTATGGTGTTATTAACGATTTGCTACTACGGTTTAATATTATAGAAGAAGCAATACCATTTTTGTCAAGACCTGCTACAGCTATGCCATCTGTAATACTTTCTGTTGTTTGGCAAGGTATTCCGTTTTTTGCTTTAATGATTCTGGCAGCTCTTCAAGGTGTGTCTAATGATATGTATGAAGCGGCTGATATAGACGGAGCAGGGTTTTTTACAAAACTTTTTAAAATAACTCTTCCATCTATTCAAAATACTGTTTTTGTTACGTTACTACTTAGAATTATTTGGGTAACTAACTCTTTAGATATTATACAAAACATGACAGCAGGCGGCCCTGCATATGCTACACAAACAATTAGTGTGTATGTATATCAAAATGCAAGTGTGCTAAATCTTGGCTATTCTTCGGCAATATCTGTAATTATGACAATTTTACTGCTGTTTGTGGCTATACCATACTTGAGAAATACTATAAAGCAAGAAAAATAGTAACATTAAATCAATTTAATTGGAGGCAATACAATGCTCAAATCATACTCGGAAAAAAACAAAGTGCACCAAATATTTTTTACATGGCTACCACTTTTGGTGTATTTGGTATTTTTGCTGTTTCCTTTTTATTGGATGTTTGTTACGTCTATAAAAACAAACGCAGAAATATATGCAAGCCCGGTAGTATATTGGCCAACAGAAATTACTACAGAAATATATGAAAATTTGTTTGGTTACTTTGACTTTTTAAAATACATGCAAAACAGCTTTATTGTAGCTTCTGTAACAATGGTTGTGTCGCTTTTTGTATCAACACTGGCAGCGTATGCTTTTTCAAGATACAAATTTAAAGGGCGCAAAGTATTAATGGCTGTTTTCCTCTCAAATAATATGTTCCCCACAGTTTTACTTATGATACCCTTATACTCAATAATGAGACAAATGGGACTTCTTTACACACATTCAGGTTTAGTTTTTGCATATACAACATTTACTATACCTTTCTCTGTATGGCTTATTCAAGGTTTTATACGCGATGTGCCATTCTCGCTTGAAGAAGCTGCCCTTGTAGATGGTTGTAATAGGGTAACTGCATTTATTAGAATATTTTTGCCTATTTTAAGTCCATGCTTATTAGCGGCAGGCGTTTACATTTTTATGCAGTCATGGAATGAATACACATTGGCATCTATGTTTACTAACCCGGCTACTCGTACAATTCCCGTTGCATTAAGCAGCTTAATAGGCCAGCTGGGTGTTCAGTGGGACATGCTTTGTGCAGGTGGTACAATAGCCGTTATACCTGTGTGTTTACTGTTTTTCTTTGCTCAAAAAAGGTTGGTAACAGGTTTAACATCGGGTGCGGTTAAAGGTTAATTTAATAAAAAAGGTTTATACTTGCTTTTATAAGCAAGTTAAAATAACAATTATTTTAAGGAGAGACAAATATGAAAAAATTATTGGCACTTTTACTTGTAGCTGTAATGGCATTCAGTTTAGCAGCTTGTACAGCACAAGAGGAAGCTCCGGCTTCACAAGCAGATTCCACACCGGCAGATACAGCACAAGCTGAAGATGGTGCTATGGAAATTGAACCGGCAGAACTTACATATTGGTATTGGGCAGATAATGCAGAATACTCTGCCTTAATGCAAGAGCTTGTTGCTAATTTCAACGAGACAAACGAATATGGTATTACAGTAACTGCCGAGGAATATCCTTGGGATAACGGCGGATTTACACAATCTACATTTACAGCAGTTATGGGTGGCGGTGGCCCAGACATTAGCACATTTAAACTTTCAGCAGCAAAAATGTTTAATGCAAACGCTCTACTTGCAGACATGAGCGAATACGTAGCAAACTGGGAAGAAGCTTCTCAAATTAGCGACAGCGCATGGAGCATTATGACAGATGCTACAGCAGATGGCGCAACAAGAGTACTTCCTTGGACACTAGAGGCTCTTTATGTTTACTATCGTCCTTCTTACTTCGAGCAAGCAGGTATTGAATCTGTACCTGAAACATGGGATGATTTTATGACAGCTATTGAAAAAGCAACTATGGACACAGATGGCGACGGCACAATTGACGTATACGGATATGGTATGCGTGGTGCAGGCGGCGGCCACGAGCATTTAGGTAGTTTCTTATATGCTAACGGCGCATCTTGGGATGATTTAACAACACCTGAGGCAGTTGCAGCTTACGAGCAATACTTAAGCATTTTTGAAAATGGATATGCACCAGAAGCTTCTGTTAACGTGGCGTTTGCAGAAATGGTTGACGGTTTTAAAACAGGTACAACAGCTACAATTATCCACCACATCGGTTCTTCTACAGATTGGGTTGAAGCATTTGGAGATGACGTTGATGCATTCCCGATTCCAGCAAGCGATGATGGCCAATGGACATGCGCAGGCGACACAGATATGGTTATTTATGAGCAATGCGAAAACAAAGCAGCTGCATTTGAATTTTATAAATACATGACAACAGGTCAAGGCGGAACAGATTGGTTTATCGCTTCTGGCAAAGGTCTTGGAACAGAGAACATTCTTGCAACAGAAGAATTTGCATCTAACCGTTTCCAAGCAGTTGCAGCAGAGAGTTTACAATTTGCTAACGTACTACCTACAACAGACACATTAAGCGAATATACAGGCACAGTATGGGCAGCAGCAAATCAACAAGCACTGTTAGGCCAAGTTACACCTGAAGAAGCACTTGCACAAATGCAAGCAGCTTTACACGGAGAATAATAAATAAGCATTTATAAGTTTATGCAAGGCGGTTTTACCGCCTTGCATAATAAAAACAACAAACGTATAAGCGTTATATAAAGGAGACTTCCTATGAGCATAGGTGAATTTAGTTTTGATGGACAAGGCATGCAAAGAGTATACGAAAATGAAAAATGGACAGTGGGACTTAAAAACTGGAAACCCGCAAATGATATTACAGGCATAGACATGCTTGAAAGACATAATGAAACAGATGAGTTATTTGTTTTATTAAGTGGGAAATGCACGCTTGTTTTTGGACAAGAGAGCAATGGAATAATGGAGTTTAGCAAAGTTGAGATGGAGCCCAACAAAGTTTATAACATACCAAAAAGTATGTGGCACAATACAATTACTGTGCAAGATACAAAAATGGTACTAATAGAGGACTCTAACACAGGGGAAGCAAACAGCGACTTTTACACATTGTCAGAGCAAGAGCTTGTACAATTGAAAGAAGTTGCACAAAAATAAGTAAACAAGATTATAGGTTTTAATAAAAAGGAGATGCGCAAGTGAAATACGGCGTACACAGATTAACATGGGGCGATTATTTTGACCCAAAAGATCTACATTCTTTTTTTAAGCAAGTTAAACAGACAGGTGCAGACACTGTAGAAATGAGACCTGTTGATGAAGCACTTTTGGCAGACAAGCAAAAAACGGCTGAAGTAAGAAAAATGGCAGAGAGTGAAAATGTTGAGCTAATTTTTTGTTTTGGATATCCGTTAGGTGTGGATATGAGATCTGATGACGTATTTGCAAGAAATTTTGCAAGCGAACATTTAAAGCGTGCAATAGAGGCCTCTTATAATTTAGGAGGTAAATCTATTGGAGGGGTGCTTTACTCTAATTGGCCAACAAATTACGATAAAGACGTTATTACAAAGAAAGTAAAGCATGACAGAACTCAAAGATGTATAGAATGCCTAAACAGCGTTTCAAATGTTGCTAATGATTTTGATATTACTGTTAACTTAGAAATATTAAACAGATTTGAAAACTATATAATAAACACTGTAGATGAGGGACTAGAACTGCTTAGTAAATTAGATAGTAATAAATTTAATTTAACTATGGATATTTTTCATTTAAACATTGAAGAAGACGATATTTTTGATGCATTTAGAAGGGCGAAAGGGAGAATAGGGCAGGTGCATTTAACAGAGCCCAACAGACGATTGCCTTTTCACAATAAACGCTTTAATTGGCCTGATGTTGGTAATGTTTTAAAAGAAATTGGGTATGACAACAACATAACACTTGAGGCAGTTATGTGTTTTGATGATGTTAGTTCGTATAATTTGCGTCAGTGGAGAGATCATATCGAAAAAACTGATTTAAATTCAAGAATAGCTGCTATGAAAGAAAGCATATTATTTTTGAAACATCAGTTTAATAGCGTTTAGAAAAAAACTTTTTACAAAAACCTAAAAATTAGTATATAAATATATTTTATTTTATGATATTATAAAATAGTATTGGACAAATTAATTATTACACATTGAAGGAGAATTATTTATGAAATTTTTTATTGATACGGCTAACTTAGACGAAATTCAAGAGATGCTTGAGTGCGGTATTGTAGACGGTGTTACAACAAACCCTTCTATTATTGCACGAGAGGGAAAAGACCTTAAAGAAACACTTATAAAAATATGTGAAATGGTAGATGGCCCTATAAGTGGTGAAGTTTTGGCTTTAGATGCTGAAACAATGATTAAAGAGGGTAAAGAAATAGCTTCTTGGCACAAAAACATGATTGTTAAAATTCCTATGAACCAAGAAGGAATTTGCGCAGTTAAAGAACTTACAAAACTTGGCATTAAAACAAACGTAACTACAGTTTATACTGCAGCACAAGCTTTAATAGCCGCTAAAGCAGGCGCTACATATGTATCTCCTTTTGTTGGCAGAAGTGACGATGTATTAATGGATGGATTAAACGTTTTAAATGATATTGCTGAAATTTTTTGCATTTATGATATTAAAACAGAAATTATTGCTGCAAGCATGCGCACACCGGCTTATGTTTTAGGTGCTGCTAAAGCAGGTTCACATATTGCAACTATACCTTACGATTGCATGAAAAAACTGTTTTGGCACCCAATGACAGACTTAAGCATTGAAGGTTTTATGAACGACTGGAAAAACGCAATGGGCGACAAAAAAATAGTTTAATAAAAAATAAAACAACCTAGAAAGGTGAAAAGGTGAATTAATATGCATGATGTTGCTTTGATGGAAAAAAAAGCAAATGAAATTCGCAAACTGATAATTCGTCAGTTGGCTCACTCTAAATCAGGCCATCCGGGTGGATCTTTAAGTTGTGCCGATTTACACGCAGCACTTTATTTTGGCGTTATGAATATAGATGCTAAAAACCCAAATTGGGCAGATAGAGATAGGTTTATTTTGTCTAAAGGACATGCTTGCCCTACTCTTTATGCTGCTCTTGCAATGAAAGGTTACTTCCCAATGGAAGTGCTTGATACTTTAAGAGACTTTGGCAGTATTTTACAAGGTCACCCATACTCGGGTAAAACACCGGGCGTAGATGTATCTACAGGTTCTTTGGGCCAAGGTTTATCTGCCGCTAACGGTATAGCACTTGCTGCTAAATTAGACAATAAAGACTACTACACATATTGCCTAATGGGTGATGGTGAAATTGAAGAGGGACAAGTATGGGAAGCTGCTATGACAGCTGCTCATTATAATCTTGATAACGTTATTGCCTTTGTAGACTACAACCACCTTCAAATAGACGGTAGTGTGGAAGACGTTATAGGCAATGATAATATTGAGGGTAAATTTAGAGCATTTGGATGGCACACAATACTAATAGACGGCCACGATGTGAAACAAATTGTAGATGCTATACAAACAGCTAAAAATACAAAAGGCATACCTACTGTTATTGTAATGAACACAGTTAAAGGTAAGGGTGTTTCATTTATGGAAAATGAGTGCGGATGGCATGGTAAACCAATGTCAGACGAAGAAGTAGACATTGCACTGAAAGAATTGGGGGAATAATAAATGAGCGAACTTATTGCAACACGTGACGCTTTTGGCGATGCCGTTATAGAATATGCAAAAGACAATAAAGATATTATTGTTATGGACGCAGACCTTGCAAAAGCAACTATGAGCTGCCGTTTTCAAGATGCTGCACCTGAAAGATTTATAAATGTAGGTATTGCAGAGGCAGACCTTATTACAACAGCAGCAGGCCTTGCATCAGCAGGTAAAATACCATTTGCTTGTACATTTGCAGTTTTTGCTACAGGCCGTGCGTTCGAGCAAATTCGCAATTCTGTTGCATACCCAAAACTTAATGTTAAAGTTTGTGGTAGCCATGGTGGTGTATCTGTTGGTAAAGATGGTGCAACACACCAAGCTGTTGAAGATTTAGCACTTATGACAGTTTTACCTGAGATGGTTGTAATTAACCCAGGCGATGCTGTTGAAATGAAAGCAGCTGTTAAAGCTATGATAGATTACGACGGACCTGTGTATTTGCGCCTTGGCAGAAACCCAGTACCTGTTGTATTTGATGAAAAAACATATAAATTTGAAATAGGCAAAGCTGTTAAAGTTGTTGATGGAAGCGATGTAACACTTGTGGCAACAGGAAGCCTTTTTGATACAGCAATGAAAGCTGCAAAAGAACTTGAAAAAGAGGGTATTAAAGCTGAAGTTTTAAACTACCCTACAATTAAACCTTTAGACAAGCAAACTGTTATTGACAGTGCGAAGAAGACAGGAAAAGTTGTTGTTATGGAAGAAGGCCTTGTATTTGGCGGACTTGGAACAGCTATTTCTCAAACTTTAAGCGAAAATCACCCAGTACCAATGAGATTTATTGGTATGCAAGATTGCTTTGGACAATCGGGAGATGCTGCCGATTTAATGGATCATTATGGTATGTCGGTAGAAAATACAGTAGCTAAGGTTAAAGAGCTTTTAAAATAATTATATTATTATAAAATTAAATAATTGCGAAAAAACGGAAAATAAGTTTACTTGTTATCCGTTTTTTTGTAATTATATGAAAGGATTTTATTACTATGTTGCGTTTTGGATGCCAAACATACCCTTGGAAAATGAGCAATAAAGATTATGTAGGTAATGTATCTCACATGTTGCAAATTGCAAAAAAAGCTGGATTTAAAGCGTTTGAGGCAGAAATAGATATGCTAGGTGATTATTATAATAAACCAGACGAATTTAAAGAATTGTTAAAAGAAAATGATTTGGAATTTTCAACGCTTGTACTACATCAATCGTGGAAAAATAAAAACCAAACACAAGAAGAAAAAGAATTTAGCATGAAAGCAATAAAATTTGCCTCGATGTTTCGTGGAGCAAAAATCATGGTATCTCATCATGCAAAGCAAGAAATAAGACCTCAAGGTGACGAACTTTTTATAAGAAGAAGCAACTTAATTTCGTGTATGAGTGAGGTTGCAAACATAGCGGGTGAATATGGAATTGTAACGTGTGTGCATCCAAATTCGGCCAAAAACTCTTTGTTTAAAACAAGTGAAGATTATAAAGTGTTTTTTGAATTTTTGTATAAAACCGACCTTGGATGGGCGCCAGATATTGGGCACATAGTAAATGGCAATATAGAACCGTTGCAATTGCTTAAAACTGCCAGAGACAAAATACGCCATGTACACTGCAAAGACAGAATAAGTGAAAATACATGGGCGGTAATGGGTGAGGGAACAATTGATTATCCGGCAATATTTGATTATTTAAAGCAAACACTGTATAAGGGCTGGTTAATTGTAGAAGATGAATCTGTTCTTGCATTGACAGATCCCGATAAAACAGTATTGATGGATGGCAATTATTTTAAAAATTTTTAATTAACTTAAACATAAGCTTATAATTGAGGAGTTATTTATATGCAAAAATTTAGAACAGTAGTGATGGGCCTTGGAATAAGGGGTAAAATACATTTAAATGCACTTTTAAATAATAACGATAGATATGAGATTGTAGGACTGTGTGATATTAATGAGCAGGCAATGAATGATGTTGTAAAAAGCAATAATTTAACAAATGTACAGCTGTTTACGCAAGCCGAGGAAATGCTTAAGCTAACAAAACCGGATATATTTGTTTTTGTAACATATCCAAATATGAGATTGTCGCTTGTAAAATTGGCTGCAAAATATGGTGTTAAAGGTATATCTTTTGAAAAGCCGATGGCTGAAAGTTTACCGGAGGCAAAAGAAATGTTGACAATTTGCAATGAAAATAATATAAAGGCCGTAGTGTGCCACCAACAAAAGTACACAACACAATTTCAAACACTTAAAAAGCGTATAAACGATGGGGAAATAGGAGAAATACGCAAAATTCATGTGGAAACACAAGCATGGTTTTCTCAGCTTGGCACACATTATGTAGACTATGCACTATGGGCAAGTAACGCAAAAAGCGCAAAATGGGTTTGCGGACATTGTCATGGACCTGTAACTTTAAAAGACTCGCACCCTGCGCCGGACTATTTAATGGGTACATTTATAACAGATAACGATATAAGAGTTTATGTAGAGTGCGGATACTTGACAGAATCACATAATCCACCAATGTATGCAAGTAGTGACAACAGACTTACAGTTTACGGAACAGATGGATATGTGTATGCCGAAACAGATGGATTTTGGGGAGCTTGTACAACTAAAACACAGGGCAAACTTATTACAGGTAAAGACAAAGGTTGGCGTAACCATCAACAGATACCAATACAAACGCCTTATTATAAAGAATATGGTAATTGGATGGAAAACGATGATGAAGTTCATTCTTGTAATATACAAATAGCATATAACGGGTATGAAATTCTTGAGGGAATGTGTATTTCGGCTCTTGAAAATATTAGAGTAGATTTGCCGATAGCTAATGTTAACTATGAACCTGTTATAGACCGTATGAAGAATAACTTGCCGGATTGTAATACTGAGGGCAGAATTGTAACAGTGGCCATACCACCGTATGAAAGAGATTAGCTTGTTTAATTTTTAAGAAAAGAGCAAAAGCATGATAAGAGAAAAAATTGATTTATACAATAGTGATGAATACAAATGCTCGGTGAGCACTTTTGTGCCTAATTTACAAGCGTATTTACATGTAGACAATAAAATAAGACCGGCAATAATTGTAATTCCCGGTGGAGGTTATAGCTTTGTTTCTGCATCAGAGGCATATTTGGTTGCTATGGCTTACTATAATTTTGGGTATCAAGCTTATGTGCTAACTTATACTACCAATACATTAAGAAAATTTGCTCCAATAGCAATGCAACCGCTTAAAGATTTATCGCGTGCTGTATGTGAAGTTAGAAAAAGGGCTAGTATAGACAATGTTAATGCTAACAATGTGGCCGTTATTGGTTTTTCTGCGGGTGGGCATCTTGCTGCTAGTATTGCTGTTCACAACAATTTATCAGGTATAAAATTGGAAAGAGACAGTGATATTTCTAATGTTCCAAATGCATGTATACTTAGTTATCCTGTAATTACAACAGGTGATTTTGCTCACAAAGATTCTTTTGTATCATTATTTGGTAAAAATGCATGCGAAGAAGATTTAGAATTAATGTCTCTTGAAAAACATGTAAGTGTAAGCACTCCGCCGGTATTTTTATGGCATACAGTAACAGATGCTGTTGTGCCGGTAGAAAATAGTATACTATTTATGAAAGCTTGTAAAAGTGCAAATGTTTTATGTGAAATGCATTTATATCCTAAGGGTGAGCACGGACTAAGCGTTGCCAATGACGCTTGGAAAAATGAAGAAATGGGCGACAGTGATTATGTATTTGAACAACTGAAGTTAGAATTGAGCTATCTTGCAAAAAATGGCGACAAAGATATTTGTAATGAATTTTTAAACCTAGAGAGTGTAAGTACAAAACAGTTTGCAAATTTGTTTTATAAATATGGGCAAAAACTTGGATTTAGAAAGCAAAACAGGAAAATGCACAGCGATATGTCTATTGCAAATTGGGTTGAGCAATCTGTTACTTTTTTAAATAAAGTATATGAAAAAATTATATAAAACAACTTATAAAAATAGAGTAGCCGTGAATTTTTCGCGACTACTCTATTTTTATTTTATTAATTGTTATAGCATTAAAATAAAAACTAGCGGTATAGTTTTGTTGTAAACTGTTTAAAAAAACTAAGACTTTAAAACAAATTGATCAAATTGTGGATCATACAAGAAAATAGTTGAAATATCAATTAACTTTTCAGAATACGCTCTAAATAACATATTTGTAAATAAAATAGGAACTTCGTTAAAGTATAAATTCTCTGGCAAATATCTGGTCTGTCTTGCAAAGTCGTGGTGAATAATATGCCTTAAAAATATATTGTGAACAGTTTGGTCAATTATTCCAAGCTCAAAAAGGCTGTGAGTTATTTCTCTTGTAGATATGCCGTAACTTTGTTTAATGTTGCTTATTTCTCTTCGTTGAACCTCGGTTCTTTTTAGCCCGATAAGCTGAATTAATCTACTTTTGGGCAATAAAAAATAACGTGCAAATGCATTGCATAAGTAGTCTTTGTCTTTTTTTGTATCACTTGTAATATAAAAATTGCCAAGCTGCTCTAATAACGACATTCTTAAATCGTCTATTGATAGTGCATTTACCTTTAATATTATAGGTAAATTTTTAGATGTTTCAATGCCGGATAAATTTTTAGTGCTAATGTTTATTGGCATATTTAAAATAGTAAAGCCGTTAAATTCCAAAGCAGTAGTTACGCTGGAAATTGGTCCGCTACCTAAACCAAATTGTTCTCTAATATTATTAGCTAAACTTTGTACTGCCTCAATGTCATTCTTTTTAATATATGTTGGGGTAATTTTTGCTACAAGAGGTTTTGTGTTTAATATATCAAAAATATCAATGCGCTTTTCAAGCTCTAGCTGAACATAGCACATTAATTCGAATAGCTTAGAATTTACTATTGAGGGACAATTATTTAACTCTATATTAAAATCATCCCAATTTTCTTTGTGAAAATAATCTACGCTTGTAGTAAGTGTGTTTGCTAAAATTTCAAGTGTGCTGGCTGTAGGAATTGTTTTGCCTGTTTCGTAATTTGAAATAGCGGCTTTTGTTAAATGCAGAGAATAAAGTGAAAGTCTCTCAGAGAACTCTTGTAACGAAAGACCGCTTGCTATTCGGGCAATTTTTAACCTATTTCCAATCATAAATACATTCTCCGAGTTAATTTTGTTTATGGCTTACTATTGTTCTAAATTTTAATAATATTACTTTTTAAGTTGTTCGTCAAGTACTTTGCCCAAAAATTCCGATGCACACTGTGTTCTCTCTTGTGTGTTCATTGTTAACATATCAAAATAAGTTTTTCTTCCAAGCCTTATTAGTATTTCGTTTTTGCTGCAAATTTCATCTGCATAATAGTTAACAGTATCCCAAAATTTTTCTCGGCTCACTGCACATGTAATTATTCCCATGTTTTCGGCCTCTTGTGCCGTTATAGAAGAACCGGTATAAAACAATGGCAATAATTTTTTCTTTGGCATTAAATCCATAACCTTTACCATTACCATTGCCGGAAAACCTCCATGCAAGATCTCAGGAAAGGAAAAAGTTATATCATCTGCTGCAACAGCTATGTCGGCTGATGCTAGTATATCGTTGCCGCCTGCTCTGCATGTTCCCTCCAGGGCCGCTATAATAGGTATGTTTGTTTCAAGCATTGTTTTTTGTAAGCTTTTAATAGTTTCTGTATATTTTTGCTTATCTTCAGCAGTATACTCGGGATAAACTCTTCCGCCGCTACAAAAATAATCTTTATTGCCTGTAATAATAACAACTCTAATATCTTTATTCTTGTTTGCCTCCATTAATGCTTTGTCCATTAGTGCGGTTGTTTCCATATCAATGCGATTTTCATCATCTGGCCTATTAATAATAATAGTAAATTTTCCGTTTTCTATTTTAGTTAAAACTTTTTCATTCATAATTAAACCTCTTTATGCTTTTTGTCTATTATACTAAACAAAAAAATATTTTTTGTCAACTATACATATGTAAAAAATACTTCTTCATGTTTGTGCAATATTAACATATGCTATATTGCTTGCTTGACAATAACGTTGAAATATTGTTTATATTTACTAGAGAAACAGTGTTATTTTTTAATATTTTAACAAAAATACGGTTTTGCTATCAAATTCTTTAAAAAAGTTTATTATTGACAAAAAAATAATAATCGTTTATTATGGTGCTAATGCAAACTACAAAATAAATTCATATTTATTGAGAGGATTTTGAAAATGAAAAAGTTATTGGCAATTATATTAAGTTTAGCACTACTTTTATCACTGTCAGCATGCGCAGCACCTCAAGAAGAGGCTACTACAAGTGAAGCGACACCTGCAAGCGAGGTAGCATCTACAAGTGAGGCAGCACCTACAAGTGAAGATACACTTGTTTTAAAACTTGGTTTAACAGCTCCTGCGGGATCTTCGCACGAAATTAACAGCCTAGTATTTAAAGAGAAGCTTGAAGAAGTTTCTGGCGGAAAAATGTCGCTTGAAGTTATAAGCGGCGGATCACTAGGTAACACAGCGGCTCATTACTCACAACTAGAGCAAGGCACACTAGATTTCTTTTTATCTGCATTTGACACAGGAAGCATTTTAAAAGAAGGTGGAGATTTTGCTGTTTTAGTAGTTCCTTTCTTATTCGAAGATAATGATCATTACCATACATTTGTTGAATCAGATTTACTAGAAGAGATGATGGGTAAAGTTGAAGATGCAAACGGAATTAGATTTATGGGTTCACTTTTTGATGTTAACCCTCGCTCACTTTCAACAAACGGTATACCGGTTTCTACACCGGAAGACTTAGCTAACCTAAAAATTCGTATGCCAGAAGCACCTGCAATTAGCCAAATGTTTAAAGCATGGGGCGCAAACCCAATGATTATTTCAGGTGGAGAAATGTTTACAGCACTTCAAACAGGTATGGCCGATGCACAAGATAACGGTCTTGTTGACTCTAATAGTGCAGGTATATTTGAAGTTCAAGATCACTATATGGAATTAAACTACATATACACATCATTACTTCTTTATATGTCTCAAGCAACAGAAGCTAAACTAACAGAAGAGCAAATTAGCTGGATTAATGAAGCAATAGCACTTACAGACGAGCAATGCTCGAGCGAGCTATGGGATACACAATACGATGCAACAATGGCAGAAATACAAGAGATGGGCGTAACAATTGTTGAAGTTGACAGAGATGCATTTATTGATTCTGCAGCAGAAATAGCAGCAGACTTTGAAGGTGTATTATATAGTGAAGGTTTATATCAACAAATAAAAGATATGGCCTAAAAACATATTTAAAAAATATAGCCACTACTAGTTAGTGGCTGTATTTATATTGAGGTGCAATAATAATGAAAAACGGTTTATTAAAATTTGAAAAAGGGTTATCCAATACAATTAAGTACTTAATGGCAATAATGCTAATTGCAACTGTAAGCTTAGCTGTATTACAAGTGTTTACAAGGTACTTTGTAGATGTAACAATTATTTGGATTGAAGAAGTATCTATAATAGGTTTAACATGGATGGCTTGCATAGGCACACCGTGGATGTGGCTTGAAAAAGGACATATATCTATGGACGTAATGAATAATATATTGCCAAAGCATGTAATACGAATTATGGATATAATTTTAAATACAATAGCAGTGGCAATGGGTGTGGCGCTTATTAATATAGGTATAAGAACATACGAAGTAAACAAAGGCTTTGTGCTTTCGCTTATTAATTATGATGAGGGTTATAGGTATATTCCTCTTATAATATGTGGAGTGCTTTTTATAATTTGTGCATCTGTAAATATTATTAAAGAAGTTTTATTTGCAAATAAAAATGGCAACGAGCGAAAATATGAAGTGAAAGAGGAGGCAAATTAATTATGATTTTACAAATGTTTGTTTTAATTGGTGTAATGATTCTTTGCCTGTTTTTAAGATTTCCTGTATTTATGTCGCTTGGCATGGCTATTGCATCGTTTTTCTTTATTTTTCCGGGCGTTGTACCTGTGGAAGTTATAGGACAAGGACTAATACAAGGTATTAATAATTACAATTTTGCGGCACTTACATTTTACTTTTTACTTGGTGAAATAATGAACAGTGGTGGCATGAGCAACAGACTAATTAAATTTGGCTCTGCTTGCATAGGCCATATAAGAGGCAGTTTAAGCCATATTAACATTTTAGCATCTATGGTTTTTGGCGGTGTTTCGGGCTCTGCTGTTGCAGATACTGCCGCTATAGGATCTATTATGATACCTGCAATGAAAAAAGAAGGTTACGACCCTGCGTATGCAGCGGCTGTAACGGGTGCATCTTCTACAATAGGCCCAATTATTCCACCGTCGGGCGGTCTTGTTTTAATGGGTATTTATATGCAAGTTAGTATTAATAGGCTGTTTTTAGGTGGCATGGTTCCTGGCATTTTAATGGGCGTTGTTATGCTTATAGCGTCGTTTATTATTAGTAAAAAACGCAATTACCCATACACAAAATGGGGTGGATTTAAAAACGCAGTTAAAGTTGGAATGAATAGCTTTTTTGCGTTTATGCTTCCTGCAATTGTTGTTTATTGCTTAGTTGCAGGTGTAGGAACAGTTGTAGAAATAGGAGCAATTGCTGTTTTATTCGCAATTCTTTTTAGCTCTATTATATATAAAGAGTTAACTTTTAAATCTTTTTGGAAAAGTTTTTGTAATGCAAGTATAAATACCGCAAAAGTTTTATGCATTTTATGTTGCGCCGGAGTTTATGTATGGATAATTAGCAGCATAGGTGTTGGCTCTGCATTAGCAGCATTTATTGGCGGTATATCATCTAATCCTACAATTGTTTTAACAGTTTGTATGTTAATACTATTTATGTTTGGAATGATATTAGACGTTAACGTAATTCAAATGGTAATAATTCCTGTAATGATACCGGCAGTTAGAATGGCAGGAATTGATTTAATACAATTTGGTGTTCTTGCAATGCTTGTAACAATGATGGGACTAATAACGCCACCGGTGGGACCATTAATTTATATAACAGGCGGAATAGCCGGTGCAAACCCAGTAAAAGTTATAAAAGAGCTTATACCATTTATATTTGCCCTTGTAATTTTAGTAATATTCTTAATACTATTCCCACAACTAACAACAGCATTCCCGGATTTTGTAGCGGCAATGCAGCAAGGTTAAAAGAGAGGAGCACAATATTATGACATACTATAATGGCGAATTTGTAAAGCTAGGAAGTAGCGGCGTTAAAGTTTCAAGAGTAGCTTTTGGCTGTGGGTTTAGAGATTTACCCGATGAAAAAGATGCTGAAAAAGCTATAAGGCAGGCAATGGACTGCGGAATAAACTTTTTTGATTGTGCAAATCTTTATAAGGTTGCAAATGATGTTAAATCTGAAACTGTGCTTGGCAGAGCTATGAAAGGCAGACGTGATGAATTTGTTATAACAACAAAAGTTTGCGGTCATAACTCTCCTGCGCAAAAAGCAAATGAGTATGGTGCTTCTAGGCACCACATTATGAAGGAAATAGATAACTCTTTAAGCAGATTGCAAACAGACCATATTGACATTTACCTTCTTCATCAACCAGACGAAGAGGGGATACCTTACGAGGAAACATATAGAGCTCTGGATACACTGTGTACTCAAGGAAAGATTAGATATGTAGGTGCGTGTAACCATGCAGCATGGGAAATTGTAAAGGCTTTAAGTACACAGCACAATATAAATGCGCAGCCGCTTGTTACTATACAAAACTCTTACAATTTATTAAACAGAAGTTTGGAAGATGAGATTTTTCCGATGTGTAACGACTATGGTGTGGGAATTATGGCCTACAGCCCATTGGCAGCAGGTTTAATGGGCGGCCTTTACAGAAAAAATGCGCCATTGTCAAAAGAGAGCTTTTGGGGGAAATCTCCACTGTACACAAAATATTATAACCACATATTTAACTCAAAAATTGGCGATATTGTAGAAACTGTTTACGACATTTCGGTTAAATATAATGTAAGTATGGCCCAAATAGCTTCGGCTTGGGTGCTAACACATAAAGAAATTACATGTATTTTGCCTGGGCCAAACAGTTTTGAAGAGTTTGAGGATTCTTTACGTGCTGCGAGTTTAAAACTTGAAGCTGAAGATGTTAAAATACTTGATGATATTTCAGACGGCATGAGGGCAAAATTTGATGCACCTACTGTTGTAAAAATAATGGAAAGAGAAGAGAATAAACAATGATAAAAAATAGAAAATCTTTAAGAGAGTTATTAGAAAAAGGCCCTGTATTGGCTCCTTGCGTATACGACTGTATGTCGGCAAAAATGGTAGAGCGAGCAGGATTTGAGGCTATGTGCCTAAGCGGCGGAGAACTTGCAATGAGTTATTGTGGGTTGCCTGATATAGGCCTTGTTACATTTGAAGAACTTTATAGTGTGACAGATAGAATTACAAATATGTCTCCACTACCTATGATAGTTGATATTGACACAGGATTTGGCAACGAACTTAACCTTATGAGGACTTGTGAGAGAATATTGAAAGCAGGTGCAAAGGCTGTTCATCTTGAAGACCAAACTTTCCCTAAAAGATGCGGACATTTAAGGGGCAAAGAGGTAATACCGGCAAAAGACTACTTTAGTAAAATTAAAGCTGCAGCTCATGTGTTTAAAGGAACAGACTGTGT
This sequence comes from uncultured Bacteroides sp., assembly GCA_964369925.1. Taxonomy (GTDB): domain Bacteria; phylum Bacillota; class Clostridia; order Oscillospirales; family Ruminococcaceae; genus Ruthenibacterium. Next base: position 15,711 of record CAYJGU010000017.1, on the reverse strand, counting down.
ACTTATAGCAAGAACAGATGCTTACAATACAATGGGACTTGAAGAGGCTATTTATAGAAACCTTGGTTCGCTAGAAGCTGGAGCAGATGTTGCTTTTACAGAGGGAACAGAAACATTAGAAGATATAGCCGAAATTGGAAGAAGAGTAGACGGCTGGAAAATGTTTGGCATGGCAGCAGGTGGAGCAAGCCCAGAGCTTACTTATAGACAATTAACAGAAATGGGATATAACTTAATTACACTTCATTATGCTGCATTTGGCGCAATAAAAGGTATGCATGATTTTGGTGTAAGGGTAGCGCAAGATAAAGACGATATTTGGGTTGCAAATAACTGTGGAGAATTTGGCAAACCAATAAATTTGTTTAAAATGTTCGGCCTTGATGAATGGTTAGACTTAGGTAAAAAATTTAACGATTCAATTAACGAGGCGGGAGAATTTGGACAGGATAAGTAATATGATAAAACACGTAGTACTAATGAAATTTGAAAAACCTGACCACACAAAAGAAGTTGCAAAGGAAATGGAAAAACTAAAAAATTGCTCAAGTTTAATTAAAGATGTAATTGTGTTTGAAGATTTTAAACATGCTAAAAATTCATACGATTTAATGGTAGAATTTTTGTTTGATAGTGAAAAAGATCAAATATTGTTTAACGATGATGAAACACATGTAAAAGTTAGAAAAACATTAATGGAATATAAACCCGTAACAATTAAACTAGATGCAGTAATATAAAAAAATTATGTAGCTAATAATTGCGGAAAGGTAATATTTTGAAAAATTACAAAATTGGTGTAAGTCCGGGATTTTATATATCAAAACATGGTATGGATTTTTCGTATAAAGAGATTTGTAATTGCTTAAGTGAAATTAAAAGTTTAGGGTTTGATACATTCCAAGCTGAAGTGGTTAGATTTGATCAGCTTGATGGATGGGAAAAAACAGGCGCTAAACAATTAGCAGATGAAATGAAAAAGACAAATCTTGAAATGAGCATGTTTGTATGCCACTTTTTAGGAGACTTTTTTGGTGATGCTGAAATGTTGAAAAACGAAAAAGGCGAGAAGTATGCAAAGCAGCTTGTAAGTATTGTAAATCAAATATCTAAAAATAGTATTATATCGGTTCCTTTGGCCACAATTACACAAAAGTGTAAATACGTTATGCCAATGCAAGAAATTTACAGCTTAACAGTGCAACATTTTAAAGATATGGCAAAAATTATAACACAGGCAGGGCATAAAATTGTATGCGAAATACCTGTGCAATCTGTTGCACCTACATACGAAGATATGATAAAGTTTTTTGACGATGTTGGTTATGATATAGGACTTAATTTTGACACAGGACACCCACACGCTGACGGGCTTGATGTTTTGCTTGTACCCGAAATTTTTAAAAACAGAATATATGCTACACATATATGTGATAATACAAAAATGGGTGAAACAACTAAGCATGCGCCGGGAAGGGGCCTAATAAATTGGCACGAGCTAATTCGTTTAATGGCCGAAAATGGCTATAATGGTAGTTATGATTTGGAAATAGGCGCAAAAAGTGAAATAATGCAAAGCGAGTATGCTTACGGCAAAGAATATTTAGAAAATATTTTAAATAAATTGTAGTAATTATTAAATCCCCAGTGGTGAAATTGTCATTCATCATTAGGGATTTTTTTAACACAATATTGGTTATGTGCAGTATTTAAAATAATACCTGTTTAAAATTTTGGTATTGCTATTAGTTTGTTTTTTTGTTGCAATTATTGTATAGTAGATGTAAAATTGAATTTATGATGTAATAGCATTATAATTTAAGGAGAATAAAAATGGACTACTTTGACTTTAATGAATGCAAAAGTTATAATTCAAAAATTACAATACAGGACAAACATAGCATTACAGTTAACTTTAATAAAGATAAAGGATCTATATCACTTCCGCAGGTTGTAGGAAGTGAATTGCGTTATATTATAGGAGATATTGAAGTGCTTGAAAATCACTCGGTAGCATTTTTACTATCTTTTTATGCACATGGTGAAAAAAGCGCAAGATTAATTTATAGATTCGGAATATTGCCGAACTTAAAAACAAAAGTTCGCCTAGACTTGACATATATGGATAATCATTCAATATACACAACAAGAACGCCGGGGCTTTTAAAACTTGTGTGCCACGGTGATAGGATTTTAATGCAAGAAGTTGAGCGAATAGAAATTGGTATTGAAGATAATTTTAACAATGTAAAGGTTAAATTTGAGAATTTCTATTTATCAGATACATTACCTTCAGAATTTCCTCTTCCAAACAAAAAATATGTTGATGAATTTGGCCAATGGAAAAATGCTGACTGGCCGGGTAAAATAAAGTGTGTTGATGAACTTTGCAAAAAGGTTAAAATGAATGAGGGTGATTTAAAATACCCTAAAAGTACATATAACAAATGGGGAGCTAACAGCAAAAAAAGGCTTACACAAGGAACCGGTTTTTTTGCAACAAAAAAAGTAGAAGGGCGATGGTACTTAGTAGACCCTGATGGATATGCTTTTTTTTCAAATGGAGTTTGCAGTGTAGGCCTAGGTGGAACAGGTAGGGTTGATGGCTTGATGTCACTTTGTGAAGACTTGCCACCGAGAAACAGTGAGTATGAGCAATTTTATAAAGAGACAACACTACAGCGCACACCATATATGCCTTCCGAGCATATGGTGCACTACGATTTTATGCATGCTAACCTTTATAAAGTATATGCACATAAATATAAAGAGAGATGGAGAAGCAATTGTAACCATATTTTAAGTAAACTTGGGTTTAATACAACAGGCAATCACCCGGAACATTACTTAGTAGCAACAGGAAACTTTAATCAACCTACAATACCGTATACACATCACTTAATGTTTAAGTTTCCCGATACTTCTGTTAGGATTTTTAGGGATTTTCCTGATGTTTTAAGTGATGAGTACGAGCAAAATTCACTAGAGTTTGCAATGCAGTTAAATCCGCTTAAAAATGACCCATATATGATTGGCTATTTTATGAGAAATGAGCCGGAGTTTAATTTTGTTGATGATTTAATAATTGCTGATGAGGTTCTTTTTAATTCTGCAAAAACAGCGTGCAAAGAGGGTTTAAAGCAATATTTAATAGAAAAATATGGTTTTATAACAGCACTTAACGATGCTTGGGAAAGCGATTTTACAAGTTTCGACGATTTTGACAATTCTATTAGAAAATGTTCGAAAAAATTTCCTAAGTCAAAAAAAGACTTAAAAGAATACTCAGTATTTTTAGTTAAGGAATATATAAGAATTCCAGCACAAGCATGTAAAAAAATAGACGCGAATCATTTGAATTTGGGTTTGCGTTGGAGCAAGGCCATTAACGAAGACATGTGTGCGGGATGGGAGTATTTAGATGTATTTTCAATTAATTGTTATTCATTTAATCCGAAAATAGACATAGATTTTGTTGTGAAATCTAAAGTAGACTTACCAATTTTAATAGGGGAGTACCATTTTGGTGCTTTGGATAGAGGTTGTAGCGCCACAGGACTAAAAGGCGTGGCCACACAGACAGATAGAGCAAATGCTTTTAGAATATATGTAGAATTATGTGCTGAGCATCCAAGCTGTGTTGGGGCGCACTGGTTCCAATTAGTAGACCAATTTTGCTTAGGTAGGTTTGATGGCGAAAATTATCAAATTGGTGTAATTGATATATGCACACAGCCTTATGCCGAATTTGAAAAAGCATCAATTGAAATGGCACAAGTGCTGTATGATGTTTATGAGGGCAATAAAAAAGCATATTGCACAGAAATTAATAAAATACCGATGATAGGCTATTAAAGCTTATAAATTATATTTTTACAAAGTAGAAAACAAGCAAATATTATTTATAAGTATAGAAATAAATATTGCACTATTATTAGTATAATAAAAAGGCTTTCGATGAAAATCGAAAGCCTTTTTGAGTAAATTAAATAAAATACTAAATTATAATTAAAGGGTTACAAGAAGTTGCGCTATACTGCTATTTAATAATATACTTTGCAATTAATATGTTTGCTCAATGTAAATAGATTTTTTAGCTAATATACTTACAACAACTTGAATTAATGCTATTATTGCCATTACTATTGTCCAGCTGTCAACAATAACCATTCTAAGGCTCGTGTCTTGCGTTAAGAAAAATAGTATTATAGATATTATTGCAACAAAAACACTACCAAAACGAATTATTCCTTTGCGTTTAACATAACTAGTTTGTTCGTTATGTTTATTATTTTTTGTGAAATAACCAATAATTAAAGAAACAGACATTATAGTTGTTACAATGGCTAAAATTAAGTTTAGCAGAGCCCAACTTTTGCTTCTCATTGCAAAAGGTACATTTGTATCATTAATGTTAAGTTGAAGATTTTCTAAAGTTTCTTCGTCAGTTAATTGAGTGCTAAGCTGGCTAACTTCGCTTGGTGTTGTTGTGTTAATATTTTCTTGTGGTAATACAATTTCTGTTTCTGTTGTTGTGTCAGGTGTTTCGGTTGTGTCAGGCGTTTCGGTTGCGTCAGGTGTAGTTTCTACATCTGTTGGTGGCACTATTACCGGTATTGATGTTATGAAAAGTAAACCATTGTTTACTGTTATGTTGTAATTATTGTTATTTACAATATCAGCTGTTATTGTATAGCTTCCAACGTCTTCTCCTTGGGTGCGTTTTAGTGTATATGAAATTTTATCTGTACCTTGTAGGCCACTAAAGCTGGCGCTAAAAGTAGGATCATTTGTTCCTTGTAGTTTGCTATGTGTAGCTATGTTGAGCTCAGCGTCGCGTTTTTCAATAACAGCATTTAATGTTATTATTGTGCTGTTATAACCGGGTGCACTTGCACGAATACTAATGGTATAAGTGCCTGCATTTATTTCTTTTGGTATAGTTGTTGAATATGCCGAACCATTAATGCTATATTCGATTGTGGCACCGGTAATAGAACTTTGAACATTGCTAACGGTGTTGTGGTATTGTGCGTTATACGTTGTGTTTAATGCATTTGCAGAAACATTTAGTCCGCTAAGTGTTGTTATACTAAAGTTAGCGTTACCAGCACTTAAACTATAATTGCGAAAAGCATTATTATTTTGTAAGTTTGTTAGTGCTGCGTTATCTATTTGAACAGAGTACTGGCCAGGTGTTGCGGTTAACAAGTCATTTACTACCGTGTTACTACTGTCAATAGCATTAAATATTGGGTTTGTAACTGCTAAAACACTGTTTATAGCAGTTGCATCTGCCTGAGACTTAGGGCCGTTTGATGCGTTTACATTTGGAATTTGATATGGGATGCTTGAAAGCGTTCCATATGTATAAGTGCTTAATACATTTGGCGATATTGTTAATGTTGCTTTACTAATAGTAACATTAACAGTAGTAGTAATTGTAGTAAATTTTGGTGCGCTAGCTTTTACAGTTATTGTATAATTACCGGCATCTACTAAATTTGGTTTAGTATCAGAAAATGCACCGCCGTTTACACTGTATTGATAAGTTAAGCCTGAAATAACGTCGCCGGCATATGATGCTGATTGTGCAGTAGGCCATTGAATTGAATTTGTATGAGATTGTGCATTATAAGTTGAATTATATGTGCTTCCATCAACTGTCCATTCCATCACTCTATTCGGCATCCAAATAGCGTATAGTGTCCAGTCTATATCAATTTTTCCAAGTGCCCCATTCTCGGGGTACATAGCTGTAGCTGCAATAGGTGATGGATTCCATCCTGACAAATAATAGTTATTAGGTGTTTGAAATCCTGATTGGGCCAATGTTGTAGCATAGCCTTCTTGTTGATCGGCATATTTTGTCGGATCTTCATAAGTGCTATTTGTTAACCCGGAAGAAACGGGATAATTACTATGGTAAGTAATTGTAAATGGCTCGCCTGACGCAGCTGGCGTAGCAAAAATATTTACTTGAAGCAAAGTGCTTAATATTGCTATTGTAAGAAAAATTGCAAATACTTTTGTTTTAAAACTTTTTTGTTTTGTGTTTTTTACAAATATTGTATTTTCGAAGTTGTTTGCGTGTTTAATCATTCTATGCGTCCTTTCAAAATTAAGTCAAATAATGTTTCGTGTAAATTTGTATTAATAAATATCATTATAAAAACAATATAAAAGCAATTTAACTGTTTACATAAAAGTGTGTAGTTGTTGTGTAATTTTATTTCATAATTTTTCTTTTTTTTATAATTCATACACTTTGAACCTCATTTATTATATATCAACTTAGTCTCAAAAGCGGTCTCACTTTATTCGAAATAGGTTTTGATTTTAGTAAAATGGTCTCAAAAGCGGTCTCACTTTTTCTATAATTAGTACTTTTTTTATTGTTTTACTTTTATACAATAAAAATAAAGAAAAGGTAAGGCTTTTAAGATATTAAATTGTAACATTAATAAAATAAGCTTATTTAATAGTGCTTAATAATTCATATACATGCCTGTTACGTAAATAAAATTTAAAAAACACACCCTAAATTTGGGTGTGTTTTTTATTAACATATTTTAAAGAGACTCTCTAAATTGTTGTAAATCTGTACACTCGAACATTAAACGTAAAGCTCTCATTTTTGGTATGTTATGAAAATGTGCCCGAACACGTGAAGTTATACCTTTGCAACACTCTTCATCGCTGTCTTTTAAAAGTATTACAAATTGGCTTGCGCTGTATCTTGCAAAAACGTCACCAACTTGAAGCGATACTCTAAAACTTTTTCGTAAATGTTGACTAATATTATCAAGGCGTGGACTTATTGGAATAGCATTTCCATTTTCATCATATATTGTGCATAAAACAAGTTTAGTAGATTTTTCTATTCCCATTACACCCATAAGCATAGCCTGATATATATGTGAAAATTCATATAATCCACATTCATGCGCATTTTCAAAAACTTCTGATTTGTAAAGTTTTTCATGCACTTGATTTATGCTTTTTGCGGTACTTTCATTTTCTAGTGTTAAGGTTTTCATTAAATCAAGTAATTCGGACGGTGGCTGTAAGCCTAAATCGCTTAATAATCGTTCGCAAACAGTATCATATACTTGAAAAGCCCTATTGTAATGTTTGCATAAATACAGCGTTTTAATATAATTTAAATAAACAACTTCTTCGTGAGGATAAAGTCCAAACGCCTGTGCTAATTCGTTTAATATTTCTTGATAACAACCTTGAGCTTCAACAAGCTTTAAAAATTTGTTTAAAAACATAAAATATCGATTTTCTAAAAACGATAATTGCTCGTTTACCCAATAGTCGCTTAACAAGTTTCCTAAAAAAACACCATGATATAAAGAAAGAGCTTGTTTGCACGATTCAAAAATATTAGCTTCGTCAAGGTTTGATAGCATTTTCCAGCAAGCGTTAAAAGCTTCTAAATCGCTAACACAGTTCAACCTCAAATGGTAGGCATCATTTTCATATACAATTGTATCTTCATCTTCATCAGCTAGTCCGTTATCGCGTAAAATTTTGCGTAAGCGATAGACCAAGTTTTTGCACACAGCATTTGGGTTTTCAAGCTCTTCGGAATCTAAAATAGAGTTGACAAGCATTTCTGTAGGGGCTTTTCGTTCCGGCCTGCAAAGCAAAAACACCATTAACTGTAAAGATTTATTGGTCTTTATTTTATTCTCTCTAAAAATTTCTTGTTGCCCTATACGAACACTAAACCCTCCAAATAGGCTTATCCTTATTGTTTTATCATCTATATTAATAATTTTTTTATTCATATTACTTTACCTTTAAAAATAGTATATGCTAAATAGCAAATATTTTTCATTTGGTTATTATTTAAAGTGTAGTGTATGTTAATATTATAACAATAATATTATGCAGCTGCAACAGCTCGGTTAAAATTAAATATATATTGTAAAAAAAAAACATGCATTTAGCCTATAATTATTATGTATTAGTGCCTTTTTAGCATGCTTAATATATTTAATGAGTTTATAAAATAACTTGCAAATTTGTTGTATAGTAGTTATAATTTTATATATCTAAGTACGAAATGGAGAAAATAATATGTCAAGAGAAATAAAATGGTTTAAATTTACTTCTGAAAGGGAAGAAAGAAAGAAAAAAGCTCATTTTAATAAAACAATTTTCCCATTAGGTGAAGAATTTCAAAAGGAAAAAGAATACGAAATAGTAGCAAGTTTGTTTGATTATAAAATTAGTTTTCAAGAAGTTATTTTTAATTTAGTTTGTGTAAAACAAGCTCTTTTAGAAGAAGAGAAAAAAGATATATTAGAGGATTTACACTTTTGGCATACAAGTCCAAGTTCTTCGATTATTAAAAAGAAAGATAAACCTTTATTTATATCAGCAGCAGAGTTGTTGTTAAATGTTAAAGCAGTAGAGGAATTTCCAACAAAAGAAGACATTGCTATAAATAAGGAAAAAATATTAGAGAATTATGGTAGAGAATTAAAGTTGATATAACACAAAAGTAAAAAGCAGCAATACTATTAGTATTGCTGCTTTAATTTTTAATAAAATCCTATAATAGTTCCGGATGATTTTTTATATAATAAACGATCATGTGTAAATATATTAAATGCATGTCTTCTATTTGCTCGTAAGACTCTAAAGGGGCAATTAAATTTGCCTTTGCATATTGTTTAACTTTACCACCCTCAAAACCGGCCAAAGAAATTATTTGCGCGTCTTTTGTTTTTGCATATTCGCAGGCCATTACTAAATCGGGGGAGTTGCCACTTGCACTTACAGATATTAAAACATCTTTTTCCTGCATTAAGTTAATAAGCTGTTGCTTAAATATTTGATCAAATGCAAAATCGTTTCCAAGAGCTGTTATTTTTTCAATATTGTCACAAATAGATAAAATTCTAAATCTTCGTTTACCTTCTTGCAAAACGGCGTTTTTGCCAAAGTCACAAACAAAATGGTTAGCAGTACCGGCGCTTCCGCCGTTGCCCATAATAAAAACTTGTCTGTCATTTTTGTATGCTTCTACCAAAATATCAATAATTTTCTCAAACTCTGCAACATCAATGTTATTCATAGTTTTTGTAATTGTATCGCTATAATCTTTTAAGTATTCTTTAATCATTTTTTTTCCTTTCAATTTTAAATTAATTTATTTCCTTTAAAAGCTAAAACAGCTGCGCCAATAAGTGCTGCGTCGTAGCCAAGTTGCGTTTGTACAATTTGTAGTTTTTTATTTGCATTTTTGTATATTCGTTTGTCAACTTCTTTTAATAAAGATGCCTCGAATAAATTAAAATCTGACGAAACACCGCCACCTATAACTACTTTATGAGGATTAAGTATATTAACACAAGCAGCTATAGCTTTACCTAAATATTTGCCCTCTAAGTTATAAGTAGCAATTGCAATTTTATCGTTTTGCTTTGCAAGGTTAGCAATAGAAAGTGCAGTGGGGATCTCGTTATTTATTAAATGTTTACCGCCTAGTTTAAAATAATTTTTTACTATTGCAGGACCGGCCGCGTGCACTTCTAAACATCCAGAGGAACCACATTTGCATAAAAATCCTGCATCATCTTCCACAATCATATGGCCAATTTCTCCGGCATTGCCCGATACACCATAGTATAAACTATTATTTATAAATACAGCACCGCCAATTCCATTAGATACAGTTATCCAAATAAAATCATCACTGTCTTTACATGCGCCATAATGCTTTTCGGCAAAAGCACATGCATTTGTATCGTTATCTACATAAAAATCTAAATTAAATTTTTGTTTAAAAATTTCTGCAACAGGCCAATCTTTTATACCCGAAAAGCTAGCCTCAAGCCATAATCCTGCTTTAGAATCTGCAAGACCAGGGATAGTGGCACCGCCAACAGTTGGAATATAATTATTATTGCTTTTCAAAAGATCATGTACAGCTTTCTCTATATCAATTAACATTTGCTCTTTACTTAAAGCTGTCCATAAATGACGAGATTTACAAAGAACATTTCCGTTGATATCGACAAGACCGACTACAAATTTAGAACCACCAATATCAATGGCTAGTGCAACTTGTGATGTATTAACCAATTATACCACCCTTTTCATTATAATAGCAATTAAATCTTTGCTTAATTTCATCAATAGATGCAGTACCTGTTGTTCCTATAACTTTAATAGTTATAGATGATGTTAAGTTACCAATAAAAGCCGCATGCTGTGCACTGGCACCTGCACAAAGAGATGATACAATACCTGCGGTACACGCATCACCTGCGCCAACTATGTCTATTTCTCCCGTTTGCGGTATTGTTTCTACAAGTAAAACTTCATTGTCATCAGTCATTGCAAGTACGCCTTTTTCTCCGCAGGTAACAAACGCCTTTTTGCCTGTTAAATTAGATAAATATAAAACACTATTTTTTACTTCTTCAATATCATTTACTAAATTATTACTTTTACTCATAATTTTTAATGCTTCGATATTGTTGCATTTAACAATTACATTTTTAAATTTATTTGTGTGTGCCCTAGAATCGGCATACATTATTAAATTTGGATATTTTTGCGCAATTTGAGACAAGGTGTTTCTTATATTAGAAGTTATTACACCGCAATCTTCGTCTACTAATTGGTCTAATGCAATAATAGCATCTACTGTAGGTGCAATTTTCCATAAACTGTCAATTACAAACTCTTCTAATTCTTTTGGAGTTTTATTAACGTTTTTAAAGTCAAGCCTATTTGTCTCGGTTTCTTTACCGTTTTGTAAAAACATTGGTTTAGTGTATGTTGGCGTCATAACCTTATCGCTTTTAATTAAATATGATGTATCTACATTTTTATTGTGCAAATCTCGCACAAGCTCGTACCCTTCACCGTCGTCGCCAATAAACCCAACGGCATAAAGTTTGCCTATACTTAGTGCAGACAAGTTTGCCAAAACCGTACCTGCTGCGCCAGCAAAAATGCGTTTGCCAATTACTTGATATGCAATAAGATGTGTCTCTATAGAAATTTCATCAATATCTCTATCAATTTTTAGCCATTTATCAAGAAAAAAATCTCCGACTACAGCTATTTTAATTTTTTTAAAGTTGTTTAAAATATCATTTAATTTTGTTGAGTCCATATTATTAATACCATCCTAATAAAGCAATTTCTTTGCTAAAGCCGTCACAGTATCTTTGTGCTTTCCTTGAATATAGTAACTCTCGCCGCCATCTGCTACGGTTCTTGCCATAATAGTTTTCCAAGGCCTAAAATAATATCTTGGGTCTGTTTTATCCGGTTCTTCATTAACATCAAGGCCTTCAAGTGCAAGCAAATCAAAAACAGCTGTTGTAAATTTTGCAATTTTTTTGCCATTTTGATGTGCTACGTTTCGAGACATTGACAAAGCTTTCAAATAAACTTCGGGACCTATAACAGCGGATCCAACATTTAAAAATACGCCGTTTTCTAAATTTTTAACAGAATTTGCATAAATTAAAAAATCGTTATAAGATGCGCTGCCTATTGCTGCTCCATCACAATTTGGTTGTTCGTGAACAATGTCGCAACCAATGCCAACGTGTACTGTAACGGGTACTTGATACTTGTATCCTGCAGCAAGTAAGCTATATCGTTTATGTTCAAAATTTTGTTCTTCAATCATTTTTCCAACGCTTTCTCCAAAACCAAGGCCTAAATTATTTCCTTCAATAACAGCCTCGTTTATTAATGCGTCTTCTTTCCAAAGCCCAAATTGTCCTTCGCTAATATATTTTGCCACGCTCTCAGTTGTTGCCCCTATTTTAGCAAATTCAAAATCGTGTATGGCACCTGCGCCATTAAGTGCAAAGTGTGTTATATAGCCTTCTTGCATTAATTTTATTAAATAAGGCCCCATTCCGCTTCTCAACACATGTGCACCAAGCATCATTATAACAGCGGCATTATTTTTTTTAGCTTCTTTTATTTTTTTTGCTAATATATCTATTGTAGGGTGAGAGTACGTTGTATTGTCAGTATCAGGGTTAACCATTATGCTTAAATCTAAATCGTGTATTCGCTCGCTTATGGGCAGTAATTTTAATTTACTTTTATCAAACTTTGTAAAAGGCATTGTATTTCTCCTTAAAATAAATAATTTATTAATTGTGCTGTATTTGTAAAATCAGGTATTATAATATCTGCTCCCGATTTTGTAAGTCTATCAACTTTCCAATCATCAAAGCCCCATCTGTTCGTCTCATCGGTGGCAACACCACATGCAAAACCGCCAACTTCTTTTACGTTTTCAATTTCCACATATCCGTCTCCAAAGCCTAAAAGCTCATCGCCGTTTAAGTTGTTGTTTTTTATTATTTTATCTATTATCATTTTTTTGCTAAATGATTTATAATCTGTTTGCGCTCCGTATATGCGGTCTTCAAAATACTTAGACACACCTAGAAGTTCTGCTTCTTGCTTTACATAAACTTCATCTGTACCGCTGGCAAGGTACATAGTTACACCTTTTTTTTCCAACTCACAAAGAAGCTCCAAACTACCGGGTACAACATGCTCTTGCGGCTTTTGTGTGCCGTTTTCAAGTGCCGTTATTCGATCTTTTATTTTTTCGCTTAGTCTTCTATGGTATTCATCTTTATATTGCTGTGCAGTTAATGGCTCTTTTCCAAGCTTTTGTACTTCTTGTGCCAGTTGTATGCACTGATAAATTGTTTGCTTACCTGTATTTACAAAAACTAAATCTACTACAAGTTTTTCAAGTTCACTTGCATCTTTTTCTTTTCCTAAAGGTGTGTTAATAAGTTCGTGTGTAAAATAAGGTATCATTATTTTTTGCCAGCCTTCGCGTATTAAACTTATTGTACCATCAAAATCAAATATTACATGCTTAAAATTGCCTGTTTTAACACTGCTGCTATTTTGTATTATTTGCCATTTAAAATCTTGCTTTTGCATTGTAAGTACTCTCCTTGTAATAAATATAGCCTAATAATATTATTTTGCAATATAAACTATATGCAATAAAACAGTTTTACTAAAGCTTAACACTGTTTTAAAGTTTTTTTCTTTACTGTTTATAATTGACAAAACAAATATTTTTTCACATAATGTATTATATCACAATAAATTTAAAATTTAAATCTTTTTTCGGAAAAAAAATAAAGTTTTTTTAAATTATTAAAGAGGTAAAATATGGCATCATTAAGTTTAGTAAAAAAACAAAATACAATTCAAATATTAAAAGAAATTAAAATTTCTGGTGAGTGCACAAAGCCAATGCTGCAAAACAAGTGTGAGCTAACCGCTTCAACAGTTCACGGTATTATATCGCAACTAGAAAAAGATAAAATTATACGTTGCTGTGGCATATCTTGTTCAAATGGAGGAAGGAAAGCATCTATATATAAAATAAACGGTGAGTTCAAATATATTGTTAGTGCGTGCATAAGAACAAATGCAATAAAAATAGCAATATTAAATTTTAATTTAAAAATTTTAGAAGAAGTTGTTATAAAAAATAATTTACAAGAGCAAACTGTACAACAAACATTACAAAAACTTGTAACTGAGTGCAATAACCTTATATCAAAATATGATAACCTAGGCAAAAAAATTGCAGGAATAGGTTTAACACTGCCTGGCCCTGTAAATTATCAAAGTAAAACAGTACTTGGAATACCTGGCGCATTGCAATGGAAAAATATAGAAATAGAAAAGCATTTAAAACACTTGTTTAGCGTAAATGTATTAATAGAAAAAGATTTAAATGCCGGCATGCTGTACCTTTTATATAACAATGCACAAATAAATAAAAAATCAACAGTTTGTTTATCGGTTTACGATGGCATTGCAGCAGGGCTTTTAATAGACAGTAATGTTTACAGAGGAATACACTCTTTAGCTGGGGAAATAGGGCATATAGCAACACCATATAAGGGAAAAGTTTGTCATTGCGGCAATACAGATTGTTTAGAACTTTATGCATCGGACACAGGAATTATAAAATTATATAACGAAAATGAAAAAGAAACCGACAAAAAAAGTGATATAAAGGAAATAATAGCAAAGGCTGAGAGCGGTGATAGCCTTGCGAAAGAACTTTTTTATAATGCAACAAAACATCTTGCGCAAACAGTGTTTAATATAATAATGATGTATGACCCACATGAAATATTAATAAGCTGCAGTTGGATTTATTTATATGACGCATATTTTTTTGAACTTATAGATGCAAAAATTAAAACAAGCGTATTTTCCGGTTATGACAATGTAAATATTAACATATTAAATATTGATAATTTTTACACACTAGGTGGTGGGGAAATGGTTGTTTCACACGAGTTAGGATTTACAAAATAGTTTAAACAAAACAAAAAAACAGTGCAAATTATGCACTGTTTTTTTGTTTTATTTTAATTTTAACAATCAATAAAAATATTATCGCCTTTTATAATTTGCTTTTTAGGAAAAGCCGCCATAGCAGCGTTATCAGGATGTCCAATGACCCATTTGTTTTTTGCCTTTATAAAATCGTTGTCAACATCGCACTCAAGCGGTGTGTTTGTGTTTTTTGGTAACACTACTATAGACTTGTAGCCGTTGGGGTTTGCCATACAAGGTGCATAGTGCAATGTAGTAGCATAAAGCTCTATTGCTGTACCAGAGGGCACATAAAATATTTCAGCGTTATCACTTAAATATTCCTGCTTAACATCTTGCAATTTACCAAGTATAACTACTAAATCTGTTACGGCAACAACAAGCTCGCTGCTTTTATGCCATTCAAGTGCATTCATGTATTGCGAATTTCCGTTAGTATATCCAACTTGTATAGGCATGCAGCCAAAAAAGTCTTCCTCTATTAGCTTGCACGCAGGTATACTTTCAAGTTCGCTAACAGATGGCACATATTTTACGCCGGTTTCTGGTATGGGTATGTTTTTGCTAACATAATCAACTAATTGCGACATATCAATATTTTTAACAATTTTACCATAAGTTAAAAATGCGTCGTCGTCAATATTTTTAATTTGTAAATTGGTATTTTTTGCTCTTAATGCATCTAACATTTTTTATCCTCACCTAATTAGCTAAATTTTTAATTTTAGAAGTCAATCCTTCTAAATTAAAGGCATCTACATATCTTTCAATAGATTTTATAACTGCATTTACTACAATACGATGCGGGTCTAAACCTTGTTTTTCAAGATTTGCATACATAATTTTTATTTGTGCTTTTACATCATCATCGTTAAATGTATAGTGGCCGCAGATATCTAAAACAAGTGAAGTTAATTCTTTATCTGCAAGAATTTGCTCTATTGTGTAGTCTGCCTTATCTTTTGTCATCCATTTTTGCCATCTTTTACTATTTATAGCTGCGTGTGTAAATATTTTACGGAAATCAGATGCTTTATCAAGCATGCTCATCTCAACAAAATAATCTTCCATTTGGCTTAAAAGTAAAAGTGTTTGTGTTTCAACAACACCATATTCAGGAGCAACATTTGTTGCAGTAATTCCTATAGCAGGGTGTATTCCAAGTATAAAATTCGACAAATAATCGCCGTTATGTTCTTTTAAACCAACTCCATGAACGCGAGCTGCTGCGGAAAGTGCCATTGCTTGTTTAGAGCTATATTTGCCAACATTTTCTGTTAAACGTGTAAGAGTCCCTGTATTGCCAACAATATAAACAGGAAG
>CAYJGU010000016.1:0-42694 GCA_964369925.1 uncultured Bacteroides sp. | reverse complement strand
TTAAGTCAACAAGCTGTAGGTAAATGGGAAACTTCTCGTTGCACACCGGACCCAAAAACACTTACAGAACTTGCAAATTATTTTAATGTTAGCACCGATTATTTATTAGGCAATGATAATGAAAATCACAATAGAGTAGAAATGTATAGTGCCCCTACAGAGTATCCAATACAGGTAATAGGTACTGTAAGGGCTGGTTACAACGCTGTTGCATTTGAGGAAGACTATGGCACAGAATATGCGAATGTAAAAGATCCGGAAAATTACTTTTATTTAATAGTAAAAGGCGATAGTATGGAGCCAAAAATTAGCGAGGGTGATTTGGCTTTAATACGCAGGCAGAATACACTTGAAAACGGGGAACTCGGTGTAATAATTTATGGTGAAAACAGTGGTACACTTAAAAAATTTATTCGCAGAGACAATGCTGTAATTTTACAACCGTTTAACCCTGATTATGCGGCTGAAATTATAATGGGCGAAGATATTAACAGTTTAAATATAGTGGGTAAAGTGGTAGAAACTAAAACTAAATGGTAAAATTTTAGAGATATATACTTATTTGAGGCTTTTTGTATGGATATAATGGAGAAACTGACAATATTAGCCGACAGTGCGAAGTATGATGTGGCGTGCACTGCCGGAAGCAACTTAAGTAAAAAACAAGAAAATGCTAATTTTTCAGGGTGTATATGCCATTCATATTCTGCCGATGGCAGATGTATAAGCCTTTTAAAAGTGCTTTTTTCAAATGCTTGCATTTACGATTGTGTATACTGTGTTAACAGACGTTCTAATGATGTTAAACGTGCATGCTTTACTCCAAAAGAAATTGCCGAGCTAACAATGGAATTTTATAAGCGCAATTATATAGATGGACTTTTTTTATCTAGTGCAGTTATAAAAAGCCCTGATTATACTATGGAGCAAATGATAAAGTCTCTTGAAATAGTGAGAAATGAGCACAAATTTAGAGGATATATACATGCAAAAACAATACCTGGAGCTAGCGAGGAACTTGTAACTAAGCTTGGGCATTTAGCCGATAGAATAAGTGTTAATATTGAACTTCCAAGTGAGCAAAGCTTGAAAAGGCTTGCGCCTGAAAAAACAAAAAACTCTATATTAAAGCCAATGCGCCAAATGAGTTTGTGTTTAGACGAAAATAAGCGCGAACTAGTTAAATATAAACACAGCACTAGGTTTGCACCTGCTGGGCAAACAACTCAAATGATAATAGGTGCTAGCGGAGAAACTGACTACCAAATATTAAAACTAACTCAAGGATTATATAATAAATACATGTTAAAACGCGTTTTTTATTCGGCATATATACCTGTTTTACAAAATGCTGTTTTACCCGATATAAATACAAAGCCTCCGCTATTACGAGAACACAGGCTTTATCAAGCAGACTGGCTTTTAAGATTTTACAGTTTTACGGCAGATGAAATTTTAAGCGAGAGCAACCAGAATTTTAACCCGCATTTAGACCCTAAATGTAATTGGGCCATACACAATATGCATTTTTTCCCAATTGATGTTAATAAAGCATCATATGAGGGGTTGTTAAGAGTTCCGGGAATAGGAATAATAAGTGCAAAAAGAATATGTGTTGCACGAAAACATACAAAATTGCGCATTGAAGACTTAAAGCGTATTGGGGTTGTTATAAAGCGAGCACAATATTTTATAGCTTGTGAGGGATTTTTGTGTCCTACAATATGTAAAAGAGAGACAACAGTAAAAGCATTGCTTGATGAAAAAGTATTTTGCATAGGGCATGAGCAAACAAGCATGGAAACTATATTAATTAATAAAAATAACATTAAAACACTTACGTTAAAAGAAAATAGCAATAATATAGCACTGAAAGAGGAGGCTATTAAATGCATTGTTGCAAAAATGTAATTTATACCTATGATGGGACTTTTAACGGTTTACTTTGTTGTGTGTTTGAAAGTGTATATGAAAAAGAACTACCGGTTAATATTAAGTGTGAAGGTGAAGAAGATTTAACATTTTATATTAATAAAAATATTCCCACAAGTGAAGAAAGGGCAAAGCGTGTTTATTTATCAATAGAAGAAAAAATTGGCTCAAAAGCATCTGAACTTGTAAAAACTGTATTCTTATCTTGTGTTAAAGAAAAAGAGCTGACGATTTTGTGCTTTTTATTATTTGTATATAAAAAAGGGAAAAATGTTTTGTCGATGGTTTCACATAAATATGTATCGCCAATGTTACAAGCGCAGCGTGCCTTAAAAAGTGAGGTGCACAAATTTAAAGGCTTTATAAGATTTACTGATTATGACGGTGTGCTAGTGGCACACATTTCTCCTAAAAACAATATACTTTTATTTTTAAAAAACTATTTTTGTGCCAGATATGAAGAAACTGATTTTTTAATTTATGATAATACGCATAATTTAGCTCTTGTTTACGAACAGGGGAATGCTAATATAATATATATTGAAAGTATTAGTATGCCAAAAGAAAGCAATAAAGAAATAGAATTTAAACAGTTATGGCTAAAGTATTATAAAACAGTTGCAATAGAAGCTAGAAAAAATGAAAAGTGCCGTTTGACACTTATGCCAAAAAGATATTGGGTCAATATACTTGAAGTTGCAGATGAATTATAATATAACATATAGTAATAGCCCTGCAAAAATAAACATATAGTTTATTTTTGCAGGGCTATTACTTTTTATTAAAACAAAGAAACTAAATATTTATAATTGTAAAAATGCTAACTAATTTAACATGCTTAGTCAATAGGAAATATGCTCTCATCAATTACATCGCCTTGAGCTGCAACGTCGTTTTGATTTGTTGTTTGGCTAGTAGAAGCTTGCTCGGTTGTGCTTGCAACATCACCCGAAACAGGTGCTTGTTGGTCAATATTATCAACTGCTTGCATGCTCTCGCCGTCCGTTACTATTATAACTTCTGCATCGCTTGCAAATGTTTGCCCACCGGCGGCCTCTTCATCGGTAAGCGGTAATGCGGTTTGCGCTGCTTGTTTTAAAGGCAAAACTTCGCCGGATGGTTTTTCAAGTAAATATGCAGCTACTGCTTTGCTGTCGTGTACTAAAATAATTGCGTACATTTTAACATCCTCGGTGCTCTGTGAAGGTACTAAAAGAGACCATTTGTCCACTTCTTTTCCTTTGAATTTTTCAAGAGATAAGCCACTTTCTTCAATAACGGTGTTAAAAGCTATAAAGCTTTCATCCCATTTTTTGGGTACTGTAACAGTGCTTACAGTAGCTGTAGAAATATCAGTTTCAACAGAATATTCCTGTAAAAATACACTAAGGTCTGCAGCGCTGTTCATTTGCAAATTAATATTTGCAGCTGCTTCTAAGCTTTGCTGCTCGTTGTTTTTAGATAATATTGAATTTAACCCTATAGCAGCCGCTAAAACAACTGCTGTGCACGCACATGCTATGCCAATTTTTTTTAATTTTACTTTTCTCAAAGTCATTACAAACATAGTTTCAACCCCTTATATTAATTTACCTTTGATTTTTGCAATTACTATTAAAAAAATTATAGTATTGCATTATTGCTTGTATTATGAAATGTATGATGAGCTATGAGTATTTATACTTACTTTTTTGCAACTTTATAAAATATTATTGCTATAGTCGTATTGATTTTTTACTAATTTTGTGATATGCTATATGCAAATTTTATATAATCTGCTTTGGCAGAACAGGTTGACGATACCGGGAGAGATTGAATAAAATTGTAGAGCTTTAACTACATTGCATTAACTTGCAATTTGCACAAACAATTATGTTCAACGCCGAAGGGGATATGCAAAAAACTCTCAGGCAAAAGGACCGGTATTTGACAAACTCCGGAAAGTCTTTAAGGCACCGAAGAAGCAATTTTGTGTAAACAAAAGAATCTTTCAGGTTAATAGACGGAGCGCACATTTATTTGTGCGCTCTTTTTGTTTTGCCTTAAATAGATATACAAAAATATTTTTTAATACTGTAAAATTATTAATAACTTAAGGAGTTCAATATGGTTGCAACTGATAAAAAAACATCGTTATATGACGAACATTTAAAAGCAGGTGGAAAAATTGTTTCTTTTGCAGGGTTTGCGTTACCCGTGCAGTATACTCAAGGGGTTATTGCCGAGCACATGGCCGTTAGGCAAAATGCCGGTATATTTGATGTATCACATATGGGCGAGGCAATTGTAGAAGGAAAAGATGCGGCAAAAAATTTGAACTATATATTAACTAATACATTCGATGATATGCAGAATTTAAGTTGCAGATATACACTTATGCTTTACCCAGACGGCACGCAAGTAGATGATTTAATTGTATATAAAATTGAAGAAGATAAATTTTTGCTTGTGTTAAATGCATCTAATACTGAAAAAGATATAGATTGGCTAAAACAAAATTTGCAGGGCGAATGCACAATAAAAGATGTGTCGGAGCAAACAGCGCAAATTGCTTTGCAAGGCCCAAGCAGCGACAAAATAATAGAAAAAATTTGTGATATTGACACGTTACCAAAAAAATACTACACATTTACACAAGATGTAAAAGTTGCTGGAGTTAATTGTATTGTTAGCAAAACAGGATACACAGGTGAGCGCGGTTATGAAATATATATACCTAAAGACGAAGCACCAATTGTATGGAGCGCATTAATTGAGCACGGAGCTATGCCGTGTGGGCTTGGTTGTCGCGATACATTGAGACTAGAAGCTGCAATGCCACTTTACGGCCATGAGTTATCTGACAAGATACATGTGGGAGCAACCGGACTTAACTTTGCAATAAAAAAACTAAAGCAAAATTATATTGGCAAACAAGCTGTAGATACCCCACCTGAAAACTTACCTGTACGTGTTGGACTTAAAGCGACAGACAGGGGCGTTGTAAGGGAAAATGAGGCTGTTTTTATAGGCGAAGAGCAGATAGGAACAACCACTTCGGGTACACATTGCCCGTATTTAGGTGGAACATACGCTATGGCGTATGTAAATAAAAACAACAGCGAAGTTGGAACGCAAGTACATGTAGTTGTAAGAGGAAGAAAAATAAACATGGAAATTGTAGCTTTGCCTTTTTATAAGGTAAAGTAATAAATATATATTAAAATTAAAAAATAAAAAATGCCGAAAGGTAAACGAAAGGGTAATATTATGAATACACCAAAAAATTTGCAATACACAAAATCTCACGAGTGGGTAGAGAAAATAGGAGAAAATAAAGTAAGAATAGGCTTAACAGACTATGCTCAAAGCCAACTTGGCGATATTGTTTTTGTAAACTTACCACAAGAGGGAGACGAAATTACGGTTGAGCAATCATTTGCCGACGTAGAGAGCGTTAAAGCTGTTTCAGACATTTACAGCCCGGTTACAGGTACTGTTGTAGCAATAAACGAAGAGCTTCTTGATGCACCTGAGGGTATTAATTCTCAGCCATATGAGGCATGGTTAGTTGAAGTTGAGAATGTAAGTGCGTACGACGAAATGCTAACAGACGAACAATATATTGCAATTTGCGAATAATTAGTATTGAACATAATTTTGACACGGGGGAGTTAATATGGGTAGTTATGTGCCAAGCACAGATGTGCAAAAACAACAAATGCTTAGTGAACTTGGATATGAACAAGCGATAGATTTGTTTTATGATGTTCCAAAAGATATGTTGCTGGATAAACTAAATTTAGAACAGGGTATGTCAGAGCCGCAACTTATGAAAAAAATGAATGAAATGGCAAATAAAAACATTGTTTTTACGTCTATTTTTAGGGGCGGTGGTGCATACGATCACTACATACCCGCCATTGTAAAACGTGTTTGTGCCAAAGAAGAATTTGTAACGGCATATACACCGTATCAAGCCGAAATTAGCCAAGGTATTTTGCAATCAATTTTCGAATACCAAACAATGATCTGTATGCTTACAGGAATGGAAACTTCAAATGCATCTATTTACGACGGAGCAACAGCAGCGGCAGAAGCTATTGCAATGTGTAAAGACAGAAAAAAAGAAAAAGTGCTTGTTGCAAGTACAGCACACCCGAATGTAATTACGACTATTAAAACTTATTGCCACGCCAGTGGCATGGGCTTTGAAGTTTTACAGTGCGAAGGTGGAAATATAAGCGTTGATGAATTAAAGAGTAAAATGACTGACGATTGCGCTGCTTTTTATATGCAACAACCAAACTATTTTGGTGTTTTGGAAAACATGGAAGCTATAGCAGATACAGTACATGAATTTGGTGCGAAACTTGTTACAGGATTTAACCCAATAGCGGCATCTGTGTTAAAAACTCCAGCCGAATGTGGAGCAGACATTGTTGTGGGCGACGGCCAACCGCTTGGTATGCCGCTTTCTTTTGGTGGGCCTTACCTAGGTTTTATGGCAACAACAGCTGCACTTACAAGAAAGCTACCAGGCCGAATTGTTGGACAAACAACTGACAAAAATGGGGAACGTTGTTTTGTATTAACACTGCAAGCTAGAGAACAACATATAAGAAGAGATAAAGCCTCAAGCAATGTGTGCTCAAATCAGGCGCTTTGTGCAATGGTGGCAACAGCATACCTTGCAACAATGGGCCCAAAAGGTTTGCAAAAAACAGCACAAAACTGCTACAATAATGCCCATTATTTATGTAGCGAATTGTGTAAAATAAATGGTATTAATTTAATACACGATAATGAATTTTTTAATGAATTTATAACAAGCTTACCAGTAGATACAGACATACTTCTTTCAAAGCTAGAAAAACATGGCATATTGGGCGGTTTGCCTGTTAATGGCGGTATACTATGGTGTGCAACAGAGAAAAACACAAAAGACCAAATAGATGAGCTTGTTAAAATAGTTAAGGAGGTTTGTGCATAATGAAACTTCTTTTTGAAAAATCTTTTGAAGGACGCAGCTGTAATGTTGTACAAAACAGCACTGTGCCCAATTATACAATACCAGAGTGTTTTAAGCGCACTGACAGTTTGAATTTGCCTCAACTTGCAGAAATTGATATTTCTCGACACTACGCAGAATTGGCTAAAGAAGTTCACGGTGTTAACAATGGCTTTTATCCTCTTGGAAGTTGTACCATGAAATATAACCCAGCTGTTCACGAGCAAATAGTAGCTCTTGATGGATTTGCAAATATTCACCCGCTACAACCTATACACACAGTACAGGGCAGCTTAGAAGCACTTGTAGAGGCAGAAAGAATGATTTGCGAAGTAACAGGAATGGACGCGGTTACATTTCAACCTGCTGCAGGCGCGCATGGCGAGCTTACAGGTATAATGATGATTAAGGCGTACCATGAGGCTAACAACGACTTTAAGCGCACGAAAATTATTGTGCCGGACTCTGCTCATGGAACAAATCCTGCAACTGCATCTATGACAGGATATACAGTTGTAAATATACCGTCTAATAAAGATGGCGGAGTGGACATTGAAAAGCTTAAAGAGGCGGTAGGAGATGATACTGCAGGTTTAATGCTAACAAACCCCAATACACTTGGTATTTTTGATAAAAATATACTTGAAATTACAGATATAATACATAAAGCCGGTGGACTAAATTACTATGATGGAGCAAATTTAAATGCCATTATGGGTATTGTTCGCCCTGGAGATATGGGATTTGACGTTATACATTTAAACTTGCATAAAACAATGGCTACACCGCACGGTGGTGGTGGTCCTGGTTCCGGTGCAGTTGGTGCAAAAAATATTCTTAAACCTCACCTGCCGGCAGAGCACCCTGTAAAATGCGATGATACGTTTAAATTTGATAGTTTTGATAAGACAATAGGAAGGGTAATGTGCTTTTACGGAAACTTTGCAGTTACACTTAAAGCGCTTTGTTATATGTATTCTCTTGGAGCGAACGGCTTAAGAGAGGCTAGTGAAGTTGCTGTATTAAATGCAAATTATATGAAAAATAAACTTGAAAAGCACTGTAAAGTTGCAAACAATGGTGCATGCATGCACGAATTTGTGCTAAGTTTAGAAGATGTGAAAAATGAAACGGGAGTAAAAGCTATTGACATTGCAAAAGGTATGATAGACTACGGATTGCACCCGCCTACAATGTACTTCCCGCTGATTGTACCCGAAGCATTGATGTTTGAGCCAACTGAGACAGAGTCGAAAGAGACCTTAGACTATGCTTGTGATGTGGTTATAGGCTTAATAGAAAAGGCTAAAAGTGACGCTGAATGGCTAAAAAATGCACCACACACCAAAACAATTGGAAGACCGGATGAAGTGACAGCTGCAAGAAACCCTATTTTGAGGTATAAAGGCGAATGATAAATTGTATTTCGGTTGCAATTGCAAATGGCACTAACCCATATGAAAATTTGGCGTTTGAAGAGCTTATATTAAATAGTGTTAAAGAAAAAGAAGTTATTTTGTATGTTTGGCAAAACCAAAATACAGTTGTTATAGGTAAAAACCAAAACTGCTATTTTGAATGTAAAGTAGAGCAAATTGAAAACGACGGTGGTTTTCTTGCACGTAGAATGTCGGGTGGCGGAGCAGTATTTCACGATTTAGGAAATGTGAATTTTACATTTGTGGCACAAGGCGATAATTATAATGTAAATAAGCAAATGGATGTTATTTTACAAGCGGTTAAAGCGCTTGGAATACGTGCTAAAAAATCGGGTAGAAACGATATTGAAGTACAAGGACGTAAATTTTCTGGCAATGCATTTTATAAAACCGGAAACAGAAATATGCACCACGGTACGTTACTTTTAAGTGCAGATATGTCGGCGCTTTCTAAGTATTTAACGGTTGAAACAATGAAATTAAAAAGCCACGGTGTAAAATCGGTGAAAAGCAGAGTGGTAAATTTGTGCGAGCTTAACAGTGAAATAACACCACAATGTATAAAAAAAGAGCTAATAAACGCTTTTGAGCATGTTTATAATTTAAAAGCACAACAATTTAACAATGAGAGAATTGATAAATCGCAACTTGAAGAACTCACAAAAAAATATGCATCGGAGCAGTGGCGCAAGGGTGTGCAAAAACAATATACATATAGCTTAAAACACCATTTTAAGTGGGGCATTGCACAACCATGCTTGCAGGCAAAAGGTAATAAAATTATAAGTGCTGTTTTATATACCGATGCGCTTGATGTTATGGTGTCGGAATATTTTAAACAAGCACTTGAAAATTGCGAATTTAGCAGCAGTGCAATATATAATGCGCTTAGCGGTTTTACAAATTGTACCGATAAAGAAAAAGAAATGTTGTGTGATTTAGCAGAACTTTTAAAGCAAGAACTTATATAAATGTTTAAGTGCACAATAAAATAATAAAAACGAGGTTTTTTTATGTACGATGCAGATTTATTGGTTATAGGCGGTGGCCCTGCCGGATATGCTGCGGCACTAAAAGCAGCCGAGCTAAAAAAACAGGTTGTTTTATTTGAGAGCGATAATTGCGGAGGAACATGCCTTAACAAAGGTTGTATACCAACAAAGGCTCTTTTAAAAGCGTCGGGCGCATATGGCAATATAAAAAATTTGGAAGAACTTGGAGTTTTTGCACAAAACCCAAGTTATGACATGGATAAAATGCACCAGCATGTTAGTGGTGTAGTAACAACGTTAAGGCAAGGAATTGATGGACTTTTAAGTCGTGCTAAAGTTAATGTTGTTAATGAAAGAGCTATTATAACCGGTGCAAATACTGTTAGTGCAAACGGCAAAGAATATAGTGCTCAAAATATACTAATAGCAACAGGTAGCGTTCCGCTAATGCCCCCAATAGATGGCATTAATAGCGGCGCAGTACATAGCAGTGATTATTTTTTGCAAAATGCAATTGACTTAAAGAGCCTAATAATTGTAGGTGGCGGTGTAATTGGTGTAGAATTTGCACAAATATACAGTGACCTTGGCTGTGAAGTTACAATAATAGAGGGTAAAAATAGGTTGTTGCCACTTCTTGAAAGAGAAGTTGGGCAAAGTGTAGCTATGTCGTTTAAAAAGCGCGGTATAGAAATAATAACAAGTGCAAATGTAACAAAAATAAAGTCTGACGAAAATGATGTGCTTTGCACATATAGTGTTAACGACCAAAATTATACTAAGAGCGCACAAAAAATATTGATGTGTGTAGGGCGAAAACCAAATACCGATAATTTGATAAACGGTGATATTGATTTACTAATGCAAAGAGGCTTTATACCTGTAAATGAGAATTACGAGACAAAAGTAAAAGGTATTTATGCTGCAGGCGATGTTGTGCTTGGGTCAACTCAACTTGCACATGCTGCGCATGCTCAAGCGGTAAATGCAGTTTGCGCAATGTTTGAGCACCATGTGGAAAAAAACACAAACACAATACCTGCATGTATATTTACAAACCCGGAAATTGCCACAGCAGGTATGAATGCAGATGAGGCGAAGGAAAAAGGCATTGAGGTAAGAACAGTTAAAAACCTAACAACAGCAAACGGAAGATGCATGGTTGAAGGAGCGGGCAGGGGTTTTGTAAAATTAGTTGCAGATGCAAAAACCGATAGGCTTCTTGGGGCTACGCTTATGTGTCCACACGCAGGTGAAATGATAGGTACACTTGTAACAGCCATAAACGAGGGATTAACGCTAACTCAACTGCAAAGCAGTGTATATTGCCACCCAACAATAAGCGAAATTATTGCACCTTAAGGTGAAAAATATGTAAAAATAAAACGGAAAGATGGTTTATAGCCTCTTTCCGTTTGTTGGTTTTAAAAGAAAAACACATATTAAACCTGCAAAAGTAGCAACAATTGCAATTATGTGTTTTGCACCCTCACTGTTGCTAAAACACATGGCTATAAGCGGAAATATTATGCTTCCTATGCTCATGCCAAGCGCCACAAAACCATAGTGTATGCCGGTATTTTTTTGGCCATATAAATCTGTAACGGTGCTGGGAAGTACGGCAGCCTCGCCTGAATAGCAAAAGGCAAGCGCGCAATAAATTATAAGCACAAAAATATGCGATGCAAAATAAAATGCAAAAGAACATAAAAATAAAATGCAAAATAAAATTATAAGCACAGCTTTTCTTCCAATTTTATCGCTAAGCCACGGCATAAAAAGTCTTCCTGCAGCAGAAAATAAAGACCCAAAAGCTACACAGCACAATGCTAAAGTTTGTGCAAGGCCACGGTTTTGCGCAATTTGTACAATTTCAGGGCTAAACAGTATCATGGCCGGGTTAGCAAAACAAACAGCCGCAGTTAATAAATAGTACTGCTTTGTTTTAAAAATTTGAAATACCCTGTAATTTTGTGCATGGCTATTTGTAGGTGTGCAGCTTAACTTATGCTCCTTTTTATTTAAATTAGTTTTTATGCTTTTATTGCTTTGCATTGCTTTTATAGTTTTATTGCTAGGGTTTTCCAAAACAATGCAAGACAGCGAACAAATAACGGCTATTAAAACACCTAAAACTAAAAAGGCTACTTTAATATTCCATGTATATATTAGCCAAGTGCCAACAAGAGTGAGAATTCCGCCTGATAAACCTACAGCACTGCCAATAATACCTGTGGCAAATCCTTTTTTATCATCGTACCATTTTTGTGCACAAGACATTACAGCAGGATACAAAAGCGCCATTCCAAGACCTACAGGCATGCTAAAAAAGGCATAGAATAAAAATGCATTGCCATTAGGTAAAAAACTGCTTGCAATAAACCCAAAAGATAATAAAAATGTACCTATGACTCCCGCAATACGTGGGCCTTTTTTGTCTTGTAAAAAGCCACCTAAAACACAACCAATTCCAAAAAAACATATAATAACGCTAAAAATTAAAGATCCTATACTTTCGTTTAAATTATAAGTGCTACAAATACTTTTATTAAAAACACTAAATGCAGCAGGTATCCCAGTAAAAATTTGTATTAGCACGCCGGCTACTAATATAATCCATCTGTTAGAACGTAAAAAAATTTGCACACATACCACCTCGTTTGTAGTATGTGTGCAAAAATTTTATATAGTCATTTTTTTGTTTATTGTTGTAAATTATAGCAGTTAGCAGTGTTAACTAAACTACTTGCCGTCACGCTCATGTTTCCACTGTAAAAATTCATCGTAGCTACACTCCCTGTCAAGGCAGCCAGGTTCTGTTATACTTATTTCAATTATTCTGTTTGCTATATCATCTATAAACTGGTGGTCGTGCGAGGCAAAAAGCAGATTGCCCGAAAAAGAAGCAAGGCCGTCGTCAAGAGCTTGTATGCTCTCCAAATCAAGGTGATTTGTGGGCTGATCGAACAAAAGTACATTTGCACTTGTCATCATCATTCTACTAAGCATACACCTTACCTTTTCTCCACCGCTAAGCACATTTGCAGGCTTATAAACATCGTCTCCACTAAAAAGCATACGACCTAAAAAGCCCCTTAAATATGTTTCTGTTGTATCGGTGCTGTATTGCCTAATCCAGTCCATAACATTATATTCACAGCCGTCAAAAAATTCGCTGTTATCTTTTGGAAAGTAACTTTGTGTGGTAGAAACGCCCCACTTAAAAGTTCCGCTATCGGGTTCTAGCTCGCCTGTTAAAATTTTAAATAAAGTTGTAATACCGGCTTCGTTTTCGCCTACAAATGCAATTTTGTCATTTTTTGCAACAACAAATGTAACGTCATCAAGCACTTTTACGCCGTCTACTGTTTTTGTTAAGTTGTTTACAAATAAAATGTCTTTTCCTGCTTCTCGCTCCGGTGTAAACCCTACAAAAGGGTATTTTCTGCTAGATGCAGGCATTTGCTCAAGCTCTATTGTATCTAACATTTTTTTGCGGCTTGTAGCTTGTTTAGATTTAGACTTATTAGCAGAAAAACGACGTATAAATTCTTGCAAATCACGTATTTTTTCTTCTTTTTTCTTGTTTTGGTTGCGTATAAGCTGTTGCATAAGCTTGCTGCTCTCGTACCAAAAATCGTAGTTACCAACATAAAGTTGAACTTTATTATAATCTATATCTACAATATGTGTGCAAACACTGTTTAAAAAGTGCCTGTCATGGCTAACGGCAATTACAGTGTATGGATATTCAATGATAAACTCTTCAAGCCAATTAACCGCCTCTATGTCAAGGCCGTTTGTAGGCTCATCAAGCAGTATAATTGTAGGAGTGCCAAAAAGTGCCTTAGCAAGCAATACCTTAACCTTGTTTTTTGCATCTAATGTGCTCATTTCAACTTGGTGTAAGTCCATATCAAGGCCAAGACCGTTTAATAGCATATCGGCCTCGGTTTCGGCTTCCCAGCCGTTCATCTCGGCAAATTCTTCTTCAAGAAGTGCTGCGCGCTCACCGTCTTCAAGTGTAAAGTCCTCTTTTGCGTAAAGCTCTTCTTTTTCTTTCATAATTTCATATAGGCGCGGGTTGCCCATAAGAACAGTGTTCATTACAGTGTGTTCGTCGTATTTAAACTGATCTTGTTCAAGTACGCTCATTCTGTCGGTTTTGTCCATTGTGATGCTACCGGTTGTAGGTTCTAGCTCTTTAGATAATATGCGTAAAAGAGTAGATTTGCCGGCGCCATTTGCCCCTATAATTCCGTAGCAATTGCCGGAAGTAAATGTTAAATCTACGTGTTTGTAAAGTGTGCTGCCTGCAAATTGAAGGCTAATGTCTGTTGCGTTTAACAAATTGTGTCTTCCTTTCTAAAAAAACAAATAATTGCAAAATTTTAAATTTACACTTAACAATAACATGTTTTGTATGTTTTGTAAACAATGAATTATAAAAATTTATATACATTATAAAACAATGCTGCTTAAACATTGTAAAAACGGCTTTAAAATGTTACAATATGTGTAAATATTTTAGCATTTTTATAAAGATCGGAGAAAAATATATGCCATTAATAATACCTCAAAATTTACCTGCTTTTTCTGCACTGGAAAATGAAAATGTGTTTGTAATGCACAGTGCACGAGCAGTAAAACAAGATATAAGGCCGCTTAAAATAGTACTTGTTAATTTAATGCCTACAAAAATAAAAACAGAAATACAAATTGCAAGAGTACTTGCCAACAGCCCACTTCAAGTAGAGCTGTCACTTGTACATATGAGTAGCCATGAGAGCAAAAATGTACCAACAACACATTTGCAAGCGTTTTATAAAACGTTTGAGCAAATTAAAAGCGAAAGATTTGATGGTATGATAATTACCGGTGCGCCTGTTGAGAAAATGGAGTTTGAACAAGTGGATTATTGGCAAGAACTTTGTGAAATAATGAAATTTTCTAATACAAATGTTTATAGCACAATGCACATTTGTTGGGGCGCACAAGCCGGACTTTATTATCATTACGGTATACAAAAATCAACCATGAGCAGTAAACTTTTTGGTGTGTTTGAGCATAGGGTAACAAGGCCAAAAAGCCCTTTAATGCGAGGGTTTGACGAAGTTTTCTATGTTCCACACAGCAGACACACAACAATTAACGAGCAAGAACTTATTAATTGTAAGCACATTAGAATATTGGCAAAGAGTAATAAAGCTGGTGTGCACATGGCTGCTACAGATTCGGGCAGAAAAATATTTGTGTTTGGGCATATGGAATACGACAAATACACACTAAAAGATGAATATGACAGAGACATTGAAAAGGGAATTGAAATAGACAAACCTGAAAACTATTTTTACGGTGATAACCAAAAAAACGACGTTGTTTTTCGCTGGAGAGCTCATGCGCAGTTGTTGTTTTCAAATTGGCTTAACTACTACGTTTACCAAAGCACACCGTTTGCACTGGAAGATTTAAACGAAAAATAGTGATAAGAATTTTTAGTGCAAATAGCTAGAAAACAAAGGGGCAGTGTAATGTTAGAATTTGTATTTGGAGTATCGGGGACAGGCAAAACACACCGAATACTAGAACAAATAAAGTGTTTGGCTCAAAAAAGCCATGCATGTATTTTTATTGTGCCTGAACAGTTTTCTACTACAGCGGAAACGCTTGTTTACAATTTAATTGGAGATGAGCTTTCCAATTATGTTAGTGTGTACAGTTTTACATCTTTTGGCGAACATTTACTGAATAAATACGGTGGTACCAGTTTAAAAACACTTTCAGATGCTGCAAGTGTAGTGCTTGTTAAACGAGCAATGAATGAAGTTAAAGATGAGCTAAAAGTATATAAAAGTAGCACAAAAAATGTTAATATTTACAGCATGTTTGCGCAAGTATTTAAAGAGCTTAAAACAGCCGGAGCAACAAGTGAAGATGTGCTTAATATAAGTAAAAACTTAGGTGAAGATGGCTATAAATTTAAAGAGTTGGCACTTATTTTAAGTGCATATAATACATTAATGTTACAAACGGCTTTAGATGAAACAGATAGATTAAATTTAGCTGCACAGCGTTTAGAATTAGATTATATTTCAGACAAATATATATTTGTGGATAATTTTGATGGGTTTACATCTCCGCAGTATAACATGTTAGAAAAGCTAATTTTTGCAAAAAAAATGTGCGTTTCGCTTTGCTGCGATACGCTTTTGCAAAATAATGATGAGACAAGCATATTTGGCCCTGTTGCGCTTACAGCAAGAAGGCTTAAGAATATAGCGCAAAAACACATGGTTGAAGTAAAAGCAGAAAGCAAATGCAGTAAAAATTATAGGCACGAAACGAATGCAAATTTAAAAGTTTTAAATAAAATGTTGTGCGAGCAAATGCTTGACAAAGAAGATGAAAAAGTTATTAGCGATTACAATTTACAAAGTGATAATTGTAATTACAATTTATATTTTACGGTAAGCGATGATAATTATAGTGAGATGAAAAATGTTGCAACACAAATTTCAAAATTAGTTGAAACAGGTGTTAATTACAGCGAAATTGTAGTAATTTGCAGGCAACTGGATAGCTATAAAACTCCAATGGAATATGAATTTAATTTGGCAGAAATACCATTTTTTATTGATGAAGGCCAAACACTGGAACATACAGCACATGCATATTTTTTAAGGTGCGCGTTGCAAATTGCTTATAGAGGTTTGAGCACACAATATATACTGCAACTGCTTAAAACAAATATATGTGGGTTTGACGACGAGCATATTGGTGCGCTTGAAAATTATGCGTATACTTGGCAAATTACAGCCGAAGAGTGGAGGAATCCTTTTGTTAAGTCTCCGTCGGGATTTGGAAACCAAAGCGATTTGAGCAGTAGTGATGCCGAATTATTAAAAATGGCTGAGGACATACGAGCAAGTGCTATACCAAAACTATGTGATTTTTTGGCAAGCATAAAAAACAAAAATTTACAGGGTAGTTTTAGTGCCGGCAAGTGTAAAGCAAGTAGTATTACAAGTGCGCTGTACAACCTTTTATTAAGTTTTAATGCCGATGAAAACAGCATAAAAATAGCCAGCTATTTGCAAAACAGCGGAATGCAATTGAAGTGTGAAAATGTTTATAAAACTTGGAATAATATAATGGTAATGCTTGACGAGATGAACGAATTGCTAGGTGAAGATTTAATTACTGCGGTGGAATACGACGAGCTTTTTGCAATACTTCTTCGCAGCTATGATATGGGAAAAGTGCCCGTTACGCAAGATGTGGTGATAGTTACAACTGCCGATAGAATGAAATTAGAAAACCCTAAATACTGCTTTGTATTGGGATTAAACGACGGGCAATTTCCAAAAACAGTTGGTTATAGCGGTATATTAACACATGCCGATAGAGATAAATTTGTTGAAAATGGCATAGATATGCCTGGTGGCTTTGAAAAAAGAACAATGCTAGAGAAAATGTACTTTTATCGCGCTTTAACAGCACCATCGCATGGGGCATATTTAAGCGCAATAAAGCAAGAAGGTTGTGGGGCTCCAATAACAACTGAAATATCTCAAATTACAGATGATTTTCATTTGCGTCCGTTACAATTTGAGCTTGAAGATTTTTGCTCTACGCCAACTTGTGCACTTGACATGCTTTACACGCTGTACAGAAAAGACACACCGCAAAGCGCTGCACTTGAAAGTGTATTGAAACTAAACAATTTACATGAAAAAAGCTTGCACACAATGAAACTTATGCAGCAATCGAAAAACTTTACAGCTAATAATAAAAATGCAATTAAAAGCATTATTGGTAAAAATTTAATGCTGTCCCCAACAAAAATAGAAAAATACTACAAGTGTAAATTTAGTTATTTTTTACAATATGTATTAAAAATTAAACCAAGGCAAAAGGCGCAACTTTCCCCACTAGAAACAGGAAGTATTGTTCATTATATACTTGAAAATGCGCTTAGAAAAGCGGCAGATGATTTTGTAAACTTGTCTTTTTCTCAGCTTGAAAGTTTGGCAAACGAAACGGCAGAGCTTTATGTTAAAGAAAATATGCCGGGAATAACTCAGCGGCTTGAATATTTAGTGCAAAGGTTAAAAAGTTCATCGGTTAACTTATTAAAGTTTTTGCAAGATGAGCAAAAACAAAGTAGCTTTTACCCTGCTGGTTTTGAAATGTCTATAGGGTATGATAAAGGCGCTATAAAACCACTTATGTTAAAAACACCTACAGGAGAGACTGTAACAGTGGTTGGAAAAATAGATAGAGTTGACGTGATGAAAAGGCAAGATGTGAATTACATTAGAGTAGTGGACTATAAAACAGGAGATAAAAATTTTAGGTTAGATAATGTGTTTTGCGGTATAGATATACAAATGCTGTTTTATTTATTTACAATATGCAACACTAAAAATAGTATATTTGAAAATGCACTACCTGCGGGTGCTTTATATATACAGGCAGACAGTGCGGTTTTTACAGCAAGTCGAAATGCCGCTAAGGTACCGCCAACGTATAAGGTGGATGGAATTATATTGGATGATGAAGTAGTGCTAAGAGGTATGGATAAAGATTTAAGCGGATTGTTCGTACCATTTAGTTTTAGTAAAAACGGTGCTGCTTTAAGAGCTGGCGATAAAATAGCGAGCTTTGAGAAACTTGGAAATATTAAGAATCATATAGAAGACATAATTGTGCAAATGGCAAAAGGGCTATATGACGGTGAAATCGATGCAACCGCACTGTGCACAAATAGCAATAAACCGTGTGATTATTGCGATTATCGAGCTGTTTGCAGACATGAAGATGGTGTTAATGAAAAAATAATAAGTGCACCTAAAAATGTTTTTGACCCTTTAGCAGAGTGACGTGAAAATAAATGTAAGCGAGATAATAAAATGGCTGATACAAATAATAAAAAACAAAATGAGAAAACAAGCTGGACAAGCGCACAAGAGAATGCAATATTCGATGTGGGCTCCGGCTTACTTGTGTCGGCGGCGGCAGGTAGCGGCAAAACTGCCGTTTTAGTAGAGCGGGCCGTTCAAATGATGATACGTGAGAGCAATCCTGTTAGGGCCGATAAAATATTAATAGTAACGTTTACCCGTGCAGCTGCACAAGAATTGCGAAGCAGAATAAGTTTGCGCCTAACAAAAGAACTTGCAAAAAATCCAAATAATTTAAGCATTAAAAAACAGCGCACTATGCTTGGGCGGGCAAATATTTGTACAATAGACGCCTTTTGTATGCAGCTGTTGCAAAGTTATTTTGTACACGTAAATATTCCGGCAGATTTTGAAATTGCAGATGAGGCTACCGTTTATGAGCTTAGAAATACATGCATAGATAAAACATTACAAGAGATGTATAAAAATGACGATTTTTGTGAGTTTGCCTCTATGTACGGCAGAGCAAAAAATGATAACAACGTTGTAAACGCATTGTTGTCACTTTACAATTATGCTCAAAGCACTAAAAACCCCGAAGAATTTTTAAATAATTTATGCCTTGGTTATGAACATCAAATTGATATTGAAAACACAAATTACGGTGAAATATTATTGAAAAACACGCAAGAGATGGTTGAACAAGCACTTGCAATGATAAAAAGTGCGAGAGGAATTGTTGAAATTGAAACGCAGTTAGCTAAGTACGATACGGCACTGTGTGAAGACGAGGCGTATTTAATAAGGCTTAAACAATTGGTACAAGAAAAAAGATGGGATGATTGTGTAGTTTATGTACAAAACTACGCACCTGCAAACCTTGCAAGAATAACAAATAGCAATGATGCAAAGGCTAATATGGTTAAATTGTTGAGGAAAAAAAGTAAAGATTGTATTAATAGCATTGCCAAAAACATTTTTGTTTGCACAAATGATGAATTTTTACAAGACAATAAACGTGCATTGCCGATGGTTAATAGCTTAATAAGTGCTGTTAAATATTTTGCTGAAATTTTTTACGAGCATAAAATAGAGCAAAAAGTGTTAGAATACAGTGATTTAGAACATTTAACGATAAATTTATTGTGTGATGAAAATAAAAACAGAACAAAAATAGGCAGTGCAATTTCAGCAGAATTTGATGCTGTTATGGTAGATGAATATCAAGATACTAATGAAATTCAAAGCACAATTTATAAGTACCTTGCAAATAAAGATGAGAGCAACTTGTTTTATGTTGGAGATGTTAAGCAAAGTGTGTACAGTTTTAGGCTGGCAGATCCTGAAATATTTATTGACATAAGAAAAAAATTTGCGCAGTATAAAAAAGACATAATGGAGCCAAAAACCATAGTGTTGGGCCATAATTTTAGAAGCACAAGCAATATTATAAACCAGGTTAACGATGTTTTTAGCCTGCTTATGACAAGACAAATTGGAGATGTTGAATACACTAAAGGCGAACAGTTAATAAGGGGAAGTGCTAATGAATTTAATGGCGGAGCAATAGATATTAAAATAATTGAAACAAAACAAGAAAATGCACAAAGTGACGATGTGAGTGTTGTAGCGAGCACAGTAAATTATATGCTAAAAAGCGGATATAAAGTTTTGGATAAAAACGGACAAGAAAGAGCTTGTACATGCGAAGATTTTTGTATATTGCTTAGAACAAAAAGTAAATTTAACTTGTACGAGCAAGAACTTGCTAAGTACAAAATAGCATCTTTTTCTGACATAGCAGAAAGTTACCTAACAAGTAACGAGGTTACTACGTTTATTTGCATGCTAAAAGTAATAGATAACCCTATGCTAGATATTGAACTTGCGGCAGTACTTATGAGCGCACTTTATAATTTTTCACCCGACGATATATTGCAGATAAGGCAGTGTGATAAATCTTCCAGACTATATGCGGCACTATTAAAAAGCGAAAACCCATTAGCAGTTAACTTTTGTAACGAAATAAAAATGTTTCGCACTTTGGCAGTTACGTTAAGCCCAAAACAACTTTGCAACGAAATATTACAAAGTACGCATTATATGGCAGCTATTAGTGCAATGGAAAATTCCGATGTAAAACGCGAAAACATGCGCATGTTTATGGATTTTGTGTCTGAAAAAAATGCGGATGGGCTACAAACTTTAATTAGGCGTATAGACGGTTCGGTTAACAGCAACGCTGTTGGCTCATCTAATGCTGTTTCGGCAAATGGCAGCGTTTCTATAATGTCTATACACAGAAGTAAAGGCCTTGAATTTCCTATATGTATATTGGCCGACGCAACACATGAGTTTAACTTGCAAGATTTATATAGCCCACTTTTATTTCATAAAAATTTGGGTTTAGGTTTAAAATTAAGGCAAAAAAACACAAGCGCATTATACTTAACAGCGCACCATGCCGCAATAAAAATTGCAAAGCAGCAGCAACTATTTAGCGAGGAAATGAGAATTTTATATGTTGCGCTAACAAGAGCAAGGCAAAAACTAATAGTTACAATGCCAATGAAAGATGCGCAAAGTAAACTTGAGGATTTAAGCACTCAACTTGCAAATACAAATGGCAATATTGAGTATATGTTAAAGCAACAAAGAAGTTTTGGAATGTGGCTTTGCATATTTGCATTGTTGCACCCAAAATGTGATGAGCTTAGAAAAATTGCCGGTGGCAACATACTGCCTTTAATTAAAGCCAAAAGTGATATTGAAGTAGATGTGTTACCTGCCAAAGAAATAGAACAGGAAATTGTGCACAGTGAATTTGTGCCGGTAAGTAAACCCGACAAAGAATTTTTAAGCAAGTTAGTAAATAAATTTGAAGCTTATGAAAAGCGAGACACAACACTTGCAAACTTGCCGCTAAAGCTAAGTGTATCGGCAATAAGCCATAAGCAGCAAACACCTTTACTTGCTAGGCCCGCGTTTACGTATAAGCAAGGGCTTACTGCTGCAGAAAAAGGAACAGCACAACATGCATTTTTGCAATTTGCCAACTTTAACAATGCAAAAAGTAATTTAAAACAGGAAATTAATAGGTTGGTGCAAAATAATTATATGCAAAGTGAAATTGCAAAAAAATTACCTGAAAATAAAATATTAGCATTTTTAAATACAGAAACTTGCAATAGGATACAAAGTGCAAAACAATTGTACAGAGAATATGAATTTATAACTGCAATTCCTGCCGGATATGTGTATGAAGAAATAGGAAGTGTACATAAAAATGCAAATATACAAGTGCAAGGAATTGCCGATGTTGTATGTATAAATGATAATGGTATTGAAATTATTGATTATAAAACCGACAAAAATAAAACAGCACAAGACTTTGTAAATACATATTCAAAACAGCTGCAGCTTTATAAGCTTGCAATAGAAAGGCGATTTAATTTACCTGTTGTGCGCTGTACAATTTACTCGTTTGAAAACAGCGAAGAAATAAATATACCCTTATAATTTTGCTAGTGCAAAATTATAAGGGTATATTTTATGCATAATTTGTTTAATAGGTTATAAGTTACAAAAATTTAAAAGCTCTTTATAAACACGTGAAACAGGGAAGCCCATTACATTGTAATAACAGCCGTTAATGGATTTCACAAACTTTGCAGCTCCACTTTGTATGCCGTATCCTCCGGCTTTATCGTATGGGTCATCAGTACTAATATAGCTCTCTACTTCTTGCAAAGAAATTTGATCAAACGTTACTTGTGTTGTTGCGGTAAAGCTTTTACTTAAATTGCCATCGGTTATATAAACCGACGTATGTACATAATGGCTTATACCGCTCATAGATGTTATCATCTGCCTTGCGTGCTCTTTATCTTTGGGTTTTTCAAGTGTTTGGCCGTTTAACTCCACTACAGTGTCACATCCTATAACAATGCTGTTGCTGTTGTTTTTTAACACAGCTAAACATTTTTCTTTTGCAAGCAACATTGTAAGTTCTTTAGATGAATTAGCTTTGAGTTTGCTTTCATCAACATCACTTGCAATAGTTTTGAAATCTTTGCAAATTAAACTGAGCAATTCTTTTCGTCTGGGAGACACAGATGCTAAAATTATTTGTTTCATAGTAATCTCTCTTTAAAGTATATTATTTTATTTTTTATATTTTAGGTTGTAATACTTAGCTACTGCCAAATATACCAATAAATAATTTTATCGCCTAACTGTTTTTTTGTAAATAAATATTGCAACGCTAATAGTTATTATTTGTGCTACATTTATACCCATATTCATTCCAAAAGTTACTTTTAATACCGATAAATCAATCATAAAAGGCTCGAACCCAATGTTGCTGTAATAAGAAAGCCAACTTAAAAAGCTTATGTTTGAAAATAGTTGCGCAATTACATTACCTATAACAATACCGGCAAGTAAATAAAACATAAGCAGTAATGTTTTGTTTAATTTCATGTTGTAAAATACCTCTTTTAAAAAAATAATTACCTACCTGTAGAGCCAAAACCGCCCTCGCCCCTTAGTGTTTGGCTTATGTGTGTGCTTTGTACAAAGTTTGCTGTGTAAACAGGCATTATGCACATTTGTGCAATTCTATCACCGTTTTTAACTGTGTATTCGTTTGCCGATAAATTAACTAACCCAACACTAATTTCTCCTCTGTAGTCGGAATCTATAACACCTACACCGTTAGCTAGCGTTATACCTTTTTTTATGCTAAGTCCGCTACGGGCAAATATAAGTGCAACATAGCTATTTCCTGGCAAAGATATGCAAATACCTGTTGGGATAACTGCCATTTGTCCTGCAGGAATAACAACATCGTTTTCAATTACTGCGTGCAAATCGGCACCGGCACTACCGTTTGTTGCATATGTAGGTGCTATTGCTCCTTGCCTTACGGTTTTGTACAATATATCTAAATTTTGTTGTTGCATGTATTACACTCCAAAAATTTATTTAAAATAAAGGCCTCTTGTATATCTATCATCAATCAACTGTTTGTTTACTATAGTTTGCACAATATTTAATACTTCGTTTTTATCTTCGGTATTAAACATAGCTATTAAATTTTCAACAGGCATGGTGTGTTGTTTATCGCTCATACAAATTGGTACAGCATTGTAAATAGTTCTGTATCCGCTTTTGGCGCTACCGGTACAAGAAACATGTAAAACTTCGCCTTTTCTATCGGTTAACTTGCCGCTTTTATTACAAGCAGCACAACTTTGTATATTATGCAGTGGGCACGCTTTAGTTATCATTAATGGCATATGTCCATAAACTACAGCGGCAAGCTGTAAAGAATTTAGTTGCGGTGCTGTACTTTCGGCTTGTATGTTGTTGCAATTTTGTGCAGTGTGCTTTGCATAATTTACAAGCTGTTTAGTAGGACGACAGTGAGGCATGTTAGCTGTGCTAACTTCCACACTAAGAGTTATAATATTTACACCCATAGCGGCGTACATTGCCGCTGAAAACGCATTTGTAACGTTTAAACCAAACCCACCTATCATGTTGCTTGTTTTGCACATTTGAATATGTGCTAAATTTTGCACAAAATACCCTGCAAAACTATTACCTTGCACTACACTTTTACTTTCGTTTACAAGGTTTAGTGTGCTATCTTCATTAGTTGTTGAAGAAAAAAAGCGTGGGAGAGATAACCAAGTTATACTTTTTAGATTTTCGGGTACATTTTTATACTGCTCAATAGGTAAAATAATTGCTTGTGGCAAACTGTTGCAATCTTCAAGCCATAAGTCAGGTATTTGCAGTATGTTTTCAAGCATTACAAAAAGTTTCTTTTGTTCTGTGTTTACATCGCTGTTGCTTAAACTTTTTGGCATAAGCTGTTCTTTATTTAAATTTTTTACAAGTTGCAAGTTTTTGTCACTAATATCATATTCTTTAACTGTACTGCGTAAACTTAACAAATCAATCAGTGCTTGTTTTCTCATTAAATTAATTTGAGATGAAGGTAAAAAATAGTCGCCACCCTCAATAATAATGGGTTCTTTTACAAAAAATGGGGTGCCGCCTGTTTTTATCAAACTTGCTTTAATGCTATCGCTTCTGTTACTATTGGCTTTTTCACATGCATCATCGCTTTTAGATATAGCAGTATTACCGTATTCATCACTAACATAAAGTGTAGCTCCGTCACTGCTTGCAACCCATTTCATGCTTATTGAAACGCCGCTATACTCTCGTCTGTATAACTCTCTCATTTTCGGCAAAGCTTTTTTTGCGGCAACCGTATCTTTTTGTGTTCTTACACCAAACATTTCATCGCTTAAATTGTCTTTAATATATGCGTCTGT
Organism: uncultured Bacteroides sp.; assembly: GCA_964369925.1. Lineage (GTDB taxonomy): Bacteria > Bacillota > Clostridia > Oscillospirales > Ruminococcaceae > Ruthenibacterium. The sequence continues at coordinate 18,088 of CAYJGU010000016.1, read as the reverse complement.
AAACCCGCTCCTCGAAAATACATCTTGAAGTAAATTTCTATCATAATCCTTATTGTTAAGGCTCATTATGCAAGCATTTACGCTAGCTGCAGCGTATTCCGGAGTTTTAAGCCTTCCCTCTATTTTTGCGCTTTTTACACCTATACTGTCTAGCTCGCAAAGCATGTCAATATGGCTCATATCTTTTAAAGATAAATGATAATTGTCATCGGCTTTTAATTGCTCGCAATCACTGTGAAAAGGAAGCCTACATGGCCCGGCACAATTTCCTCTGTTCCCACTGCGTCCTCCAAAAAATGCGCTCATATAACATTGACCAGAAACGCTCATACAAAGTGCACCGTGAACAAAAACTTCTGTTTCAATATTGCAATTTTGAGTTATATGTTTGATTTGATTAAACGACAGCTCTCTTGACAATATTACACGAGAAAAGCCAAGTTCTTTTAACCTATTGGCACCGCAACAGCTGTGTACGCTCATTTGCGTAGAGGCGTGTAGCGGTAAATTAGGGGCAATTTGTTTTACTAAAAAAGCACATGCTAAATCTTGTACAATTACCGCATGTGCACCGCTATTTGCAATTTGACATATTAAATCAACAACGTCACTTATCTCGTTTTGATAAAGAATAATGTTAAGTGCGACATAACAACGCACATTTCTAGCACGACAAAAAGCCACTGTCTCTTTCAAGGCATATGGCGTAAAGTTATTGGCACTTTGGCGTGCATTAAATTGTTCTAGCCCAAAATAAACCGCATTTGCACCTGCAAAAACAGCGGCATTAAGCATATGTATATCACCGGCAGGTGCTAAAATTTCCATTTAAAAAACCTTTATACAGGTTTTACCCTGTTAGCTGTTAAATATTCAACCTCACGGCGCAAACGATCAAGCTCACGTTGTGTGTCGTCAGCGGCATCTTTTGCCATTGCAGATTCTTGCAAATATTCTTTAACTTGTTCGCGCATGTTATCAAGGCTATCGGTTGCTTTTCTTGCGTCGTCTAGGTAACCCATAGCGGTAATTATTGTGGCAGTAAGTGTAGAAGCACCGGGAGAGTTCTCAAGTAAATTTTTAATATCACTTTCAAGTTTTTGTGCCAAATCAACAACATATTTATTGTCATCTTGTGTAGAAATAACGTAGGCAGAGCCAAAAACCTCAAAACGAACTTTATTTGAAGGCATTGATTTAAGCTCCTTTCATAAATACAATTTTATATTATTATACTAAAAAATGTTAAATATAGCAATTATTAAAAGTAAATTATTAGTTAAAATTTTAAATTATTTGCAATTTTTATTGAAAGTATTAAAAAATGGCGTATAATGGAGATATAAGAAGTTTTTTTTTACGTTTGCAATATGGTTTTATGCATTGCATTTAATTGCTTGGAGGTAATTATAAACATGGTACAATTAAATAAACAAAATTTTGAAAAATTACTGACCGACAAACTTTTTACAGAATTTGCTGTAGATTATAAAACTGCGACAGATGACCAAATATATCGTGCTCTTGTGCTAATTTGCCGCAGCATTATGAGCGAGAGACGCAAAAAATTTATGGCCAAAACATATGGTAAAAACGGCAAACAAGTTTACTATTTATGCATGGAATTTTTAATGGGACGAAGCTTGAAAAGTACGCTTTTTAACCTTGGCTTAAGCGAATTTGCAAGCGAAGTGCTTAGTGATAATGAAGTTAAAATAAATAATGTGTACGATTGCGAGCCGGACGCAGGCCTTGGAAACGGTGGCTTAGGTAGGCTTGCAGCTTGTTACCTTGATGGAATGGCAACAGATTGTATACCGGGAACAGGGTACTCTATTTTATATGAATATGGTATTTTTAAACAAAAAATAGTTGACGGATGGCAAGAGGAACATGCCGATAACTGGTTGCCGGGCGGTGCAATTTGGCTGAAAAATCACCCCGACCAATCTGTTAAAGTAGTATTTGACGGTGAAATAAATGAAACATGGCATGGGGAGCACCACCAAGTAGATCATCAAAAAACATCTAGTGTAATAGCTGCTCCAAGTGATATGTATATTGCAGGTTATGCAAACGAAAGTGTAAGTAAATTGCGCCTGTGGAAAGCAAAAGCTCCAGGTTTTGATATGGAGAGCTTTAATGCCGGAGATTACAGCGATGCAATGACAAAAAATGCAAACGCAGAGCTAATAAGTAAAGTGCTTTACCCAAATGATAACCACACAGAGGGTAAAATTTTACGATTAAAGCAGCAATATTTTTTATCGGCTGCCAGTATAGGCGATATTTTTAAAAATCATTTAGCACAGTATGACTCGCTTGACAGTTTGCCGGATAAAGTTGCAATACAACTTAACGATACACACCCAACGCTTGCAATTCCGGAGTTATTGCGCATTTTGCTTGATGATTGTGGATATTCGTGGGAAGATGCATTTGACATAGCAAAACGTACGTTTGCATATACTAATCATACGGTTATGAGCGAGGCGCTTGAAAAGTGGAATGTAGACATTTTTAAACGCACACTTCCTAGAATATATCAAATTTGCGTTGAGCTAGACAAACGTTGCAGAGAAGATTTAGAGAAAAAATTTCCGGGTGATATTGGTAAAATAAATTATATGGCTATACTTGGCGACAATCAGGTTAGAATGGCAAATATTTGCTGTTATGTATGCCATAGCATTAACGGTGTTTCTAAATTACACAGTGAAATTATTAAGCAAAGCGTTTTTAACGATTACTATTTGTTTGCACCGGAAAAATTTACAAATGTTACAAACGGCATAGCATATAGGCGTTGGCTTTTGGCGGCTAACCCAGAGCTTACAAATTTGCTTAGCAAAACAATTGGAGATGAATTTAAAACAGACGCATCGCAACTTAAAAAGTTTGAAAAATTTAAAAATGACGCAGGTGTTTTGCAAGAATTAGCAAAAGTTAAACGCATAAACAAAGAAAACATGGCAAAATACATTTTTAATAAAACAGGCGAAGTAATTAACCCCGACAGCATTTTTGATGTGCAGGCAAAACGTATGCATGAGTATAAACGCCAACATTTAAATGCTTTAAATATTGTGGCACAGTATTTATATATTAAAAACAATCCTAATGCAAACTTTATACCAAAAACATATATATTTGGTGCAAAAGCGGCACCGGGTTATTACATGGCAAAGCAAATGATAAGGCTAATATGCCATTTGGGTAAATTGATAAAACAAGACGACGCAGTTAAAGATAAACTTACAATTTTATATCTTGAGGACTACTGCGTAACAACAAGCGAGATATTAATGCCGGCAAGTGAGGTTTCGGAACAAATTAGCCTTGCAGGAACAGAGGCAAGTGGCACGGGCAACATGAAATTTATGCTTAACGGTGCGCTAACAATTGGAACGCTTGACGGCGCAAATGTTGAAATTGCTGAGGCTGCTGGCAAAGAGAATGAAATTATTTTTGGAATGAGAACGCACGAGGTAACAAGTTTGCAACGCTTTGGTTACCACCCAATGACATTTGTAAACGAAAATGAAGAGGCAAAAAGTGTACTTTCTTTGCTAGAAAAAGGTTGGGGGAATGAGGATTTCCACCAAATAGTAGATAATTTGAAAACTAGCGATCCTTATATGGTTATGGCCGATTTTGCCGATTACAGAAAGGCACAACAAAAAATTAGCGATCTTTATGGCGATATAAACACCTGGAATAGAATGAGCTTAATGAATATTGCAAATAGCGGTGTATTTTCAGCCGATAGATCGGTTAACGATTATGCTAACAATATATGGAAAATTGCACCGGTGAAGTAAGAGTGCTACAAGCCAAAATATTAACTTTGCATTTATAAGTACGTTTTTAAACCGTTAGTGCTGTATAAAAGTTGTGCATAGCAGTGTGCACAACTTTAGCAGCGGAATGGAAATTTTTATATGCACACAATATTTAACAGCAGAGATTTAAAATACAAAACACCTTTTGGCGCAATAAAATACGGCGAAAGTGTTACACTTAGCTTGCATGTGCCTTTTGAGTATGTGTGTGAAATACCCTGTGTTGTTTTTTGTGCAGATGGACACGAACCGCAGCTATTTGAAATGCAAAGAATTGAAGATACTAAAAAAGCCCAAGTTTTTAAGTGCACAATAAGACCCGAGCGAGTTGGGTTATATTTTTATTATTTTGATTTATATAGTGAATTTAATAAAGTTTTTCGCTCTAAAAGCGGGGAATCGTATATTTCTACTGCAGAGGGACAAAAATGGCAACTTACAGTATACGAAGAAAATTATAAAACACCTGAAAAATTAAAGGGTGGGATAATGTATCAAATATTTCCCGATAGATTTTACTGCGGATCTAAAAATGTTGTGTTAGAATTTGAAGATAGAATTTTGCGCAAGAAAAAAAGCGGAGAACCGTATTTTTGGCCTACTGAAAATGGCGGATATTTAAATATGGACTACTACGGCGGAGATTTTTTAGGTATAAAGCAAAAAATACCTTATTTAAAAAGCCTAGGCGTTACTATAATATATTTAAATCCCATTTTTGAAGCACACTCAAACCACAGGTATAATACAGCCAATTACTTAAAAGCAGACCCTACTCTAGGCACAAATGAAGAGTTTGCAAAGCTTTGTGAAGAGGCTGGAAATCACGGTATAACAATTATTCTTGATGGAGTTTTCAGCCATACCGGTTCAGATTCGGTTTACTTTAATAAGTACAAACGTTACGGTGATGGTGGAGCTTATAACGATAAGAACAGCGAATACAGGCAGTGGTATGACTTTAGCAGTAAATATAAAACAGGATACAGAAGCTGGTGGGGCTTTGATACTTTGCCAGAAGTAAATGAAAATAACGAGTCTTACCGTAATTTTATTTGTGGTGATAACGGTGTAATAGACACATGGATGAAACTTGGAGCAGGTGGATTTAGATTAGATGTAGCAGATGAACTACCAGATGACTTTATTGAAGAAATTAGAAAAGCAATTAAAAAGCATGGTGATGATAAATATTTATTGGGAGAGGTTTGGGAAGATGCAACCGACAAAGTAAGTTATGGTAAAAGGCGTACTTATTTGTGTGGCAAAGGCTTAGATGCTACAATGAACTACCCATTTAAAGAGGCTGTGCTTGCATTTTGTAAAGGTGAAAAAGCGCAAAACACTGCAGAGCGAATTATGACAATTTGCGAAAATTATCCAAAACCCGCGCTTGATGTGCTTATGAACTTCATGTCTACACATGATACAATGAGAGCAATTACTGCGCTGGTTGGCCCTAGCAGTGAAGGAAAAGATAGATATTGGCAAAGCGGCAAATTGTTAACACATGACGAATATGAAATGGGTATAAAAAAGCTATGTATTGCATATGCAATAATATACACACTGCCAGGTATTCCATGTGTATATTACGGTGATGAAATTGCAATGCAAGGGTATAAAGACCCTTTTAACAGAGCATTTTTCAACTGGAACAATAAAGAAAATCGTGTAAAAAATTGTTTAGTAAAGCTTGCAGGGTACAGAAAAAAATGTTCGGCATTTAAAAGTGGTGACATTGTAATTAAAAGTGCACATGGAGATGTGCTAAGTTACGACAGGGTAAGTAAAGATAGTATTGCCAGCATATGTATTAATAGGTCTAGTGCTTATATAACTTTTTCTATAAGAGATAAAATATATAACATAGCACCGTATGATTTTGTGATAGATATTAAAAAAAATATATAAAAAAGCAAGGCTAGAAATAGCCTTGCTTTTTTATATATACTAATTTAAGCCCATAAATTTTGAGGATAAACACCGCTACTTGTTTTTTGCTCTATTGCATTTACAACAGTAGGCTTATCTTCTTTATAAGTTATACCAAACCACTTGTCGCTGCTTTTAAGCACTTTTATTTGTGCTTTGCCCTCTTTAATAAGGTCATCGGCAACAGTAGGTAAAAAATACTCGCTTTTAAGTGGATTTTGTTTGACATCAATATCTAAAAATTCTTTAAATCTATTGTCTAACTCTTGTAAAAAGCTTTTGTTAAAGCCCCACATGTTCATAGATACAGTTGTGTCAGATGCAATATCAATCCACGTTTTACCATCGTTTTCGGTATAATGTATGCCGTGGTCATAAGTTTCAATTCTTGTTCTCTCGGTAATGTCTACAAGGTAACCGCTATTGTTAGTATTGCATACACCCCTTGAAACATATCCGTTATCGGTAACTGTGTTTTCAAGCATATACCCAACCATGGCATATTCGTAAATATTGTCGCTATCAGGCGTATTTATAAGGTAATCGTACATAACTTTAAATGCATTAACGCCGTAGTAATCATCGGCGTTAATAACGGCAAACGGGCCGTTTATAATGCTTTTAGCCGACAATACCGCATGTGCAGTGCCAAAAGGCTTAACGCGTCCGTTTGGTATTTCGTACCCACTTGGCAAGTTTGTTAATTCTTGATAAGCATATTGAACATTCATAACTTTAGAAAGTCTATCACCTATAGCTTGTTTAAATGTCTGCTCTATTTCATGCTTTATAATAAATATAACTGTTTCAAAACCTGCACGCTTTGCATCAAACACAGAATAATCAATAATAAGTTCACCGTTTTTTCCAACAGGATCAATTTGCTTCATTCCGCCATATCTGCTGCCCATGCCGGCAGCCATAACAACTAATACGGGTTTGTTCATAAAATTCTCCGATTCGTTTTTTTATAAATACTAATCTTTGTTATCAAACTTTTCTTTTAAGCTTTTAAAAAAGCCTTTGCGTTGTTCGTAGTTATCTTCTTTCATCAAATTCTCAAAAGTTTTTAATGCTTCTTTTTGAGATTTATTTAATTTTTTAGGTGTTTCCATTATTACGTGTACGTATTGGTCGCCTCTGCCTCTGCCGTTAACGTAATGTATACCTTTGCTGCGCAAACGGAACGTTGCCCCACTTTGTGTTCCCTCGGGAACTTGGTATTCAACCTTGCCGTCTATAGTTGGAACGATAACAGTTGCGCCCAAAACAAATTGTCCGTATGTTAGCGGTAGCTTAACGTGTATATCGTAGCCATCACGTTCAAAAAGTGTGTCTGGTCTTACAGTAACTATAACAATTAAATCACCTTTAGGTCCGCCGTTAAGTCCTGCATCGCCCATGCCCGAAAGCCTTAGGCTTTGGTCGTCATCTATACCGGCGGGAACATTTATTTCCACAGTTTTTTGGCTTGCATTGCGGCCGCTACCATGGCATTTGTTACAAGGTTTGTTAATAGTTTTGCCTTTGCCCGAACAATGTGAACAAGGCTGGCTTGATTGCATAACACCAAAAGGTGTGCGCTGCTGTACAGTAACATAACCTGTACCTCGGCAATGCGTACAAGTTTCCGGTGATGTTCCTTTTGCAGCACCGCTGCCAGAACACTCACTACAGGTATCTTGTTTTGTAACTTTAACAGTTTTTTTACAGCCGTGTACAGCTTCCATAAAGCTTAAAATAAGGCTCACACGTACGTCGGCACCTCTTTTAGGTGCATTGGGGTTTGCACTACGCCATTGAGAACCAAAGCCACCGCCAAAACCGCCGCCAAATAAATCTCCGAATATATCGCCTAAATCTACGCCGCCAAAGCCGCCGCCAAAACCGCCGCCACCGGCGCCATAGTTAGGGTCTACCCCTGCATGGCCAAATTGGTCGTATCTGCTGCGTTTTTGCTTATCACTAAGTATCTCGTATGCTTCGCCAACCTCTTTAAATTTATCTTCAGCCGTTTTATCATTTGGGTTTAAATCGGGGTGATACTTTTTAGCTAGCTTTCTGTAAGCTTTTTTTATTTCATCTTCTGTTGCTGTGTTTGCAATGCCCAGTGTCTCATAATAATCTCTTTTATCTGCCATATCTTCACCACTTACGTTAAACACAGCCGCACAGCCGTGCTTATAAAATTTGCGTTATTTAGTTAAAATAATGCAGTTATAGCATTATTTTTTTTTACTGACAACTTGTGTAAGCACCGAGTTGAGTTTATCAATCGGTGCTTACCTTTATTAGTGCTATATAATTATATTAAACCTCTTTAAAGTCTGCGTCAACTATATTGTCGTCGCCAACAGGTTCGTGAGGTGCTTCGCCTTGGCTTGCGCCTTGTGAAGCAGCAGCTTCGCTGTACATTTTTTCGCTTACAGCATGAAATGCTTTTTGCAAATCTTCTTGTTTTGCACTAATTGCAGAAATATCATCGCCTTTCAACGCTTCTTTCAAAGCGTCAATTTTTGTTGTTAAATCAGTTTTTTCATCTTCGCTTATTTTATCGCCCATCTCTTGCAATGCTTTTTCTGTTTGGAAAACCATTTGGTCTGCACCGTTGCGAATATCTACATCTTCGCGGCGTTTTTTATCTTCGGCAGCATATTGCTCTGCCTCTTTAATTGCTTTTTCTACTTCTTCTTTTTTCATATCGGTAGATGCAGTAATTGTAATGTGTTGCTCTTTACCTGTACCTTTGTCTTTTGCACTAACTTTAACAATACCGTTTGCATCAATGTCAAAAGTAACTTCAATTTGAGGAACACCTCTTGGTGCCGGGGCAATACCGTCTAGGTGGAAAACACCAAGTGACTTATTGTCTTGTGCAAATTCGCGCTCACCTTGCAATACATTAATTTCAACTTCTGCTTGGTTGTCGGCAGCTGTAGAGAATACTTGGCTTTTTTTAGCAGGTATTGTTGTATTTCTCTCTATAATTTTTGTTGTAACTTTACCCATTGTTTCAATACCAAGGCTAAGTGGTGTAACGTCTAAAAGCAATACGCCTTTTACGTCTCCGCCTAAAACGCCGCCCTGTATGCCTGCACCAACTGCAACACATTCATCCGGGTTAATGCCTTTGCTCGGATCAATTTTCATAAAGTCTTTAACAGCATCTTGCACTGCAGGTATTCTTGTAGAACCACCAACAAGAAGTATTTTATGAAGTTCGTTTGGCTCAAGACCTGCATCTTTAAGTGCTTGTTTTGTTGGCTCCATTGTACGTTTAACAAGGTCTTGTGTAAGCTCGTTAAACTTTGCTCTTGTCAATGTCATGTCAAGATGTTTTGGGCCATTTGCATCTGCTGTAATAAATGGCAAGTTAATTGCTGTACTTGCAACACCACTAAGCTCTATTTTAGCTTTTTCAGCAGCTTCTTTTAAACGCTGTGCAGCCATTTTGTCGCTTTTTAAATCTACGCCGTTCTCTTTTTTAAATTCTTCTGCCATCCAGTTAATAACACATTGGTCAAAGTCATCACCGCCAAGTTTTGTATCGCCGGCTGTTGCTAAAACTTCTGTTACACTGTCGCCAATTTCAATAATAGAAACGTCAAATGTGCCGCCTCCAAGGTCGTATACCATAATTTTTTGGTCAGCTTCTTTGTCTGCACCATATGCAAGTGCAGCCGCTGTAGGCTCGTTAATAATACGTTTTACATCAAGGCCGGCAATTGTGCCTGCATCTTTTGTTGCTTGGCGCTGGCTGTCGTTAAAATAAGCAGGTACTGTTATTACTGCTTCTGTAACTTTTTCGCCTAAATAAGCCTCTGCATCTGCCTTTAATTTTTGCAATATCATTGCACTTATTTCTTGTGGTGTGTATTTTTTGCCGTCTATATCAACTTTATGGTCTGTACCCATGTGGCGTTTAATAGACGAAATTGTTCTGTCGGGATTAGTAATTGCCTGACGTTTTGCAACTTGACCTACAAGTCTTTCACCGTTTTTTGCAAATCCAACAACTGAAGGTGTTGTTCTTGAACCCTCTGCATTTGCTATAACAACGGGTTCGCCACCCTCCATAACTGCTACACAACTGTTAGTTGTACCAAGGTCTATACCTATAATTTTTCCCATAATTATTTCTCCTTTATTATAAATAAAATTTGTAATGTATTTTTTTTGTTTTGCAAATATTTAATTAAATATTTGCCTATTGCTAAAATATTTTATGCCAATTAATCTGCAACCATAACAGCAGCATGACGTATAACTTTATCGGCAAGCATGTAGCCGGGTTGCAATACTTGAAGTACTGTGCCGCTTTCTGTGCCATCGGGCGCCGGTGCCGAGGCTAAAGCCGCGTGTAAATTTGGGTCGAATTGAGTGTTTAATGCATCAACTTCTTTTACACCAAGAGCTTCAAAGGCTCTTTTGCACTGTTCTAAAGTCATCTCTACTCCTTTTTTATAGCTTTCATCTTGAGTAGGTGCGTTTATTGCAAGTGTCAATGTGTCTATAACGGGTAACATTTTTTCAACTGCATGGCAAATACCGCCCGAAAAAGCACTGTCTTTTTCTCTTATACTGCGTTTTCTAAAATTTTCATATTCTGCCGCATTACGTAAAAATTTATCGTTTATTTCACTAAGTTCTGTTTTTAGCTTCTCGCATTCGGCTTGTGCGGCTGCAAGTGCTGCAGCTGTTTTAACACTGCCCGATTTTGACTGTGTGTTTTTTACACTATCGGCATTTTGCTTTTTTGCTTTGTCAACTTTATCTTGGTTTTTATCATCACTCTTTACATCTCTTATGTTGTTGTCATCACTGTTACTATTTTGCTCGTTTTGTTGTGTTTCGCTTTCTAAAACTTGCTCATCTGTAAAGTTTGTGTTTTCGCTTTGTGCCATATAAAATCTCCGTTCTGACAATATTGTTATTTTACTTAACATATTAAGTAATTATTATAGTTTTAAACTAAAATTTCTTTTTCGTGCTTGCCGGACATGTACTGACCTAAAATATTTGCAAATAACTCAATGCGTAAGGCTATATCGGTAAAGTTAATTCTTAAAGGGCCAACTACTGCCAATGTACCGGTTGTGCCGCCACCGGCAACATACTGTTTGCCTATAATACAATAATCAGGCATTGGATACTCCTCAATGTCATCTCCCAGTAATATGGTTGTTTGCATTAAAAGCTTTTTTAAATACTTTTGTGTTGCTACTTCATCGCTTAAAAAAAACATTAGGTTTTTAAAACTTGTGTTATCGCTTTTAAGTGCAGGTAAATGTTGTTTACCTTCTAAATGAATAGCTTTTTTATCGCAATTTTTAAGCAAAGTTAAAGCGGCTTTAATGCCCACAACAAGCAACTTTTGTGTTCCTTGTAAATACTGCTCTATTGTAAAAATAAACGAATCGCTTACATCGGCCGGGTTTAAAAAAGTTAAATTAGAGTTAATAATTTTTTGCAACAAATCAAGTTCTTCGCAACCTAAAGGTATTGTAAACTTTACAGTTCGTGTGCTAACGGCGCCAACTGTATTAACGGCTAATATTGCTGCACTGTACAAACCAACTTGCACAACCTCAAAGTGCGCTATGCAAACATCGTTGCTTTTTGGTGTAGAGGCAAGTGCTGCTAAACCTGTATGTTTTGCCAATGCTTTTGCAGTATCTCGTGCAAGCCCCTCGGGGTCAAAATCCATGTCTTTAAAAGCATTAAATATATGCAGTTTTTCAGCCTCGCTAATCTGTGTCGAACTCTCCATTAAATTATCAATGTAATACCTAAACCCCTTAGTGCTGGGTATTCTTCCGGCGCTTGTGTGCGGCTGTTCAAGCAAACCAAGCTTTGTAAGGGCTGCCATGTCACTTCTAAGCGTTGCGCTAGAAACTGCCATGCTAAAATGATTCGCAAGTAATGAACTTCCAACAGGTTCTCCATCTAATGTATACAAACGAACAACTGCTTGTAAAACCTGTCTTTTTCGCTTATCCAAAGCACAACCGCCTCCTAGCAAAAATATTGTTTTTGGCACTCGTTAGTGTAGAGTGCTAATTTAATTTTACACATCTTTTTTATAATGTCAAGGATTATTGAGAAAAATACATAAAAATTAACAAGTTTAACAATTTAGTCATATTTTCATATAAGTTTATTTAAATTTATTACCATATTTTGGCCGGTATAATTAAAATTACTACACAAAAGCCTAAATTGTGTTTTTAAAAGTTAATTGCCAAAATAATTTAAAATTGAATAATTTTCCTAACTTGGTAAATACTATATCTAATTGAAAAAAATACCTAAACAATTTGCGAAGTAAAATGAATTTAACAAGAAAGTAATTATAAGCAAAAATTAAGGCGAATTATTAACTAACGCACAAAGCCGCGCATAAAAATATTCAATTGTGGCAGAATGGAGAATAATATGAAAGCAACAGGAATTGTTAGACGTATAGACGACTTGGGAAGGGTAGTGATACCAAAAGAAATAAGGCGCACACAATTAATAAGAGTTGGAGATCCACTTGAAATATATGTTTCAAACAACAACGAGGTTATTTTTAAAAAATATTCCCCAATGGGAGAACTTTCAAGTTTTGCACAAAGTTATATTGATATATTAAATAAAAACACAGGTGTTTGTGCAATTGTAACAGATAGAGACCAAGTAATAGCCGCAAGCATTAACAATAAAGAGCTATTACAAAATACACTTACAAAAGAATATGAAAATGTAGTTGAGTTAAGACGCACAACTAATGTAAAGGAACAAACTATACATGTTTCCAAAACAAGCAGTATTGTAGCAAGTGTAATTTCACCTATAATATGTCAAGGAGACATAATAGGTAGTGTTGCACTTATAAGCATATCTCAAGATATGCCGGGTGTTCCTTTTGCGGCAAGTGAAGATAGCGCAAGCGCACACGTGCATGTGGCAGCATGCTTAATGGGCCGCCAAATGGAAGAATAATACTAAAGATTGCAATAACTTTTATTATTTAAATTTAAAATATTTAATATAGTAAAAAAATAATAAAATTATAAAATAAAAAAGGTTGGTACTTTTATTGTACCAACCTTTTGTTTTAAAAATAATGCTAAAAATTATTTAGATTCTGTATTTGCAGCGCCAAACATGTTAAAACGAAATAGTTTACTTTGATCTTCAACATTTGAACATTCAAGTGTTGCGTTTGCAATATTTCCGCCTTCTACAAGTTTTGTAAAACCAATTAATTGGCAAAGTTTGCTTTTTAAATTTAATCTGTCGCCCTCAGGTGTAACCATGTAAACATCACCTGTGCATGTTGCAAGTACATCATTAAATTCTTTAAAATCAATATCTCTCAAATCTACGCTCGACATAATAATTCTCCTTATTAATTAAATTGTATATCAACTCAAGAACTGTTGTTTTGGATTATGATTTAATTATAACAATTATTTTGGCGATGTCAACATTAATGTTGAAAAAAATTTGTAATAAAATACAAAAAATGTATTATCGATAAAAAAAATGTGAATTTAATAAAAAAAATGTAAAAAGTTTAAAAAGCATGGTGTTTAATACTTGCAAATAAGTATAAATTTATCTATAATATAATTTAGGCAACAAGTTATTAATTTATCAATGTAAGGAGTATCACTATGACTTATTCTCATGAAGTAGAGCATATGTGTCCGCTTACTAAAGGAGTAGATCACGGACCTGCACCAATACCCGTAGAGGGCAATTGGGTTAAAGCGTACGAGATCAAGGACATTAGCGGTTTAACACACGGTGTTGGTTGGTGTGCACCACAACAAGGCACATGTAAGCTAACACTAAACGTAAAAAATGGTATTATTGAAGAGGCACTTGTAGAAACTGTCGGTTGTTCAGGTATGACACACTCTGCAGCAATGGCCGGTGAAATTTTACCGGGCAAAACAATTTTAGAAGCACTTAACACAGACCTTGTGTGCGATGCAATTAACGTTGCAATGCGCGAGTTGTTTTTACAAATTGTTTATGGCCGTAGTCAAACAGCATTTTCCGACGATGGTTTGCCAGTAGGCGCAGGACTTGAAGACCTTGGAAAAGGTTTGCGCAGCATGACAGGTACTATTTTTTCAACAAAAGCAAAAGGTGTGCGTTACCTAGAGCTTACCGAAGGCTACATAACACGTATGGCTGTGGATAAAAACAGCGAAGTAATAGGTTATGAGTTTGTACGTCTTGGCAAAATGATGGAAGACATCAGGCGTGGAAAAGACCCTAACGAAGCTTATAAAGCAAACATGGGTACTTACGGGCGCTTTAAGCCCGAAGACGGTGCGGTCAAATATATTGACCCACGTGAAGAGTAAGGAAGGTGAGGTAGTAAGATGGCAACATTTGAAAGTATGGACCGTCGCATGCCTAAAATTGAGGCATGTTTAAAAGAAAACGGCTTAAATACACTTGACGAATGTAACGAAATGCTGCTTGCAAAAGGAATAGATTGCAGTGCAATTGTAAAAGGCGTGCAAAATATTTGTTTTGACAATGCGGTTTGGGCATATACACTTGGCACTGCTATTGCAGTTAAAAGAGGACTTAAATCTGCAGCTGAATGTGCAGCTGCAATTGGCGAAGGCCTTGAGGCATTTACAATTCCCGGCTCTGTTGCAGAGCAACGCAAAGTAGGTATAGGCCATGGTAACCTTGGCGCAATGTTACTTAGCGAGGATTGCACATGCTTTGCATTTTTGGCAGGCCATGAAAGCTTTGCAGCAGCTGAGGGCGCTATTGGTATAGCACAAACAGCTAACAAAGCTCGTAAAACACCACTTAGGGTTATTTTAAACGGCCTTGGAAAAGATGCAGCTTATATTATAAGCAGAATTAACGGGTTTACATTTGTTAAAACAGATTATGACTTTAAAAAAGGCGAACTTATTGAAGTTGAGCGCATAGCCTTTTCAGACGGCCCACGTGCTTCAGTTAACTGTTACGGTGCAAACGACGTGTTAGAAGGCGTTGCAATTATGAAAAAAGAGGACGTACAGTGCTCTATTACAGGTAACTCAACAAACCCAACAAGGTTCCAACATCTTGTTGCAGGCACATATAAAAAATGGTCAATTGAAAACAACAAAAAATATTTTTCAGTTGCATCGGGTGGCGGTACAGGTCGTACATTACATCCGGATAACATTGCTGCAGGCCCTGCAAGCTACGGCTTAACAGACAGTATGGGACGTATGCACGGCGATGCTCAATTTGCCGGCTCTTCTAGTGTTCCTGCTCACGTTGAAATGATGGGACTAATTGGTATGGGTAATAACCCAATGGTTGGTGCTACTGTTGCTTGTGCAGTTGCTGCAAGTCAAATATAAGTAATAATAAGCAAGTATATATGTTTTTAAAATAGTGTAGCAACTTAAGTTGCTACACTATTTTTATGTAATTTAATAATTAAAAGCTGTAATATAGTAAATATTTTATTAACTATTTGTTATAAAAAAGTTTTATGATATAATATTATACAAAATATTTTAATACATTAAGGATGAAAAATGAAAAAAGTAAACATTTATACAGATGGCTCTTGTAGCGGTAATCCCGGGCCCGGTGGCTGGGGTGCTATTTTAGAATATAACGGAGTTGAAAAAGTACTTAGTGGCGGAATGGCCGATACAACAAATAACCGCATGGAGCTTACAGCGTTTTTAATGGCGCTAAAGGCGCTTAAACAGCCTTGCAGTATTACACTTTGCAGCGATTCGAAGTATGTTATAGACGCTCTTGAAAAGGGCTGGGCTAAAAATTGGAGAGCGAAAGGCTGGATAAAAAGCGATAAAAAACCTGCTTTAAACAGCGATTTGTGGCAAGAACTTTTACAACTTACAGATATTCATGAAATAAAATACGAGTGGATAAAGGGGCATGCAGGCCATCCATATAACGAGCGTTGCGACTCACTTGCCGTTGAAGAGACAGCAAAGTATAAATAAATATTTACAAAAAAATAAACTGCAAACGTTGCAATGTTTTATTTGTAATTTTGTTTTATTATATGGATAATTTAACTATTAAATAATTAATTTATTGTTAACTTTGTAAATAACAGTTGCAAATTATACCAAAATAGTATATATTAAAATTAAACATAAATAATAAGTTAAAACACAAATAATAATTACCTATTATTTACGTAATTTTTTTAATTATAAGACAAGGTGAGTGTATTGAAGGGGATAATATATTTAGATAATGCGGCAACAACACCTGTTGCGCAAAGTGTATTAAATGAAATGCTGCCATATTTTAGTGAAATGTACGGAAATCCATCTAACAGTGAGATTTACGAAATAGGTGCAGTGGCAAAAAACGCAATAGAGAAATCTCGTAAAAAGGTAGCGGATGCGCTTAATTGTGAGGCAAACGAAGTTTTTTTTACAAGTGGTGGAACAGAGAGCATTAACTGGGCAATAAAAGGTGCTGCATATAGGCTCGCAAAACAGGGCAAAAAGCATTTAATAACAAGCACAATAGAGCATCATGCAGTTTTGCACACTATGCAAAAACTTGAAAAAGAAGGCTTTGAAGTAACATATTTAAAAGTGGATGGTGATGGTTTTGTATCGCCAAGCAGTGTGCAAAGTGCAATAAGGCAAGATACAGCACTTGTGAGCATAATGTTTGCCAATAACGAAATAGGAACAATACAGCCTATTGAGCAAATAGGAAAAATTTGTAAAGAAAACAAAGTTTGGTTTCACACCGATGCAGTACAAGCTGCTGGCAGTATACCTATTGATGTTACAAATTTAAATGTAGATATGCTTAGCCTTTCAGGCCATAAATTTAATGGGCCAAAGGGAATGGGCGTTTTATACATTAAAAAGGGCGTTGCTCCTGAAAACTTACTTGAGGGTGGATCGCAAGAGAGAAAAAGAAGAGCCGGAACAGAAAATGTTGCGGGAATTGTTGGTCTTGCCACAGCTTTGGAAATAAGTGCTAACAGGATAGAAGAAAAGCATAAACAACTTAGTGAAATGCGAGATTATGTTTTAGATTTTGCCGTTAAAAATATACCTCAAACTATAGTAAATGGCCCAAAAGACATGAAAAAACGTTTGCCAGGAAATGTCAATTTAAGTTTTCCTGCTGCAGAAAGTGAAAGCATTTTGTTGTTTTTGGGCATGAAAGGGATATGTGCATCAAGCGGAAGTGCTTGTACGTCGGGCGATTTAGACCCTAGCCACGTATTGCTGGCAATAGGCCAAACACATGCAGATGCAAACTGTAGTGTAAGAATTAGCTTTGGTGTACAAAACACTATGGCGGAAGCTAGAAAAGTGTGCGAAGAACTTGTTGGTGTTGTTGAAGAGGTTAGAAAACGCAGTGCAATTTGGGAATAAATAACTTTGAAAATAAATAATGAAGCAAATAAAAGGAATGAATATTATGTATAGTGAAAAAGTAATGCAACATTTTACTAACCCACAAAATTTGGGAGAAATAGAAAATGCCGATGGAGTGGGCGAAGTAGGCAGTGCAAAATGTGGAGACGTTATGAGGATGTCTATAAAAGTAGAGGGCGACATTATAACAGATGTTAAATTTAAAACTTTTGGTTGCGGTGCAGCCGTGGCAACGTCTAGCATGGCAACGCAAATGATAAAAGGTAAAAGTATTGACGATGCGCTAAAACTTACAAATAAAGCGGTTGTAGAAGCACTTGAAGGGCTTCCGGCAAATAAAATACACTGTAGTGTGCTTGCAGAGCAAGCTATAAAAACAGCATTGTCAGATTATTATCGCAAACAAGGAGTAGATCCGGAACCGATAGTTGGCAAAATTGAAGATGCGCACGACCATGACCATGGTGGCAGTTGTAGTATTTAAACAATAACTATTATTTAATATAAAATAAATTGCCGGATACATGTAATTGTATCCGGCAAAATTATGGTTAAATAGTGCGAAAAATTGCAATTTAAAAGTCTGCATGTTTTTTTAAGGTGGATATGTAAAAGTAAACAGAAAAAGGTGGTAACAACAGGTTTGCATTGTGAGGGTGCTTGAGAACTGAGCAGTAAACTCGGGTGTGCCTTTTTTATAACAGGAAAAACCATGCAATGGTGTGAAATGATGATTTTCATATACGGATAAAAATTGTCACCCACTTAGTAAAGTGAGTGACAATATGGCGGAGAGATGGGGATTCGAACCCCAGAGTACATTTCTGCACTACACGATTTCCAATCGTGCTCCTTCGACCAGCTCAGCCATCTCTCCATATATTATTTTTCCTTAAATATAATATA
>CAYJGU010000015.1:0-43031 GCA_964369925.1 uncultured Bacteroides sp. | reverse complement strand
GTGGCTGTTATTATGCTTACTTTTGCTATAAATTTTCCTGTGGCTATGGCAGCTATTTTTACCCACTTGGCAGTAAATACGCTCGCCTTTGCTATGGCTTTACCTGTAGCTATGGCGGCTTTTTTTGTTACCCTCCACGTTGCTATTGCAGCTTTTTTTATACCCCTACCTGCGGCTTTTGCACCGCGCACTATTGCCGCCCAAACTATTGGCGCATAGTGACGTATAAATTTTGCAGCCGCTAGCACAGCCCTTTTTATTGCTGTGGCTGTTATTATGCTTACTTTTGCTATAAATTTTCCTGTGGCTATTGCGCCTATTTTTACCCACTTAGCAGTAAATACGCTTGCCTTTGCTATGGCTTTACCTGTGGCTATGGCGGCTATTTTTGTTACCCTCCACGTTGCTATTGCAGCTTTTTTTATACCCCTACCTGCGGCTTTTGCACATTTAACTACAAAACTAACAAACCTTCTTGCTACCTCTTTAATGATGGTCCCAGTAGAAAAATTATCAAGAGTATTTTTATTATTGTGTATATTATTTTCGTTTTTGTCTTTTTTGAAATCTGACAAAAAATCGCCTACCTTTAAACTTTAAAATAAAACAAAAAAACAGTTGTGCTATTATCAGCACACCTGTTTTATATTATATAATAAAAAAGCCTTAATGTCTATAAATATTGTGTGAATAGATTTATGCAAATTATTCTAAATTCGCAATTTCCGATCTGCAATTTTTGCAAATATTTCTGCTTTCATATTTTAATATATCGTCTACTACACCACAAAATATACAAGCAGGTTGATATTTTTTTAATATAACAGTATCATCGTCCACATATATTTCTAAAGAGGAATCTTTATCCAAACTCAATACACGCCTTAGCTCAATAGGTAATACAACTCTGCCAAGTTCATCTATTTTTCTTACTATTCCTGTAGATTTCATAATTTTATCCCTCTTTCGACAATTAATATGTTAACTCTTTGTCATTATTATACAAATTTTGGAAACATTTGTCAATACTTGGAAACTGTCGAAAACACCAAAATTTTACGCTAATAAATTATAAAAACCCAACTTTTCTATAAATTTTCGACATTATTCGAGAACTTATATAATTTGCTGTTTCATTTCCCTTCTTTAAAACGTCATCAAGATATGTTTTATCTTCCAAAATTTTCTTGTACTCATTTTGTATAGGTACTAGCTTTTCTACTATACTTTGAGCAACTGCCATTTTGAAATCCCCATAGCCTAAATTGGCAAAATCGTTTTCAATTTCTTCAAAGGTTTTACCCGTCATTGCACTGTATATTGTAATAAGGTTAGTTATACCGGGCTTATCATCCGATGCACAAACTTTCCCGTCACTATCTGTTACAGCTCGCTTTAATTTTCTAACAATTGTATCTTCATCATCTAACATTAAAATATAGCTTTGTGCATTTTCATCGCTCTTGCTCATTTTTTTATCGGGCTCTTGCAAACTCATAATTTTTGCACCTGTTTTAGGTATGTATCCGTCAGGCACAATAAAAGTTTCGCTATACATTGAATTAAACCTCTGAGCCGTATTTCTTGCAAGTTCTAGGTGCTGTTTCTGGTCTATTCCTACGGGCACAAGGTCGGGGTTATATAACAAAATATCTGCCGCCATTAGTACAGGATACGTAAAAAGCCCCGAATTTATATCGGCTACATTTTTTGCACTCTTCTCTTTAAATTGGTGCATTCTTGTAAGTTCTCCAAATGGTGTTAAGCAGTTAAACACCCAATTAAGCTGTGTGTGCGCTGCAACATCACTTTGCACAAACACTACGCTTTTTTCAGGCGATATACCACATGCAAGCAATAGTGCAGCAGTTTCTTTTGTTCTCTGCCTAAGCTGTGCGGGCACTTGGCGCAATGTTATTGCGTGCATATTTGCTATCATATAAAAACAATCATACTCATCTTGCAATGCTTGCCAGTTTCTTACTGCGCCAACATAATTTCCTAATGTAAAACTTACGCCGCTAGGCTGTATTCCACTTAAAATTCGTTTTTTCTTTTCTACAGTCATCGTGTCCTCCGCT
Source organism: uncultured Bacteroides sp. (assembly GCA_964369925.1). Taxonomy (GTDB): domain Bacteria; phylum Bacillota; class Clostridia; order Oscillospirales; family Ruminococcaceae; genus Ruthenibacterium. The sequence goes on along the minus strand of CAYJGU010000015.1, from coordinate 40,950 downwards.
TATTTTAAAGCTAATTTTATATTTGTAAAGTTTGTTTAAAATTATATCATATGAATTTATAAATGCAATAATTTTGCATTATTTTGCCTTGTGTGTTAATATATTTACATAATTTAATTTAAATAAAATATACAATTAATAATATTTTTATATATTATACATTTAGTAGTATTTAGGAGATGCATAATGAATTACAAAGAGTTGAATTTACCAAATGATATACAAAATGCAATAGAACGCATGGGTTTTACTGAAATGACAGAAATACAAGAAAAAGCTATACCTGTAATGCTTGATGGCAGAGATATTATTGCAAAAGCACCGACTGGAACAGGCAAAACATGCGCATTTGGCATACCCATTGTAATGGGCATAAAGCAAGAGCTAAAAGCACCACAAGCTGTAATACTAGCACCAACACGGGAGCTTGCACAACAAATAACACAAGATTTAAAAAGCATTGCTTATTATTATACGCAAATTAAAATTGTAACTTTATATGGCGGTAGTAATATGCAGCGCCAAACAGATAAATTGAAAAAAGGTGTGCATATAATTGTTGCCACACCGGGACGTTTTCTCGACCATATTAACAGAAAAACCGTTGATGTATCGAAAATAAGTACATTTGTATTAGATGAAGCCGATGAAATGCTTAACATGGGTTTTTACAAAGATGTTAGAAAAATATTAGACATAGTAAAAAGCAAAAAAATGCTTGCTATGTTTAGTGCAACAATTAGCCGCGAAGTTATGGATATTGGCTGGCTTTATCAAAACGATGCCGAAGAAATTACTGTAATTCCACAGCTTCAAAGCTTACCTAAAATTAAGCAGTATGCCGTACTAACAACAGGAAGAAATAAAATGGCCGATTTAACTTCGATAATTTTATACAAGAACTTTAAAAGAGTAATGGTATTTTGCAATACAAAATACACAACTGCAGTTATTGCAAATAAGCTTGCCGAACTTAATTTTTCTGTAGACTGCTTGCACGGAGACTTATCTCAAAACGAGCGCAATGGTATAATGACACAATTTAAAAGTGGCAACTTAGCCGTACTTTGCGCTACAGATGTTGCCGCAAGAGGCATAGATGTTGAAGATGTAGATGCTGTTTTTAATTATGATGTACCGCAATCTAATGAAAATTATACGCACAGAATAGGCCGAACCGGCAGAGCACAAAAAGAGGGCGAGGCGTATATTTTATATATTAAAGACGAGGTAAGGCGTGTTAAAGACATGCTGAGGTATACAAAAAATACTGCACAACCAGTTTTTTTTGACGAAACAGGTGACATTGTTGTTGAAACTGAAAAAAGTATATAAGTTTTTTTACTTTACTTATGGTTAAAATTTATTGCATTATAATTTATAAAAAAGTATAAAAAATACCAACCCTTATAATTAGGCTTAGCGCCTGTATATTGGTTGGTTTTTTTAGTTATTTTTATTGCTAAATAAATTTACACGTTATCGCAACTTATAATAAGTTCATTTGCAAGGTTTGCAAAATCTTCAAGCGTAAGCTGTTCACCTCTTGCTGTAGGTAAAATATTTAATTTTTCAAGCGCAGTAATTACATTTTGTTTTGGTACCGATACCCCTGCACTTATTGCATTTACCGCTGTTTTTCTTCTTTGGTTAAATGCACTTCGTATCAGCTTCATTAACAATTTTTCGCTTTTTACATTTACCGGTGCATTTTTATGTATACGCAACTGTATAACTGTACTTACAACTTTAGGTGGCGGGTAAAAACTTCCCGGTTGCACGTTAAATAGTATTTCTGCCTGTGCAAAATAATTAACAGCATATGTAATTGCACCACATTGCCTTGTACCTGTGCTTGCACATATTCTGTCGGCTACCTCTTTTTGTACCATTACAGTTATATGCTCTATATCAAGCCTGTCCTCAAGCAATTTCATAATTATTGGGCTTGTTATATAATACGGCAAGTTTGCACACACTATAACTTTTAACCCTGCAAATTCTTCATTTATAATTTTATTAATATCTGCTTTTAAAACATCTTGCAATATAATTTTAACATTATCAAATTCTTCAAGAGTTTGGCTTAAAACAGGCGGTAATCTATCATCTACCTCTATTGCCACAACTTTTGCCGCTTGTTTTGCAAGCTCTTTTGTTAAAACACCTATCCCCGGGCCAATTTCAAGCACGCCATATGTGCTGTCTATTTCGCAATAATCGGTTATTGTTGGGCACACGTTTTCGTTTACAATAAAGTTTTGCCCAAACCCTTTTGAAAGAGAAAACCCATGCGCTTTGCATAATTGTTTTATAGTAGATATATTAGTAAGTTGCATAGTTAAAGCTCTCTCTTTAAGTTTAAATAAAATTATTCTTGTACTTCACTTTGTTCTGTATCACTTTGCTCTGTATCACTTTGCTCTGGTTGTTGCTCTTCGCTTTGTTGTTGCTCTTGTGTAGGCTCACTTGTTGTTTGCTCTTGCACACCGGTTTCCGCTAAATTTCCAAACATCAAAAGTGCTTCTTTTGCACGTAAAACTTGAGAGTCCATACTTGGAATTAAGTTGTAGTACATTTCCTTTTCATCATCCCTTAGTGTCGCTTCAACGTCAGGAGTTACACCCACGTCATTAAACGATTCGTTTAATGACGACAGCATTATACCAATTGTATAACTAATTGCCGAACCATCTGACATACGTACAGGCGTACATTGAATATGACCATTGCCGGCAGTTGTTTCACCAACTACTTGCCCAATACCAAAATCTCTTACAGCTAACGCAAACAACTCAGAGCCACCCGATGTATTGCCATTGACTAAAGCAACAACTGGAACCTCTACTCTATTTGCATTATCTGATATGTCTAAAACTTCAGTTGTTCCATCTTTTTCTAAACTATATCCCATTGCACCGGCAGGCAAAATAACGTCTAATGTGTTAAGCATATTTTCAATATTGCTATCCGTATTATCTCTTAAATCTATAACAAGCCCTTGTAATCCTTGTTCAGAGTTAGTCATACTGTCAATTGCATTTGAAAGCTCGTTTGCAGTTTCTACTTTAAAATCTATTATTTTTATATAGCCCACAACTTCATTTTCATTTTGTTGCCACTCAATAGTAGGTGTTTCATATTGGCGCCTTTGCAATGTAATTGGCTCGTATTGTCTATTGTTAGAATCTTCGTAAGTAATAGTAATTGTGCTGCCCTCGGTTCCGCGAAGTAGCGCATTTATTGAACTTGTACTTAAATTTCTTAGGTCTGTTTCGCCTATTTTTATTATAGAATATCCCTTATCTATACCTAAATCGTACGCAGGAGAGTTAATATATATGCGGGTAACTAATGGGTATTCGCCTGTCTGTTTAAAAAAATCTATACCTATACCTATACTTGTTCCCGACTGCTCGTTCAAATAATTTAAATACTGTGCCGATGTGTAGTACCTGGCATTTTCATCTTGAATACCTGCCATATATCCTGTGGCAAGCATGTCGTACAAAACTTCGTCTGTAATATTATAGTACGAATTATCGCGAACATTTTTATCTATCTCCGCTATTTTATCATACTGAGTTTCTTTTTGCCTTACACTTGCAACAGTTTCTTCAAATATGCTTTGAGAAAATATCATTGTTACTGAAAATGTAACTGTCATTGCTATAATAGCAATTGCCAACGCTAAGTTAATGGAAATTTTACGATTCATGTTTTAGTATACCCTTTCAGAAAAAGCTTAGTGACATTAATAATATAATTGTGCCACAACACTTGGATCGAGGTAAACACGTGGGTTTACCGTTGCTCCATTTAAGTTTACCTCATAGTGAAGGTGATTTCCCGTCGAATTTCCTGTGCTACCTACAGCACCTATAACATCGCCCTTTTGCACATAGTCGCCTGCATTAACATACCTTGCCGATAAATGCGCATAAAGCGAAACAAGACCCGAGCCGTGGTCAATTTTAACAACTGTTCCGTAGCTCCAGTGCGCGCTCGTTGAAACAACTCCGTCGGCAGACGCGTATACAGGTGTACCTGCCGGGGCCGGCATATCTATACCTCTATGTACATCGTACACACCGTAAATCCAGCGCTCTACATTATAGTCGCTGCTTATTCTAAAATACCCCGGAATCGGCCAAGAAAACACACCACCGTCGTAAACAAAATCAACATTGCCCGGCGACGCAAAGCTAAGCCATGTTTCTTGAGCTGCTTTAAATTTATCTGCTAAATCGCCGTAAGCTGTTTCTTGTGATTGCAAAGTAGCTTGCGACTGGCTAAGTTCGGTGTTAACTTTTTGCAAAGCCGATGCATACTCTGCTTGCTTAGTATCAAGTGTTGCTTTTGTTACATTTAATTCGTCAATTCTTGTTTGTATATCAGCTGCTTGTGTTTCTAAGTCTTCTTGTTCTACTCTTAGTTTTTCCATAAGTTCTGTGTCACTTATCGAAATTTGCTGCAAGTTTTCACTATACCTCATAGCGTCAGCAAAACTTTGAGCTCCAAGAAGTGTGGAAATCTCGCTGTCCTCTTTCATCATATACAAAGCGGCAAGCCTATCTTCAAATAATGCTTTTGTTTCTGCTAATTGAAGCACTTTTGCCTCTAGCTCTACCTGTTTTTGTGTTAAAGAGGTCTCTTGAGTTTCTATGTCTGTTTTTAGTAGCTCAATTTGGTTTGCAATTATATCGGCCTCTTGTATGTAATAAGCTTGAATATTTTCTTGCTCTGCAATATCACCTTCAAGTGCTTCTATACTGTCTTTTACCTCTTTAAGCTGACTTTCTAATTCATTCATTTGCGCAAGCGCCTCAGACTGAGTTATTGTTTTCTCCGGCTCTTCTTCTACCTCTTCAACCGAAGAAGTATCATCAACCGAGGAAGTATCATCAATCTCGGAAGCAAACACTGTTATTACAGTTGGCACAACAATGCTAATTATCATTATTATTGCTAAAACCAAACAAGTAATTCTTACTAATTTTTTCGACATAAAGTTCTCCTTTTTCATGTCCGTAATATGTTTTACAAAAATACTAATATATAAAAATTATAAAATAAATATTTATTTAAGTAAAGCAATAACGCTTTACACTTTTAAATGCTTTCTTATACTTGATGCACATCCAATGCCACCAATTATTATTCCAAATGCAATAAAACCTACAGCAAAATAAGGTGCTAAAAATTCTATTGGTAGCAAATTTTCCACTATACTCTCATGCCAAAACGAATCTGCACTGTTTGCCGAATATATTAAGGCATAGTAACCGCCTCCAACAAGCCCCAGCGCAAGCAAGCCACTAATTGCTCCAACTGTCATACCCTCTATAAAAAACGGTAAACGTATAAATGCATTTGTAGCACCTACATATTTCATAATATTAATTTCTTTGCGGCGAGAAAAAACTGTTAGCCTTATTGTGTTACTAATAATAACTACAGAAACAATTCCAAGTACAGCAACAAGGCCCCAGCCCACATATGTTACTGTTTTTTGAATTGTAAGTAATATTTGAGTCAAATTTTCAGGAACATTAATTCTGTAAGAGTTTTCTTGTGTAATATTCTCAATTTCGCTTACTGTTTCAGTTAAAAACTCAAGGTTGCTTATTTTTGCACGAAGTGATGCAGGAAGCGGGTTTTGAGTATTACCCTCACCCTCATATGCCGTTAATAAATCTGCGTCTTCACCCATAAGCACCTTCATCTCTTCCAGTGCCATTTCCTTTGTTATGTACTCGCAAGATGAAACGTTATCAAGTGTTTCTATTTTTACACGCAAATCTATAATTGCATCTTCGCTCAAATCTTCTACAAGGTATATTTCTACTGTATTTTGAGCACTTAAATACTCTACATAATTGTTTACATTTAAACTTAACAGTGCTGCTACACCTGTTATAAATAAGCAAGCTGTTAGCACGCCTATAGATGCAATTGTCATAAGTTTGTTGCTTACCATATTGCGCAAGCCCTGACCCATTAAATAACCTAAACTTGATATTTTCATACGTAAGCAACCTCCCCCGGAGCAATGTCATGTATAACCTGCCCGTGGTCTATAGTAATAACACGCTTGTTAAACTGCATTGCAAGTTCTTTTTCATGTGTAACTACTACCACAGTTGTTCCAACAGAGTTTATAGCTTGTAATAACTCCATTATTTCCATGCTTAATTCAGGATCTATATTTCCTGTAGGTTCATCGGCTATTATAATAGACGGCGAGTGAACAAGTGCACGTGCAAGTGCAATTCTTTGCTGTTCTCCACCCGACATTTGAGAAGGAAAATTGTGAGCCCTTTTAGATAAACCCACTAAATTAAGTACATACGGAACTCTTCTTTTTATGTGCCTTTCCGATATATTGGTCGCTCTCATTGCAAAGGCCACGTTTTCGTACGCTGTCATTGTAGGAATAAGCCTAAAGTCTTGAAACACAACCCCAAGGCCTCTTCTTAGCATAGGTATATGCCTTTGCTTTAGTTTAGACAAATCTTTTCCATTAACGTACACTTTACCGGTTGTAGGCACTTCTTCTCTTAATATCAACTTTAAAAAAGTGCTTTTACCCGCACCGGAATGTCCTAAAATAAAAACAAATTCGCCTTTTTCTATATTCAAATCTAAGTCTTTCAGTGCCGCAACTTGTTTACCGTTTGCGCCGGTAAACACTTTGTTTACACCCTCAAATCTTATCATTTTTTTCTCCGTTTCAAATTTTTAATATTTAAATTTAAATATTAACGCTTTATATGTTTTATAATACAAATTACACAAAAATTTACATTTAAATACAATTATTGTAAATATACAATAAATTTGTGATAAGCATGTGTACAAGTTGTTAACTTAACAACTTGAAAATTAAATACGCACAATGCCGAACCGCCACCCTGTATAAAAATGCACAAGGTAGCGGTATTTTTTATTAATATTTAGCGGGGTTTGCACTTAAATACTTTTTAACCATAAGTGCAACTTTAAATACTATTGCATCATCAAAGCCTCTTAAATCCAGGCCTGTGAGTTTTTTAATTTTTTCAAGCCTGTAAACAAGTGTATTTCTGTGTACAAAAAGCCCTCTGCTCGTTTCCGAAACGTTTAAGTTGTTTTCGAAAAATCTTTGTATCGTAAATAATGTTTCCGCATCAAGGCTCTCTATGCTGCCCTGTTTAAACACTTCTCGTAAAAACATTTCGCAAAGCGTTGTTGGTAGTTGATATATTAAACGAGCAATTCCAAGATTGTCGTAGTTAATAATAGGTTGTTCAGTGTCAAAAACCTTGCCTACTTCAAGTGCTATTTGTGCCTCTTTAAAACTTGTTGCTAGGTCTTTAACGTTTGGTATTGGTGTGCCTATACCTATTACCGATTTAATATAGTGCTCACTATTTAGGGTATCTACAATGCTAGTTGCCAGTTTTGATATATGTTCGGGGTCGATATTTCGTTTAATTTCTTTTACTAAAACTGTGTCATATTCGCTTATATTAAACACAAAATCTTTTTGCTTGTCAGGGAAAAGCCCACTTACAACTTCGTATGCCGAAATGTCGTTTCCACTTGTTACCCTAATAAGCAGTACAACTCTTAACACGTCTGTTGCAAAGTGTAGTTCTCTTGCCTTAGCATATATGTCACCCGGCAAAATATTATCAAGTACTACATTTTTAATAAAGCTACTTTTGTCAAACTTTTCATCGTGGTATTGCTTTATATTTTGAAGCGATATAGCAAGAAGCTTACAATAATTGCGCGCAGATTCATCAGTTCCTTCTATGAAAACAGCATAGTCGTTGCCTAAATTAGAAGAAAACGCATTGTATGTGTAGCCTTCGGTTACAAAACAATCAGACGATAGCCTGTCCGGTAAAACGCCATTTCTTACTTCGCCTATAAAGTTTAAGTTCGAGCACGATATTACTGCACCGGTTTCATCAACCACTCCAACTGTTCTACCTATAGCATCTTTCATTTGATGAACTACACCTTGAAATACCCTATTCGCCATAACATAACCCCTCTTTAAGTTTTACGGCAAGTGCCGTTATTTTATACAAATATTTTTTACCTACGTCACCATTTTACACAATTATTATGACTTTTGCAACATATTTTAACAAAAAAACACGCATTTTATTGTATATTTTATGTATTTGTTGCACTATTGATATATTTATTTAAATACTATCCATTCCTTTTAATTGTTTTTATTGCGATATATCGTTATTTTTTCTGTTTCAAAATATTATTTGTTACTTCTCACAACACTTTTATTCTTTTACCTTTATTTTATTTAATTCATCGTTATTTAAATATTTATACTCTCCCTGTTTTAAATTTTCATCTAAAAATAAGTTACCTATTTTAAATCTGTGTAATTTTATAACAGATGTTTTAAATATTCCAAACATACGCTTAATTTGATGAAACACACCCTGGCTTAATATAACAGTTGCCCCTTGCGGATCGTTTTCGCATATTTTAAGCACTGCCGATTTTAGTTTTTTACCATCTGCCAAGGTAATTCCGTTTTCAAATTCATTTATCATATTTTCTGTAATCGGCATATCTATTTTTACATAATAGTGTTTTTCAATATGTTTTTTCGGAGATAATATATCATGTGCAAAATCTCCGTCATTAGTTAACAGCACAAACCCTGTGCTATCTTTATCAAGCCTTCCCGCCACAAATAAATTCTTTTTCCTGTCTTGCTCATGTAATAAATCTATTACTGTTTTGTCTTTTTTATCTTTTGTGGCGCATATAATATTTTGCGGCTTATTTAACATTATATAAACATACTTATTATATATTAGTTTATTACCCCTTAGTTGCACATCATCGGTATCGCTAACGTGTATATCGCTTTTTTTACACACCTCATCGTTAATTGTTACAAATCCTTTTTTTATAAGTTCTTTTGCCTGTGTGCGGCTGCAATTACAGCATTCACATACAAATTTGTCAATTCTCATAAAAAACCTCGTAATAATTCTTAAATATTGCACATAATAGCCATTTGCTAATTATTTATGCAATATTTGATTTTATATCGGTATATTATATCATATAATAATAAATTTTCGCAAATTTGTTTGTATATTATGTCTTTTATTTTGTTTATTTATGTGGTATTATATACAGTATTGTTTTATATAATATACAATAAGTATTTAAATATATTAATTGATGTTGCAACGTCAACTATGTTTTTATTGTTGCAGCAGAACGGAGTTTGTAATGAGCAAAATAAAGCTTGTAGTATTATTTGGCGGAGTAAGCAGCGAGCATGATATATCACTTTTGAGCGCTACGTCAATATTAAAAAATATTAACACCGACAAATATGATGTAATACCTGTAGGCGTTACAAAACAAGGGCTGTGGTTTTATTACGGCGGCGATGTAAACAAAATTAAAGATGGCACATGGCAAAATAGTAATTGCACACCTTGCGCATTTTGCCCCGGAAGTGGCAAAAGCGGCCTTGTTTTATTTAACAATAGCCAAACTACAGTTTTAAGTGTAGATGTTGTTTTTCCTATAATTCACGGTAAAAATGGCGAAGACGGCACACTGCAAGGCCTGCTTGAAATAGCACGTATACCATATGTTGGCAGCGGTGTTTTGGGTAGTGCGGTGTGCATGGATAAAATAATTGCAAACAGCGTTATGGACGCTTGCGGTATACAAAAATGCGAATGGGATTATATGCTTAGCTGTGAGTTTGAAGATTTTGATAATATTGAAAAGCGCGTATCGAAAAAGCTTAATTACCCTATTTTTGTTAAACCGGCAAATGCCGGTAGTAGCCTTGGTGTAACTAAAGCAACTAATAAACAAGAGCTTTTTAGCAGTGTAAAAAACGCTTTACAGCACGACGACAGAGTGTTGTTTGAAAGATTTGTAGATGGCCAAGAAGTTGAGTGTGCCGTTAGGGGCAATGATGTTGTAACAAGTACATACCCCGGCGAAATTTTAGCCAGCAAAGATTTTTATGATTTTGAAGACAAGTATTTTTCAGGCCAAAGCAAAACGCAAATACCGGCACTATTAAGCCAACAAAAATTACAACAAATTCAAAGTGCAGCTGTTAAAGCCTATAAAGCGCTTTGCTGCCGTGGCTTTGCCAGAGTAGATTTTTTTGTTGAAAAACAAACAGGCAATGTGCTTTTAAATGAAATAAATACATTGCCGGGCTTTACTGATATAAGTATGTACCCAAAAATGATGATGGCAGACGGCGATACTTATTCCGGCCTATTAGATAGCCTTATAGATTTAGCATTAGATTTTAATAAACATAACAGCAACTATTAGCATTTAGAACGGAGTTTAACTATATGCCAAATAAAAACTCACCTATAGGAGTGTTTGACTCGGGTCTTGGAGGCCTTACAGCTGTGCGCGAGCTTCGCAAAATTTTACCGCACGAAGACATTATTTACTTTGGCGATACAGGCCGCGTACCTTACGGAACACGCTCAAGAGACACAATAATACAGTATTCTAAGCAAGATATTGCTTTTTTACTTGATAAAGATGTAAAATATATAATGGCAGCATGCGGAACTGTTAGCAGTATTTTGCCCAGCGAATATACACACGAATTAAGTGTACCATATACCGGGGTTGTAGATAGTGCGGCACAGGCGGCCGTAAAAGCCACAAAAACGCAGCGAATAGGCGTAATTGGAACACCTGCTACAATAAAAAGTTGCAGTTACAACAATGCAATTAAAAATATTTTACCTAATGCATATATTAAGGCAGTTAGTTGCCCTATGTTTGTACCTCTAGTTGAAAACGGATACTTTAAAAAAAACAACGAGGTTGCACTTTTGGTTGCAAACGATTATTTAACCCAAATAAAGCAAGAAAATGTTGATGTATTAATTTTAGGGTGTACACATTACCCTATACTGGAGCCTGTAATAAGGCAAGTTATGGGCGATAATGTTATATTAATAGACCCGGGTGCACAAACTAGCAAAAAAGCAATGGACGTTTTAACCCAAACTAATATGCTGTGTGACAACAGCAGTATGGGCACAACAAATTTCTTTGTAAGCGACTCTACAGAGAATTTTGAAAATTTAGCAAATTTATTTTTGGGTAGTTACGGTGGTGGAAAGGTAGAGCAAATTACCGTTGACTGCTACAAAATTAAATAATAATGTTACAATTATAATTGTAACGAATCGGAGATTTACCATGAAAGAAGACTATTTGATTACAATACAAGGTTGTATTGAGCTAGACAATGCAGAGGAGGCTGATGCTGACAAGGTAAAACTAACTACAAAAGGAAATTTTGTAAAGAAAAATGGCAATTATTTTATAACTTATGCAGAAACCGAAGCAACAGGCTTTGACGGCAATACAACAACAGTTAAAGTTGAAGGGCAAAACCGAGTTAGTATGATAAGATACGGTAATGCACCAAGCCAACTTGTTATTGAAAAAGGTTGTAGGCATGTTTGTCATTATGACACCGGTGTAGGTGCTCTTACGCTTGGTGTTTCGGCAGATGACATTAAATGCGAGCTTACAAATTCCGGTGGAAAGTTAAAGTTTAGCTATTTACTGGACGTTGACGCACAAAGCATTAGCAAAAACATTGTTAATATTACAGTTAAGCCTGTAATTTAACGTGCACTTATAACCTAATTGTTTATTTACATATATATTATTGATGTATCGTAATATTTATATTGCGACACTATGGCAAGTTATGGCCCTTCATAAGCCGCACTTGAGGGGCTTTTACCTTTTTTTACTACAAAAAGCGGCAGAAAGCGAATTAATATGACAAACAATTACAAAGATAGTAATCCAATTGAATATGCAATGAGCCGTGCAAATGTATTGTTAACACAAGCGGTTGAAAGCGCAATAGAAAGTGGCAGTTTGCCTAAAAGTGATGTGCCTAATTTTGCCATTGAAATACCGGCAGACTCCAACAATGGCGATTTAGCCTGTAACATAGCAATGGTTAGTGCACGAAGCTTTAAATTAAAGCCTTTAGACATTGCAAAGGCCATATGCGATAACATTGCACCGCTAACAGGTGATATATTTGAAAAAATTGAGATTGCAGGGCCCGGATTTATTAATTTGTTTTTTTCACAAAACTGGTACACCGCAGTTGTAAAAACTGTTTGGCAGCTTGGGCAAGATTATGGTAAATCTAATGCGGGCCAAGGCAAAAAGGTAAATGTAGAGTTTGTATCGGCAAACCCTACAGGGCCAATGCACCTTGGCAATGCAAGAGGCGGAGCCATGGGCGATTGCCTTGCAGCTGCACTTGACAGTGCAGGATATGATGTGACAAGAGAATTTTATGTAAACGATGCAGGCAACCAAATAGTAAAGTTTGGCAAAAGCCTTGCTGCACGCTATAAGCAAATATATAAAGGCGAAAGTGAAGTGCCTTTTCCCGAGGATGGATACCAAGGTGAGGATATTACAGAGCTTGCCGGTGCATTTGCAAAAGAAAATGGCGATAAGTATATGAGCATAGACGAAAGTGAACTTGAAAACAGACTTGTTAAATATGCTTTACCTAAAAATATTGCCGCTTTAAAAAGCGATTTACAAAAATACCGCATAGACTACGATGTTTGGTTTAGCGAGCAATCGCTTTACGATGATGGCAGTGTAAAAGATGTATTACAAAAGCTTAAAAACACCGGCGCAACATATGAAAAAGATGGTGCTATATGGTATAAAAGCACACAATACAGCGAAAAATACGGTGCTAATAAAAACGCCAGAAAAGGTGCCGATGGCAATGCAAACGAAGAGGAAAAAGACGAAGTACTTGTTAGAGCAAACGGCATACCAACATATTTTGCTGCCGACATTGCGTACCATTACAACAAATTTGCCACACGCAAATTTGAAACATGTATTAATATTTGGGGAGCCGACCACCACGGGCATGTTGCCAGAATTAAAGGAGCAATGGACGCTCTTGGCCTTGACGGAGAAAAATTACACATAGTTTTAATGCAATTTGTTCGCCTTTTACAAGACGGACAACCTGTGCGTATGTCTAAACGCACAGGTAAAGCAATAACTCTGTCGTCTCTATTAAACGAGGTGCCAATAGACTCTGCAAGATTTTTGTTTAACATGAGAGAAGCAGGAAGTGCAGTTGATTTTGATTTGGACCTTGCAGTAAAACAAGATAGCGATAACCCTGTATACTATGTGCAATATGCTCACGCAAGAATTTGTAGCATAATAAAAAAACTAAACGAAGAAAACCTTGGAATTGTAGATGTGCACGACTGTGATTTAAGTTTACTTAATCATGATAGCGAAAAAAGTTTAATACGCACTATATCTTACTTCGCCCAGGAAATTGCATTTGCCGCAAAAAATTGCGAGCCTGCACGCCTTACACGTTATGCCGAGCAACTTGCAACACAGTACCATAAATTTTATAACTCTTGCCGTGTAAAAGACGCCGACGAACCAATAAGAAAAGCAAGAATTGCACTTTGCTATGCAACAAAAATATGTTTATATAACGTGCTAAGTTTAATAAAAGTTACAATACCCGAGAGTATGTAACTTGTTAAGGCTATAAATTAATACTTAAATAAAAACAGGCGTGTAAAGTTTTTAAGCTTTACACGCCTGTTTTATTATTTATATGCTATAAGCGTTAAAAATCAAATTTTAAAAGCTCATAATTTTCGCTTCCTACGCCTATTTTTTGTGCATGAGAAGTTGTAGATCTCCAATCTGTTGTAGGCATAGAATCTTTAAAATGCTCTTTATGACATGAACCTTGACGCAAATTATCACCTAGGTTACTGTTGTCTATAGGTGGCATTTTATTACATTCATCGGCACATGCAACGTCAATGGCAACACCGTCAAAACTTGCAAACATACCAACATCTGGTATTATAGCTGCATCGTTCTCTCCGTGGCAATCGCAATAAGGCGATACTTGATTAACTATGCTTATATGGAACGATGGACGGCCGTGCATAACTGCTTTTGCATACTCTGCCATTTTATAACATACTTTGTTATTATCACTGTCTGACGGATTTCTAATTGCATCAAAATTACATTGTGCAATACATCTACCACATCCAACGCAAGTGTCGTTATTTATGTAAGCTTTGCCATCGCTGTCAAACTCTATGCCGTTATTTGCGCACATTTTTGCGCACATCTTACATTTTACACACTTATCTTTATCTACAACCGGTTTACCGTCACAGTGCATTTCCATTTTGCCGGCTCTGCTTCCGCATCCCATTCCAATATTTTTAATTGCACCACCAAAACCTGTAACTTCATGCCCTTTAAAATGGTTTAACGATATTATAATATCGGCATCCATAATTGCCCTGCCTATTTTTGCGGTTTCACAATATTCGCCACCCTCAATAGGTACTTCAATATCATCTGTGCCTTTTAGTCCGTCGGCAATTATTACATTGCACCCTGTAGAAAATGGAGAAAAACCATTTTCATATGCAGCATCAATATGCTCAAGTGCATGTTTGCGCCTACCTACATAAAGTGTGTTGCAATCGGTTAAAAACGGTCTCCCGCCTCTTTGCTTTATTGCATCTACCACAACTTTTGCAAAATTTGGGCGTAAAAAAGATAAGTTGCCAGGTTCGCCAAAATGTATTTTAATTGCAACAAATTTATCTTTAAAATCAATTTCGTCAATACCGGCTGTCACTATCAATTTGTCTAACTTTTGCAATAAATTCATACCACTTCTTGCTCTCATATCGGTAAAATAAACTTTAGATTTTTCCATTCTGTGTCCCTCACTAATTTAATTTTTTATAAAAATGCATTATGCTTCAAGATCATCTATCCATTCTAGCAATGCAAATTTAACTTCGTACTGTGTTGTTATTGCATCCACTTCGTTTTGCGAATATATTTGCACACCTTTTTCACTTGATGCCGCCGGTATGCACAGCTTTGGGTACATTACGCAAAACCAGTTTTGTCCGCTAGCACTGCCTATTTCCACTCGCAGTGCGTCGTATGTTCCATGTGGCATGGTAAAACCATCGTATATTTTTGTATCAAAATATATATTTTCCAGTTCAACTTCAACATCGTAATCAAAGCCAAACTCATTCACAACACTTTGTGCTGTGTACTCCATCGAATACAAAAGCCCTCTTGCAATATCTTTGGATTCTTCAAGTGTAGTTGCTTTTGCAAAGCTTTGCGAGTACTTTTCTATAAGTGCGTCTCTTACGGCAATTTTTAGCTGCTGGTCTTGCTCACTGTCGGAGTTTGCAAGTATATGCATACGCAAAGTACTTTGCGTTACTTGTTTGCAGCTATTTGCAAAAGATGTAAATTGTATAACAAAAATTGATAATATTAGCCCTGTAAGTATTGCCAGTTCCCATTTTTTCATATTTAACACTTCCTGTATTTTTTAATACCGAAAGTGTTGGCTTTAAAAATAGTATATATTCATGTATTGCCAAGTTTTACTAAATTTCTTCAACTACGTAAGCACCGTGTGTTACGGGGCGTAAAATCCAACAGCTTTTATATGCCGCAAGAGCCAATTTAAGCGCTTTTTTAGCATTGTCTTCATTGTCAAAAACGCCATACACAGCTGCACCGCTCCCTGTCATTAAAGACGTTAATGCGTTGCACTTTTGCATTATGCGGCAAATCATTCTTGTGTGTTCACCTGATGTTGAGTGCTCAAATGCGTTGCCCATTTCTTTTGCCAGTGCATACAAATCTTTATTTTGTATTGCCTGCTGTGCAATGTTAGAATTCGGATGTGTAAGTGTTCCTATTTCGTCGTATTTTGCAAATGCAACAGCTGTAGACACGCCCTCGGGCGGCATACAAACAGTAAAGTAACATTGTGGACAATCGTTTATAGGCGTAACTAAATCTCCTATTCCGTTAACCCTAGCTGTGCCCCCAATAATACAAAACGGTACATCAGCACCTATTTTTACACCTATTTCGCACAATTCGCCTTGTGTAAGCTTTGCTTTGTAAAGCTTATTTAGCCCTACTAACACTGCCGCTGCATCGGCACTTCCGCCACCCATTCCGGCTCTTATAGGTACATTTTTATTAATAATAATATCGCAACCTGCAAGCAAACCTGTACTGTTAAAAAATTCCATAGCCGCTTTGTAAGCAGTATTATGTTTATTTGTAGGTACATCGCTATTTTTCATTGTTACGCTAATGTCATCACTCTTTGTAATTAGCACCTCTTCATATAGATCTACTGCTTGCATTATCATGTCCATTATATGGTAATTGGCTGCATTTGTGTTTTTTATATCTAGAGTTAAGTTTAGTTTTGCAGGCGCTTTTACAAGTACCTTGTTCATATAATCATCCTTTTGCAGTACAAATTTACTTTTATATTGCAGTTCATAGTTATAAATTAGCAACTTAATTTGTTGTTATATTTTTAAGTTTTATAAGCAATTTAACTCTTTTAAAAAAACTTCTATTCTTTTAAGTGCTTTTGTTAGGTGTTCGGTAGAGTACGAATAACTTATACGCACATAACCTTCGCCCGAACTACCAAAAGCATTGCCCGGTACAACTGCTACTTTTTGTGAAAACAGTAATTTTTCGCAAAATTCCTCACTTGTTAGACCTGTTGTTTTTATGCTTGGAAACACATAAAATGCTCCCTCTGGCTCAAAACATTCAAGGCCAAGTTCGTTAAGCTTTTTCACCATAAATCTGCGGCGTCCATCGTATGTTTTACGCATTTGCTCAATGTCGTCATCGCAATTTTTTAGCGCAGCTATAGCAGCATGTTGGCTTGTTGTAGGTGCACACATTATGCAAGATTGATGTATTTTTGTCATTGCATCTATAATAGGTTGCGGCCCACATGCATAACCAAGCCTCCAGCCCGTCATCGCATAAGCTTTAGAAAATCCTTGTACAATTATAACGCGCTCTTTCATACCTTCAAGCTGTGCTATACTAACATGTTTTTTGTTTGCATAAGTAAGTTCGGCGTATATTTCGTCAGACAGCACCATAATGTTTGTGTCTTTCAAAACTTCGGCAATAGGCTCTAGGTCCTCTTTTGTCATTATTCCACCCGTGGGATTACATGGGTATGGCAAAACAAGCAACTTAGTTTTTGGCGTTATTGCATTTTTAAGTTCTTGAGCTGTAAGCTTAAATTTGTTTTCACTTTTTAAGCATATAGGCACTACTTTACCACCCGTAAGTGTAGTAATAGGGTCGTAGCTAACATAACATGGCTCCGGTATAATTACCTCATCTCCGGGGTTTATTAATGCCCTAATAAGCAGGTCTATCGCTTCCGAACCACCAACAGTTACAAGTGTTTGCTCGTATTTATATTCAAGCTCAAATTTTCTTTTAAGATATTCGCATATTTCTTGCCTTAACTGTTTTATACCGCTGTTACCTGTATACCATGTGTGTCCTAGCTCTAAGCTTTTTATTCCCGCATCTCTAATGCTCCACGGTGTTTTAAAGTCCGGCTCGCCCACGCCTAAAGATATACAATCTTTCATTTCAGCGGCAATATCAAAAAACTTGCGAATGCCCGAAGGCCTCATTTGTTTTGTTCCGTCTGATATTAATATGTCATAGTTCATTAAAGTGTACGCTCCCGTTCATCTACAAGTTCACTGTCAAACATTACGCCGCCTCTTTTATATGTGCGAAGAATAAAATGTGTAGCAGTGCTTAATATACCTTCTATTGGAGAGAGCCTTTTTGCAACAAAAAGTGCTACATCTTGAAAACAATTGCCCGTTACAAGTATAGACAAATCATATCCGCCACTCATTAAAAGAACTCTGTCAACCTCATCAAACATAGCAATTTTAGATGCTATGTCATCAAATCCACAATCCCTTCTCGGAGTAACTTTAAGTTCTATTATTGCTTGTATACGCCCTAAATCTGTTTTTTCCCAGTCAACTAATGTTCTATAACCGTTAATAATTTTATCTCTTTCAGCGTCATCTATTATTTTTGCAACTTCACTTGGTGTGCGCTGTGTCATTGTAGCTATATCTTCAATGCTCAATCGTGCGTTATTTTCTAAAATATTTAATATATCGTGCATTATTATTCTCCTTTTATTAAAACAAATTTTTATACTTTTAATTTTTACTTACTAAGTATATTGCAAAAAACAACTTATATATAAATTATTATATAATGTTTTAGCGTGAAAGTAAATAAAAAAACAACGAAGAGTGATTATATTTGATAAACAATAACAAAATTATTTTTCTTCTTTTATAATTGTTTCATTTTTGTTATAATATTATTGTACTAAAAAAATAACAAATTTTTAGCCCTTTGGCAATATGGAGGTATAAGTATGCAAGCAGTAATAACAGTAGTTGGAAAAGACAAAGTAGGAATACTTGCAAAAGTTTGTACAATGTGTGCACAAGCAAATGTAAATGTAGAAGAGGTTTCTCAAAGTATACTTGCGGGCACTTTTGCTATGATAATGATGGTAAATATAGAAAATTGCAACGTTAAATTTT
This sequence comes from uncultured Bacteroides sp., assembly GCA_964369925.1. Lineage (GTDB taxonomy): Bacteria > Bacillota > Clostridia > Oscillospirales > Ruminococcaceae > Ruthenibacterium. The sequence goes on along the minus strand of CAYJGU010000015.1, from coordinate 22,378 downwards.
CTGAATTTTCAAAAAGTTTAACGCTTGCCGGTAAAGAGTTAGATGTAGATATTACATGTACAAGACAAGAGCTTTACGATGCAATGCACCGAATATAAACATGTGCAAGAACGGAGATTAACATGCTAAACAAAAACGAAATATTACAAACAATTAAAATGATATCGGACGAAAACCTAGATGTGCGCACAGTTACAATGGGTATATCTTTACTAGATTGTGCCGACCCAAACAGCGTTGCAGCGTGCGAAAAAATATATAACAAAATAACAACATGTGCAAAAGACTTAGTTAAAACAGCCGATAAAATTTCATCTACTTACGGTATGCCAATTGTAAATAAGCGTATATCTGTTACGCCAATTGCAATGTTGCTTGCAAGTTGCCCAAACGCCGACCCTGTGGACTATGCAAAAGCACTTGACGCAGCTGCAAAAGATGTAGGTGTAAATTTTGTTGGTGGTTATACAGCCCTTGTTCACAAGGGTTTTTCGGCCGGAGACGAAGCTTTAATAAAAAGCATACCTCGTGCCTTAAGCCAAACACAATATGTATGCAGTAGTGTAAATGTTGCAAGTACAAAAAGCGGAATAAATATGGACGCTGTTAAAATAATGGGAGAAGTTGTAGTTAATGCGGCGCAACTTACAAAGGATAACATGTGTATGGGTGCCGCAAAGCTTGTTGTTTTTTGTAATGCGCCCGAAGATAACCCATTTATGGCCGGTGCTTTTCACGGCCCCGGAGAGCCCGACTGTGTAATTCACGTTGGGGTATCTGGCCCCGGTGCTGTACGTGCGGCACTTGCAAAATTGCCAAAAAATGCAAGCCTAGATGAAGTAGCAGAGCTTATTAAACGCACATCTTTTAAAATAACAAGAATGGGCCAGCTTGTTGGCACACTTATGAGCGAAAAGTTAAATATCCCATTTGGAATAGTAGATTTATCTCTTGCGCCAACACCTGCAATTGGCGACAGTGTTGCAAACATACTTGAAGAAATTGGCCTTGAAAGTTGCGGCTGTGCCGGAACAACGGCAACACTTGCCTTACTTAACGATGCCGTTAAAAAAGGTGGAGTTATGGCAAGCAACCACGTTGGAGGACTTTCGGGTGCATTTATACCTGTAAGTGAAGATGACGGCATGATAAAAGCCGTACAGCGCAAAAGCTTAACTATAGAAAAGCTTGAGGCTATGACGGCTGTTTGCAGTGTTGGAATAGACATGGTTGTTTTGCCGGGTGATACGAGCGCAGCAGTAATAAGCGCACTTATTGCCGACGAGGCTGCAATAGGTATGGTTAACGGCAAAACTACCGCCGTAAGGGTAATACCGGCAATTGGCTTCAAAGAGGGCGATGTTCTTAATTTTGGAGGACTTTTAGGTTATGCACCTATAATGCCTATAAGTAAATTTAGCCCCGAAATTTTTGTTAACCGTGGTGGGCGCATACCTGCCCCAATGCACAGTGTTAAAAACTAACTTATAATAGCGTACTTTAACATGCGCAAAAAGTTTATATATTTAAAATTATTTGCCCTTGTTGTTTATTATCCAGTAAGCAACAAAGGCAAAATTTAATAGTGCAACAATTATTACCCAGTTTTTATATGTCCATGTTTTTACCTCGCTGTTTTTCATCATATATAACAGCGTAAGTATCCTTCCTGTTATATCTATTGCACCAATTATTGCAATTACAAATACAAGTGTCATAAAATATTGCTCCTGTTTAATTTTTTTAATAATACCACTGTGTATGTTTATTAGTCAAATTATTTGTTTTTTACATTAGTTAAATTAAACAAACCATTATGTTTAGTTTTGTGTGTTTAGTATTGACATGTGTACAAAACATACTATAATTAAAATATCGACAAATAATAGTTTTGCAGTTGCAAACACAAGGGGAACGTATTAAAGAGGAGTGGATTTTATGGCAAGAGTATACAATTTCAGCGCAGGTCCGTCTATGCTACCGTTATCGGTATTGCAAAAGGCACAAAGCGAACTTACAGAATTTGGCTTAAGTGGGCAATCTGTTATGGAAATGAGCCACAGAAGCAAAGCTTACGATGAAATAATATCCCAAACTATGGCAGATTTAAAGCGAGTACTAAATATTCCAAACAACTATAAGGTTGGGTTTATTCAGGGTGGTGCAAGCACACAATTTGCAATGGTACCTATGAACATTATGACTACCAAAAGTGCCGATTACATTGTAACAGGCCAATTTAGCGGCAAGGCACAAAAAGAGGGTGCAAAATTTGGCACAGCAAATATAGTGGCAAGCAGTAAAGATAAAAACTTTACATATATACCCGATACAGACAAAATATCGTTTAACAAAAATGCCAGCTATGTGCATATTTGCGAAAACAATACAATTTATGGCACAAGATTTACAAAACTTCCTAATACAGGTGGTATTCCTATTGTGGCAGATATGAGCAGCTGCATATTAAGCAGACCTACAAATATAAACGACTATGGCCTAATATATTTTGGCGTGCAAAAAAATGTGGCACCTGCCGGAATGGCCGTTGTAATTATACGCGAAGATTTAATGCAAAATGCCAGAAAAGACATTGTTAGAGCAGACATGTTAGATTATAAGACTATTATAGATGCAGATAGCATGTTTAACACACCGCCATGCTACACAATTTATATGACAGGTCTTGTATTAAAATGGATAGAGAGCGAAATAGGCGGACTTGAGCAAATGGAAAAACTAAACAACGAAAAGGCCGCTTTGCTTTATAATTTTATAGATGACAGTAAATTTTACACAAATCCTGTTGAGGTTAAAGACCGCAGCATAATGAATGTTACTTTTACATCTCCAAACGAGCAACTTGATGCAAAATTTTGCAAAGAGTGCGAGAGTACAGGTTTTGTTAACCTTAAAGGGCACCGCAGTGTTGGTGGCATGAGAGCATCGATTTACAATGCAATGCCACGAGAGGGTATAGTTAAGCTTATAGACTTTATGACTAAGTTTGAAAAGGAGAACAAATAATGTACAACATTAAAACGCTCAATAGCATTTCACACAAAGGTCTTGAACGTTTTTCATCTAGCCTTTTTAATATTAGCGACGAGCTTGACAGTTACGACGGAATACTTGTTAGAAGTGCATCTATGCACGATATGCCCCTTAACGACAACTTGCTGGCTATAGCAAGGGCAGGTGCTGGCGTAAATAATATTCCCGTAGATAAATGCAGTGAAAACGGAATTGTAGTATTTAATACACCGGGCGCAAATGCAAACGCAGTTAAAGAGCTTGTTCTTTGTGCTCTTGTTCTTTCCAGCCGAAACGTGCTAAAGGCAGCCGATTGGGTTAAGTCTCTTGAAAACGATGGCGCTGATATACCAAAACTTGTTGAAAAAGGCAAAGGGCAATTTACAGGCCCAGAATTGCACGGAAAAACACTTGGTGTAATAGGGCTTGGCGCAATAGGTGTAAAAGTTGCAAACGCGGCAACACATTTTGGCATGGAAGTATTGGGATATGACCCTTACATATCAATACAAGCGGCTTGGAACTTATCTCGAAGTGTAAAACATTGCGTTAATTTAAGCGATTTAATTTCAAAGTGCGATTATATTACATTGCACTTACCTGTTACATCTGACACGAAGCATTTTATAAACGATTCGATTATAGGGCAAATGAAACACGGTGTGCGTATACTTAACTTTGCAAGAGCAGAGCTTGTTAATGACGATGACATTAAAAAAGCGTTAAAAGTAGGCCGAGTTGCCAGCTATGTAGTAGATTTTCCAAATGAGAACACATTAAAAGCCGAAGGCGTAATAAGCATACCACACCTTGGTGCCTCTACACCGGAGAGCGAGGAAAATTGCGCAGTTATGGCAGTAGACCAAATGAGCGAATACCTTCTTACAGGAAACATAGAAAACAGCGTTAACTTTCCAAATGTAAGCATGCCAAAAAGCGGAGCATGCAGAATTTGCGCACTGCATAAAAATTTAAAGGGTATACTAGCCGGAATTACCGAAATAGCAAGCAACAGCGGCCTTAACATTGAAAACATGGTTAATAAATCTTGCGGTGATTTTGCGTATACAATGATAGATATAGACTGTGAAATAAGCGACGATTTAAACAAAAAACTTCACAAACTTGAAGGCGTTATACGCGTGAGAATTATATAAGTAAAAACAATAAAACCCAAACATTGCTCTTATGCTAAATTCTCCCTTATTTATTGGGGAAAGTTTAACTTTTGCAATGTTTGGGTACATCTTATAGCGGCAATTTATTAAGCAACAGCATTTTTGTTTTTTATGTTTACTTACCGCCCACCATATTCTCTATGCCACCTATTGCACGTTCTGCCGTTTTAGTTACTTTTTTTACAGCTTTTTTTACTTGCTTTGGGTTTTGCTGTATCATGTACGTTCCAACCGCACCTACAGCTGCCCCAAGTACAACGCCCATAGCAGTCGATTTTATTGAGTCTTCATATCTTGAAAATTTCATGTTAATATTCCCTTTCTTTTTTATGTTAATATTATTTTTCACAAATTATGTAGATTTATTCATTATAACTGCAAAAGTGTTTTATAAATGCACCTTTGTACTTTAATTATTTAGTAAAGGAATGACTTTTTTGCAACAATTACAACAATTAAGTGTACTTTGCGTGCAAGATATTTCTTGTGTGGGGCGTTGTAGCTTAACCGTTGCACTGCCGGCAATAAGCGCAATGGGTATTTCGGCTTGTCCTTTGCCCACATCGCTGTTATCTTCGCATTTTTTAAGTTTTTCTCCTGTTGTTCACAACAGCCAAACGCGCTTTTGCAACGAAACACTAGCGGCTTATAAACAACAAGATATTACATTTAGCGCAGTAATTACAGGCTACCTAGGAAATGCCGCCAAGGCCGACATGGCAAAAACCGCAATAGACCAAAACCAAAATGCACTTGTTTTAGTAGACCCTGTTTTGGCCGACCACGGTAAACTTTATAAAAACAGCACAAAAAAAATGTGCGCAGCTATGCAAAAACTTTGCGCAAGTGCACATATTTTAACACCAAACGTTACCGAAAGCGCGGTGCTTTTAAACTTACCTCCAAGCGATGATATTTTTTCTTCGCAAGAAATATTAACTAGGCTTGAACAACTGGCAAGCACTTATAGAAATGCTAAGCATATTGTAATTACAGGTGTAAGGTTGCAAAACAGCAAAACTGTTAACGCTGTAATATCTAAAGTAAGTGGCGGCAAACACAGCATTAATTTGCTAGAGTACGAAACATTGCCTAAAAGCTACCCCGGCACAGGAGATTTATTTGCAAGCATACTTGTTGGACGCATGCTTACATCAAATAATATTTGCGAAAGTATAAATGTAGCTTCACAATTTATTACAAAAGCCATAAAGCACACAATAAAGCTTAATACACCTGTAAAATATGGCGTTTGCTTTGAACCATTTTTACACACACTTTATAATTGTTAATTTATTTATTATATGGAGATGAAACGCTTAATGCTAAACTTAGTTTTAATAGAGCCGCAAATACCACAAAACACCGGCAACATTGCACGCACATGTGCAGCTACCGGTGCAAGTTTACATTTAGTTGGGCCTATGGGCTTTAAAGTGGACGATAAAAAACTTAAACGCGCAGGACTTGACTACTGGCATATGCTTGACATAACTTACTATAAAGACACCGAAGATTTTTTTGCTAAAACAAATGGTGTGTACTATTATTTTTCTACAAAAGCGCCTAAAAAATATACCGACGTTGTATATGAAAAAGATGCTTATTTAGTTTTTGGCCGAGAAGATGCAGGCTTAAGCGAAAAACTGCTTTTTGATAACAAGCAAACATGTGTAAGGGTACCTATGATTTCGCTTGCTCGAAGCCTTAATTTAAGTAATGCTGTTGCAATTGCAGCTTACGAATTTTTGCGTCAGCACCAGTTTGAAGGGTTAAAAGAAGAAGGCTTTATGTTTGATATGTAAATTGTAATAAAATTATAAATAAACAGACAAATAATACACATATAAATATTTTTTGCATAAATTTAATTATTGTTTTTCTTAATACTTTTTTATGCTATAATGTTATTTATATCGGTTTTGATAGGAGTTTTATATATGAATAAAGTTGCTATAGTAACAGACTCGGCAAGTGATATACCTTTTGACATGCAGCAAAAATATAATATTGATATTTTACCGTTTATTATTACAGTAGACGGAAAAAGCTACGTAGAGCGGAAAGATTTTAACTTTGAGGAATATTACGATATTTTGTTAAAGTGCGAGGGTATACCATCAACTGCTCACATAACTACATTTAGGTTTTTAGAATGTTTTTGCAATTATGACGATGAGGGTTATACCGATGTATTGTATATTTCTATAAACTCGGGCGCAAGTAATACACACAACGCAGCTAAAATGGCGGCCGATGAATTTTTACTGGAGGAGAGGCCAAACAGTAAAATGCGTATACATGTTATAGACAGTAAAACATATTCTATGACATATGGCTGGTATGTTTGTAAGGCTGCCGAAAAAATACAAAACGGCGCTAGTGTTAGCGAAGTAATAACCTACCTTGAAGACGCTTTTTCAAGGGTACAAATTGTGCTTAGTGTATTTACGTTAAACTTTATTAAAAAAAGCGGCAGGGTAAGCGCTGCTGCAGCCTTTGCAGGTGAGTTATTAGGGTTTAGACCTATTATTTCTATGATAGACGGCGTTACAAAAACAGAGAAAAAAGTTAGGGGCGACAATGCTGTTATGCCCGGACTTGTTGAGTATTTAAAAGCGAACTTAGAAGACGGCGGCGATTATATGATAGGCGCAACCGATATGGAAAATTGCAACTTGCTAGAGCAAATATGCAAAAAGGAACTTAAATACCCGCCGGTGTGTAAATTTTTACTTGGCGCAGCCGTTGCAACAAACACCGGCCCAAATGCCGTTGCTTTTGCATTTACAGGGCAAAAAAGAACATAATAAAATAGCAACTTACTTTTGCTTACCGGCTTTGTACATTATTGTTAAACCTAGAATTTTCACTTAATAATACGGTATTATTGCAGTTTTTTTGTTATGTGTACAAACTTAACTTTGGGGGTAATTAATGAGCACTGTTAGCTATGATGTGATTGAAAAAACAGCCGAAATGTTACAAAAAAATAATATGAATACTTATATTTTAAACTCTAAAAGTGAGGTATTGCCACTTGTTAAAACATTGTTGCAAAATTGCAATATTGTTAGTATTGGTGGCAGCGTAACACTTAGCGAATGTGGTGTAACAGACTATTTAAAAAATCAAACAGAATTTACTTTTTTAGATAGAAGCAAACAAGGCCTTACACCTGAAGAAATTTATAAAATATATACAGATACTTTTTGTGCAGATGCATACATTACAAGCAGCAATGCAATAACAAAAAGTGGAAGCCTTGTAAATGTAGACGGCAACAGCAACAGGGTAGCCGCAATGAGCTTTGGCCCTAAAAATGTTATTGTAATTGCAGGCAGCAACAAAATTGTAAATACCGAACAAGATGGTTTTGAACGCATTAAAAGCCTTGCCGCACCCCTTAACAGCAAAAGGCTTAACTGTGCCACACCATGTAAAACAACAGGTAAATGCGAAAATTGTTTTTCTTCGCAAAGAATTTGCTGCACATATGTCGTTCACAAATTTCAGCGTATTAAAGGCAGAATTACGGTTATACTTGTTAACGAAAATTTGGGTTATTAATTATTTTACACTTTACTTTTTTATATTTTTATATTAAACACTAGCACAACAATTTTTACGTTGTATTTATTTACAGCTAATGAAAGGACATGCTTTATTATGAAGCAACAATCCCTTCCGTCGCTTTTAAAATCAGAGCGAACAACTTTTAGAACAAACCCTACAAAGCTAATACTATTAAGTTTTCTTGTTGTAATTGCAGTAGGCACACTTTTGTTAGTGTTGCCTTTTTCATCAAAAAGCGGTGAATCTATTTCCTTTTTAAACGCACTTTTTACCGCAACAAGTGCCACATGTGTTACAGGCCTTGTTGTGTTTGATACTTTTACACAATTTACTATTTTTGGGCAAATTGTAATATTAGCATTAATACAAGTTGGTGGGCTAGGTTTAGTTACTCTTACCACTTTTTTTAATATTGCAGTTGGACGAAGACTAGGTTTTAAAAGCTTGCAACTTGCAAGCGAATCTATTAATTTGTCTGATGCAAGTAAGGCAAAAAAATTGCTTATGGTAGTTATAAACGTAGCTGTAGTTTGCGAAATTGTTGGTGCAATACTTTTAAGTTTTGCTTTTGTTCCTATGTTTGGCGCACAAGGTATATTTATATCAATATTTACGTCTATATCGGCTTTTTGCAATGCAGGGTTTGATATTTTTGGTATACTTGGGCAGTATAGCAGCGTTACAAGCTTTGCACATAACCCATATGTGCTTTTTGTAATTAGCATTTTAATTATAAGCGGTGGCCTTGGCTTTTTAGTATGGCAAGATATAATGTCTTATCCTAAAACCAGACATTTGCGCTTACACACTAAGCTTGTTTTATTAATGACAGCATGTTTAATTGTTGTGGGTACAATAGCTTTTGCCTTTACCGAATGGCTTAACCCAAGTACACTTGGCTCTTTTAATACATTCGATAAAATTACAAATGCTTTTTTCCAATCTATAACAACAAGAACAGCCGGCTTTAACAGTGTAAATCTTGCCGATACCCAAAGCATAACAAAACTTATTATGATAATATTAATGTTTATTGGTGCTGCACCGGGTGGTACGGGTGGCGGTATTAAAGTTACTACTATATCTGTACTTTTAGTTGCTGTTTTTAGCGTTATTAAGGGCCGCGATTATGCTCAGGCATTTGGCAGACGCTTACACCAAAAACATGTTTATAAAGCGCTTGCAATATTTATGCTATCTATTATGGCCGTTGCATTTTCTTCGGTAATAATTTACTTTAACACTATAACACCTTTTAGCGCTATAAATAATTTATTCGAAGCCGTTTCGGCTTTTGCCACTGTTGGGTTGTCTGTAGGTGTTACTGCATTTATGAACCCTATTGCCCAAGTTTTTACAATGATTACTATGCTTATGGGGCGTGTGGGGCCTGTTTCTATGGCAATTTCGCTTACATTAAATAGCAAAAATAATTCACAATCAAGCATAGTACAACCGCGTGCCGATATCTCGGTTGGATAATTTATATTTTAGGAGGCTTTTATGCGTGATACTTTTGGAGATGCGCTTAGTTTTACCATATTTGGAGAGAGCCATGGTGTTGCAATAGGTGGCGTATTGCACGGTGTAGCACCCGGTGTGCGCATTGATGAGCAGTTTATATCTTTTCAAATGGAAAAAAGGCGCGCTAAATCTGCCGCCTCCACTAAACGTAAAGAACCGGATAAAGTTATGTTTTTATCGGGCGTAAAAGACGGGGTTGCAACAGGCAGTGCAATTGCATTTGAAATACTTAATACAAATACAAAAAGCGAGCATTACAAAAACACACAAAATTTATTACGCCCCGGCCATGCCGACTATACAGCATATGCCAAATACAGCGGTTACCAAGACGCACGCGGCGGTGGACATTTTAGCGGAAGAATTACTGCACCTATAGTTGCCGCCGGCAGTATTTTTTTTGATTTGTTAAGCAAAAATAACATTAAAATAGGCACACAATTATTAAGTTGTGCAAATATTAAAGATAAACCTTTTTCAACTAATTTTTATGATATTGATAAAGAAATAGATTATTTAAACGCTATAGATGAAGAATTTGCAACACTTGACAGCGAAAAAGGCAAGCAAATGTTTAATGCTGCTGTTGATGCAGCAAATGACGGAGATAGTGTAGGCGGTATATTACAAACGTGTATTTTAGGTTTACCTGCCGGCCTTGGCGAACCTTTTTTTACAAGCATAGAAAGTGTAATTTCTAAAGCTATGTTTAGCATACCGGCTATTAAGGGCATAGAATTTGGCCTTGGCTTTGATTTTGCCAATATAAAGGGTAGCACAGCTAACGATGAATTTTATATAGATGAAAAGCAAAATAAAATACTTACAAAAACAAATAACAACGGTGGTATTAACGGTGGCATAAGTAACGGTATGCCAATTGTTTTTCGTACTGTAATTAAACCTACACCAAGTATATTTAAAATACAAAACACTGTAAATTACAGCACAAAGCAAAATGCAACGCTGCAAATACAAGGCAGACATGACCCATGCATTGCCCATAGGGCAAGAGTTGTACAAGACAGCTTTACAGCACTTGCAATTGCAGATTTGTTAAATATGAGCTATGGTACAGCTTGGCAAAATAAAAAAATTAATAATATGTTATAATTATTTGTTTCGAGGTAAAACATGCAGTTTGGTTTAATAGGAAAATCATTAAAACACAGTTATTCTAAAATAATACATAAAAAGCTTTGCAATTACACATATGATTTGCAAAGTTTACCAACACATCAGCATTTTGCGCAGTTTATGCAACAAGCTAATTTTAAAGGTATAAATGTAACAATTCCATATAAAAAAGAGGTTATACCGTACTGCAACTTTATTAGCGACAGCGCAAAACAAATTGGTGCTATAAACACAATAGTTAATAAAAACGGCAAATTGCACGGTTACAATACCGACTATGACGGATTTTCTTTTATGGCAAAACATGCAAACATTAACTTTTTAAATAAGCATGTTATGATACTTGGCACAGGTGGCACAAGCCTTACTGTGCAAAACGTTGTAAAAAATAGCGGCGCAAAAAGTATAACTATTGTTACAAGAAATGAAAGTAGCACAACAATCAACAACGAAAACAGTTTTTCTAATACGGATTGTACTATAAAATATATTACTTATAACTTAATTAAAAACGAAAAAGATATACAAATTTTAATTAATACTACTCCTGTGGGCATGTACCCAAATAACGATTCATCGCCTATAAACTTGCTTGAACAAATTAATTGTTCAAAAACAAGTGGTACAAACAATAACAATTATATTTTGCCTAACTTGCATGCAGTGGTAGATGTTATTTATAACCCCAGCCAAACTAATTTAATTTTATGTGCCAAAAAGCGCAACCTTATTGTTTCCGAGGGTATAATTATGCTAGTTGCACAGGCTAAATACGCCGCAGAGCTTTTTAGTGAAACAAAAATACCTGACGGTGTTATAATTAAAATAAAAAACGAACTTCTTTTAGATATGTCTAATATTGTGCTTATAGGAATGCCCTCTTGTGGTAAAAGTGTTATTGGCTATAAGCTTGCTAAGCTTTTAAACAGACCTTTTATAGATATTGATAGTGAAATTGTTAGTTATGCGGGTTGCAGCATAGAGCAAATTTTTAAGCAAAACGGAGAGGCTTATTTTAGACAATTAGAAGCTGAAATGTGCAAAAAATTTGGTGCACAAACAAATGCAATAATTTCTACAGGTGGCGGTGTTGTACTTAACGAAAACAACATTGCTAACTTAAAACAAAACGGAAAAGTGTTTTTTATAAATCGAAAATTAGAATTATTACAATCCGGCGGCGGAAGGCCTCTTTCTAAAAGCGCTGAAGATGTAGCAAAACTTTACAATAATCGCATACATTTATATAACGCGTTTGCCGACTATATTGTAGAAAACAACAATTTAATTGAAGACACTATTAATAATATTAAGGATACATTTTATGAAACTACTAATAGTTAACGGGCCAAATATAAACATGCTTGGCATAAGAGAGCCCGAAATTTACGGAAGCCTAACATACAATGAACTTGTAAATTTTATTTCTGAACACGGTAAAAAATGCGGCGTTGATTTGCATTTTTTCCAGTCTAACCACGAGGGTAATATTGTTGATGAAATACAAAGTGCTTACCAAAAATTTGATGGCATTGTAATAAACCCGGCTGCATATACCCACACAAGTGTAGCAATATTAGACGCACTTAAATCGGTGGGCTTACCGTGCGCCGAGGTGCATATTAGTGACGTTACAAAGCGCGAAGATTTTAGGCAGCTAAGCTATGCCGGCATGGCATGTAAATGGCACTTTATTGGGCAAGGTAAACACGGCTACATAAGTGCAATAGATGCACTTATTGGCCATTTAAAAAACATATAATAATGCATTTTTACTGTAAGAGCATTTATGTATAAAAAATTATATTTTAATAAAGGAAACACATTATGATTATTAGCACAAAAAAAGGAACTCCGGCCCACGAGCTAGATAAAATAATTAAAGATTTCGAGGCTAAGGGCATATCTGTTACAATGATAAGAGGTACCGACTACAACGTTTTTGGACTTGTTGGCGATACTACAATTATTGATGAAAAGCAAGTATTGGCTAACCCCTATGTAGACAACGTACAACGCGTAAGTGAACCTTTTAAAAAGGCAAACAGGTTATTTCACGAAAGTGATTCTGTTATTAACGTTGGCGGCATAAATGTTGGCGGAAATGAAAAAATAGTTATTATTGGCGGACCATGCAGCATAGAGGGTGAAGAACCCACTATAGAGATTGCACAAGCTGTAAAAAATGCCGGTGGTTGCATGTTACGCGGTGGGGCTTACAAGCCACGCACAAGCCCTTATGCCTTTCAAGGCATGGGTACCCAAGGCCTTTTAGCAATGGCAAAGGCACGTGAGCTTACAAAAATGCCAATTGTTAGCGAAATTATGAGCGAAGATAAAATAGATGAGTTTAATGAGCATGTAGACCTTGTTCAGGTAGGCGCACGCAACATGCAAAACTTTCAACTTTTAAAAGCTTTGGGCAAAATACAAAAACCTATTTTATTAAAACGTGGCCTAGCAAACACCATTGAAGAGTGGATAATGAGTGCCGAGTATATTATGGCAAGCGGCAATGAAAATGTTATTCTTTGTGAGCGCGGAATTAGAACATTTGAAAAATATACAAGAAATACTCTTGATTTATCAGTTATTCCTATTATAAAAGAAAAAACTCACCTGCCAATTATTATTGATCCTAGCCATGCCACAGGTAATTATAGGTATGTTGAAAGCATGTCTTTAGCGGCGGTTGCAGCAGGTGCTGACGGGCTAATTATTGAGGTGCACCCTTGCCCTGAAAAAGCTTGGAGCGATGGCGCACAAACTTTAAGACCCGATAAATTTAGTTTGCTTGTTGATAAATGCAAACGCATTGCAAGTATAATAGACAGAGAAATATACTAAAAGTATAAATTTTAAAGGATAAAGTAAATGCGAGTAGTTATTAAAAAAGGCTTTAGCGGCGGCAGTATTAATGTACCGCCAAGTAAAAGTTTAGCGCATAGGGCATTAATATGCGCATCACTTTCCAATGGAAAAAGTTGTATTAGCGGTATAATATCGTCGGATGACATGTTTGCTACTATAGATGCAATGCGTGCTTTAGGTGCAGTTATAAATTACGACGAAACAAGCTGCACAGCTAATGTTGAGGGCATATTTACAAATAGTAATAATTCGCTTAACTTAATTAACAGCAATGTTAATTGTAACGAAAGCGGTAGCACTTTGCGTTTTCTTATTCCTTTGTTTAGCCTTACAAATAAGCCTGTTAACTTTATTTGTAAAGGTAGGCTTGCACAAAGGCCCCAGGGCGTTTACAGCCAGCTTTTTAAACAACAGGGCTTAGTATTTAACCCTGTGCCCACAGGTATTTTTATTAACGGTGCCTTAACCTGTGGCGAATATGTTATTGATGGCAGTGTTAGTAGCCAGTTTATTTCCGGTTTACTTTTTGCCCTACCTCTTCTTAACGGCAACAGCACAATAAAAATAACTGCCCCTTTAGAAAGTCGCAGTTACATAAATTTAACTATACAGGCAATGAGAGATTTTGGTGTACATGTCAATTGGACAAATGAATATACTATAAGTATTTTAGGTAATCAAATATACAATTCGTGTAATTATGATGTAGAAGGCGATTGTTCCCAAGCTGCTTTTTGGGCAGTTATGGGCACATTAATAAACAGCAAAAATAGTATACAGCTTACCGGTTTACGCCACAATACTTTGCAAGGCGACAGTGTAATTTTTGATATGCTTGCAAATAGCGGCGCCATAATTGCCGACACAAGAGAAACTGATGGCAAAATTAAATTTGCCCCTAACATTACCACCCTTAAAGCAACCGAAAAAGACATAGCCGACTGCCCTGATTTAGGGCCAATTTTAACCGCACTTGCGCTATTTTGTAATGGCAACACCGTTATAAGAAACGCCGGTAGGCTGCGCATTAAAGAGAGCGATAGAATACAGGCTATGGAACAAGAACTAGAAAAAATGGGTGCTAAAATAAGAAGTGATAAAGACAATATTTATATTGACGGTAAAGTCGAATTAAAGCCTAGCACCGACCTTTCTTCTCATAACGACCACCGAATTGTTATGGCGTTGTGTGTTGTTTGCGTTGTGTTAAGTTCTTTTAATAGTCAAAATAATTTTTTTTGCAGTATTAGCGGTGCCCAGGCCGTAAATAAAAGCTATCCTTTATTTTTCGAGCATTTAAAATCACTTGGGTGCAATATTACTTTAATTGATGACTAAATTTACAAACTTAATTAAGTACCGCGACTATTGTTTTATTTAAAGCAATTAATAATTAATTCGATATATAAAAAATTTAAGGAGTGCTGTTGTGTTTAACAAAAATTATAAATTTTGTATTGTTGGCCTTGGACTACTTGGCGGCAGCTATGCAATGGCGCTTACAAAAAGCGGCTATCATGTGTGTGCTATAGATGTAGATAAACAAAGCATTGAATATGGTTTACATAATAATATTATAGCAGAAGGTTATACTGATAATTATGATGATGCACTTAAAGATGCAGATGTTATCGTACTTTGCTTATATCCCTCGGCATGTGTAAAGTGGGCATTTAATAATAAAAGCAACTTTAAAAAAGGTGCATATATTACTGACGTATGCGGTGTTAAAACCGCAATTGTTGATGAAATACAATCGTTTTTACCTAAAGAAGTTGAGTTTATTTCGTGCCACCCAATGGCAGGTAAAGAGGTTAGCGGTGTACAACATGCAGACAATAATATATTTAAAAAGGCTAATTTTATTGTTGTACCAACTAAAAATAATACAAAGCAAGCTATAAATTTTGCTTTTGAGCTTGGACATACACTTGGGTTTAATTTTGTTAGCGACTTAACTTGTGAAGAACACGATAAAATGATAGCCTTTTTAAGTCAGCTTACACATGCCATAGCAGTTAGCTTAATGAACACTGCTCAAAATGACGAAATAGCGAAATATACAGGTGATAGCTTTAGAGATTTAACACGCATAGCTAAAATAAATGCACCAATGTGGAGAGAGCTGTTTTTATGCAACAAAGACCTACTCATATCTCAAATTGATGACTTTACTACTACTCTTCAAGATTTAAAGTTAAAACTGCAAAACGATGATGCAAAAGGCCTTGAGTATCTTTTTGAAACCTCTACACAGCGTAGAATAACATTTGACAACAAAAAAACCTAATTATAAATTATTTTTATAATTGCAATTAGTTTATAAAATATTTTAAATAAGGAGATTTTGTTGTGTTTTTCAAATACACACAATCAAAACTGTGGTTATTTGAAAATCCTTTTATTAAAAATTTTTTCAAATTTTCGCTCTTTTTAAATATATCTTCATACACAAACGATATTCCCACATCGTTTTTTACAAGCTTTGTAATTGTTCTAAATGAGTTTGTTGTGTGTATTTTTTGTAGGCTTTCAATTGAATAATTATGATTTTGCAATGCTCTATCAAATATTTCTCTTGTGCCGGAACCCTCTTCTCTTAAAATAACTGTTTGCTTAATAATATCGCTTACCGTTATTGTTTTTTCGGCAAACTCGTGTTTAACACTGCAAATTCCAATAAGTTTACCTACTTTATATGTATCAAAATCAAATTCTTCTTTATTGTAAAATCCTTCTACAAATATAAAGTCTAATTCGTTATTTTTAAGTTTATATAACAATTTTTTTGTATTTTCTACTAATAAATTTAACTGTATATCCTCGTTTTTAACTAAGTTTAATACTTTATTGCTTATTACATACTCACCAATAGTTTTTGTTGCACCTATATTTAATATGGGTGTTTTTTTTGCCATTAACTGTAAGTGTAATTTATTATTATTATACTGCGCCGATATAGCATAGTTTTGTAATATTTCTGCTTGCTTTGTTTTAGTAAGCACTCTGTTACTATAATCAAACAATTTACAATTATACGCTTTTTCTAATTGCTTAATATGGTTAGTTACAGCAGGCTGTGTCATATTAAGCTCTTGTGCTGTAAGTGTATAGTTCATATTTTTACATAGTGTTAAAAACGTTTGTATTTTATAATCTATCATTTTACACCTCTATAATAATTATTTATCAATATATTACTAATTATTATTTTATTTTATCATCATTTTATGGTAAAATCAATATAGTAAAATTATTTTAATAAATATATTTAAGGTGTGTGTTTTAATGAAAAAAGTTATTCCGGGTATTTTAATTGCGGCTGTGGTTGCAATAGTAGCAAAATTATTAGAAAGTTTAATGCCTATACATTTAATAAGTGCCAGTGTTATTGCACTTTTTTTAGGTATAGCAATAAATTATTTTATAGGTGGCAATACTGTTTTATCTAAAGGTTTAAATTTCACATCAAAGCGAATTTTAAAATTTGCAATAATTCTTTTAGGTGCCTCTTTAAGTATAGAAACTATTTTAAACGTAGGTAGGTTTTCTTTAATAGTAATGGTTTTTACACTTTTTACATGCTTTGGCGTAGGTTATTTTTCAGGCCGACTTCTTGGACTTAACTGGAAGATGTCCAACTTAATTTCTGCAGGTACCGGAATTTGCGGAGGTTCTGCCATAGCTGCAATTGCACCTGTAATTGATGCCAACGATACAGACATTGCTTTTGGTATTTCTGCTACATTTATTTTCGATATGGTAATGATATTACTTTTCCCTATTATGGGTCAAATGCTTGGCCTTTCAGACATGGCATATGGACTTTGGGCCGGTACTGCTGTAAATGATACATCTAGCGTTGTGGCAGCCGGATATGCTTACAGTGAAGTAGCCGGCGACTTTGCAACAACTGTAAAACTTACAAGAACTTTAACAATTATACCTACTGTTTTAATATTTGCCGTAGTTGGCTCTTATGTTAAGAAAAAAGAAGCCGAAAAACTTGCAACTGTAAGCGGCAAAAAAGTTAAAGTAAACATGATGAGCGTTATACCTTGGTTTATACTTGGCTTTTTAGCTCTTGCATTTTTAAATAGCGCATCATTAATTCCTGTAGAAATTGCATTGTTTTTAAAAGAGAGCAGTAAATTTTTAATGGTTATGGCACTTGGTGCAATAGGCCTTAAAACAGATATAAAATCTATGCAAAAGGCCGGTTTTAAGCCAATGCTTCATGGATTTATAATATCTGCACTAGTTGTTATTGTTTCTATAACTGTACAATATGCAATTGGTATTGTTTAATAAAATTATAGCAATTTTATATTATTAATTTTTATTATTATAAAGCTTTTTATTATAACACTTTTTTATATTAATAAAATTTATTGTATTTATTAAAAAACGCATACATAGGCTTTATAAACCTATGTATGCGTTTTTTATTTATTGTATTACTCCGAAGCAATGCTTGCACCGGTTTTTAATATTACGTCGTGGCTTCCACCCTCAACTATACTTGTTGATGATACAACTGTAAGTTTTGCTTTTTCTTGTAACTCTTCTATGCTAAGTGCACCGCAGTTGCACATTGTGTTTTTAACCTTAGCAAGCGTTACATTTACCCCATCTTTAAGAGCTCCAGCGTATGGTACATAGCTATCTACACCCTCTTCAAATGTTAGTTTGCCACTACCGCCAACGTCATATCTTTGCCAGTTTCTTGCCCTATTGCTTCCCTCGCCCCAATATTCTTTTACGTATGTTCCGTTTATTCTAAGTTTAGCTGTTGGGCTTTCGTCAAATCTAGAAAAATACCTTCCCAACATAACAAAGTCTGCACCCATTGCGAGCGCAAGTGTTAAATGATAATCGTGCACTATTCCGCCGTCTGAACAAATAGGCACATAAATTCCTGTCTTTTCATAATATTCATCTCTTGCCTTTGCAACTTCTATTACAGCTGTTGCTTGGCCTCTGCCTATACCTTTTGTTTCCCTAGTAATACAAATACTACCGCCACCAATACCTATTTTAATAAAATCTGCACCGGCATTTGCTAAAAACAAAAAGCCCTCTTTATCTACTATATTTCCTGCGCCAATTTTTACAGCTTCACCATATTTTTCCTTTACCCATTTTATTGTATCTGCTTGCCATTGGCTAAATCCTTCCGAAGAATCAATACATAGCACATCCGCTCCTGCTTCAATAAGTGCAGGTATTCTTTGCTCATAATCTCGTGTATTAATACCGGCGCCAACCACGTAGCTCTTATTTGCATCAAGCAGCTCACAAACATTTTCTTTATGGCTGTCATAATCTTTTCTAAATACCATATAAACAAGGTTGCCATTGTCATCTATAAGCGGTAACGAGTTAATTTTGTTATCCCAAATAATATCGTTTGCCGCTTTTAATGTTGTGCTAGCGTGTGCGGTAACAAGTTTATCAAGCGGTGTCATAAATTCATGCACCTTTTCATCGCCTGTCATTCTAGACACACGATAATCTCTGCTAGCTACTATACCCAAAAGTTTACCATTTGCAGATCCATCGTGTGTTACTGCCATAGTAGAGTGCCCTGTTTTTTGTTTTAAAGCTAATACATCATTTAATGTTGCATCGGCGCATATGTTGCTGTCGCTTGTAATAAAGCCTTTTTTGTATTTTTTTACACGCCTTATCATTTTAGCTTCTTCCTCAATTGTTTGAGAACCATATATAAATGCAATACCGCCCTCTTTTGCCAATGCAATTGCCATTGTATCGTTAGAAACACTTTGCATAATTGCACTAACCATAGGTATATTCATAGTAATTGGGCAGTCTTCTTTTCCTTTTTTATATTTTACAAGCGGCGTTTTTAAACTAACTGCTGCTGGTACACATTCAGTTGAAGAATAACCCGGAACAAGCAAATATTCTCCAAATGTACGCGATTCCTCTTTAAAAATATAAGGCATATTTAACTCCGTTCTATTTTTTATAAACTAATTTGTCAAAATTTCTGTTAATAATTATAATACCATAAACAGCAACCTTATTCAAGATTTTTGTAAATATTGTTTAATACACCGTATGCTAATTTGGTTAAAACGCAGTAATATAATTATTATACATTAAAATAAGACACAAAAAACCAAAATGGTTTTTTGTGTCTTATAATTAGCAGATACAATACTTTTCATAAAATAATCTATTAATAGGTTATTTTATGAAAATATAATTTTTTGCTTATACAAGCTCAATTATAGCCATTGGTGCTGCGTCACCACGGCGTACACCGGTTTTAATAATACGTGTATATCCACCATCTCTGTCGGCATATTTCGGGCCAACTTCGTCTATAACTTTTTTAGCAACATCTTCTTTTGTAATGTATGCAAAAATTTGGCGTTTCGCATGTAAATCTTCACGCTTGCCAAGTGTAATCATTTTTTCAGCCATACTACGTACTTCTTTTGCACGTGTAACGGTTGTTTCAATTTTACCGTTGTCAAGCAAAAATGTAACCATTGCTCGCATCATAGCTTTGCGGTGGTCACTTGCTCTGCCAAGCTTTCTTGTACCGGGCATTGCTTTCACTCCTTTTCATTTACTCGTCTTCGTTTGTAAGGTTAAAGCCCAATGATAGCAGTTTTGCAATTACCTCTTCAAGGCTTTTTCTGCCAAGGTTGCGCACTTTCATCATTTCATCTTCGCTCTTACTAATAAGGTCTTCTACTGTGTTAATACCAGCGCGTTTTAAACAATTAAACGATCTAACCGACAAATCAAGCTCTTCAATAGTCATTTCTAGCGCTTTTTCTTTACCTTTGTCATCTTTTTCTACCATAATTTCGGCGTTCATTGTTTCTTGAGACAATGTTACAAATAAGTTTAGGTGTTCTGACATAATTCTTGCTGCAAGGCTAACTGCCTCTTTTGCATCTATAGTGCCGTCTGTCCAAACTTCTATGCTCAATTTGTCATAGTCTGTAATTTGCCCAACACGTGTGTTTTCAACAGAATAATTTACCTTAAGTACGGGTGTGTAAATACTATCTACAGGCAAAGAACCAACAGTTGTTTGTACTGCCAGTTGTTTGTTTCTGTCTGAAGAAACATACCCACGCCCTTTATCGAATGTAAGTTCCATAACTAGCTTGCCGTCTTTTGCAACATTGGCAATGTGCCAGTTAGGATTTAAAATTTCTATATCGGCATCTTGCATGATGGCTCCGGCCGTAACCTCACCCTCGGAAAGTGCCTCTATACGCACAACTTTACTTTCGTTTGTGTGCAATTTTGCTGTTATACCTTTAACATTTAAAACAATTTCGGTTACGTCTTCTTTAACACCCTCTATTGCAGAAAATTCATGTACTACACCGTCTATTTTTATGCTGGTTACAGCTACACCAGGCAAGCTTGAAAGCAGTACCCTGCGCAAGCTATTGCCAAGCGTTGTACCAAAACCACGCTCTAGCGGTTCAACCACAAATTTACCGTAACGTCCGTCTGCCGACAAAACCGCTGTTTCAATTTTCGGTTTTTCAATCTCCATCATATTAATACCCTCCTTCATTAGGCGTTTTGCCCACTTATATTCGCATACGTGCAAGGGATAAATTATTTGGAGTACAACTCAACTATTAAATGTTCTTCAACATCAAAGTCGATGTCTGTGCGTTGTGGCATTGTGCTTACAGTGCCTTGCAAAGAATTTTTCTCACTGCTTAACCATGCAGGTACATTAACAATAGCTGCATCTTCTGCTGTAAGTTTTTTAAATTTAACGCTAGCTCTACTTTTTTCACAAACACTAATCACATCACCAGCTTTAACTAGATATGATGGAATATCTAAACGATGACCGTTTACATTAAAGTGTCCATGACAAACAAGTTGGCGTGCTTCACGCCTTGTAGCTGCTAAGCCTAAACGGTATACTGTATTGTCTAAACGACACTCCAGCATAACCAATAAATTTTCGCCTGTTTTACCTTGCATACTAGAAGCATGCTCGTAATAGCGACGGAATTGTTTTTCACTTACGCCGTAAACAAATTTAACTTTTTGTTTTTCTGTTAGTTGCAATGCATACTCAGATTTTTTCTTGCGCATCTGTGTGCTTGTATTGCGATTTGTTGACTTTTTGGCGTAGCCCATAACTGCCGGAGATAATCCGAGTGCCTTGCACCTTTTAGCAATGGGTTGCATATCTCTTGCCATATATTAATAGGCCTCCTTTTAATAAATTAAATACGGCGACGCTTTGGTGGGCGACATCCGTTATGTGGAATTGGTGTAACATCTTTAATCATGTTAACTTCAAGACCGGTTGCCTGTAAAGCTCTAATAGCAGCTTCGCGGCCCGAACCCGGTCCTTTAACAAAAACTTCCACAGCTTTCATACCGTGCTCCATAGCACTTTTTGCTGCAGTTTCAGCTGCAATTTGTGCTGCATACGGTGTGCTTTTACGGCTACCTCTAAAACCAAGTCCTCCGGCGCTTGCCCAAGAAATGGCGTTGCCGTTAACATCGGTAATTGTAACAATGGTGTTATTAAACGTGCTTTGAATGTGTGCGCAGCCACGCTCAATGTTTTTACGCTCGCGGCGTTTTGTACGCGAAGCGCCTTTTTTAACAGTAGCTTTTGCCATGTATTTTTCCTCCTATTACAGGTTATTTCTTTTTGTTTGCAACTGTGCGTTTTGGGCCTTTTCTTGTACGGGCATTAGTTTTGCTACGTTGTCCGCGTACGGGCAAGCCCTTACGATGACGAACACCTCTGTAACACTGAATTTCTACTAAACGTTTAATGTCCAGTGCAACATTACGGCGCAAATC
The DNA here is from genome assembly GCA_964369925.1 of uncultured Bacteroides sp. Taxonomy (GTDB): domain Bacteria; phylum Bacillota; class Clostridia; order Oscillospirales; family Ruminococcaceae; genus Ruthenibacterium. Next base: position 221 of record CAYJGU010000015.1, on the reverse strand, counting down.
GCCCTCAACTGTAAAGTTCTTATCAATATAATCACGAATAAGAGCCTCTTCGTCGAATGTCAAATCTTTAACCCTTGTATCCGGATTAATTTTTGTAGCAGCTAAAATTTCTTTTGCTGCACTGTTACCAATACCGAATATATAGGTTAGGCCAACTTCAACTCGCTTTTCTTTAGGCAAGTCAACTCCGGCTATACGTGCCATTTACAGCACCTCCTGTT
>CAYJGU010000014.1:36140-47895 GCA_964369925.1 uncultured Bacteroides sp. | reverse complement strand
TTAGAAAATATTTCCAAAAAAGGGTTGTTATAATTGGTAAATTATGGTAATATTGTTTTCAAAGGAATTAGTTAATTTTGACAAGATAATTGTCGTTAAAAAAATTGGAGGAATTAAAAATGGAAAAATATGTAACTTTACTAATGGCGGAAAACAACAAAGACGTAGCAGAAAGCTACGGCAACGCACTTTCAAATCACAAAATTAAAGTGCAAACATGCGAAAAAGATGGAAAAAAGATATTAGAATCTGTATTACGCGACAAACCAACAGCTGTATTGTTAGATGCGTTTATGCCAGGGCTTGATGCATTAAGTGTAAAACAAAAGTATGATGAGAGCGGATTAAAAGGAACTACATTTTTTGCAACCGGTAGCTTTGTTAATGAAGAGCTTGAAAGTGAAATTATTGAAAAAGGTTTTGCATACTATTTTTTAAAGCCTTTTGATCCATCTATGCTAGCTAATAGGATATTATCATCTGCAGCAAAGCATATACATATGCAAGCTCCACTTGATGATGAATATATAGTTACAGATATTTTACATCAAATAGGAGTGCCGGCACATATAAAGGGTTACCAATTTTTAAGAAACGCTATTCTTATGACAATGGAAGATAACGATTATATTAACAGTGTAACAAAAAGGTTATATCCTGAAATTGCACGTAGATACAGTACAACAGCAAGTAGGGTAGAAAGAGCAATAAGACATGCAATAGAAGTTGCTTGGGACCGTGGTGATGTTGATATTTTAAATAAGTATTTTGGCTATACAATACACAATTTACGTGGTAAGCCAACAAACAGTGAATTTATTGCTATGATAAGCGATAAAATGAGACTAGATAAAAAACAACAAAAACGAGCATAATATATGTTTTTGGAAGTAACATTAGTTTGTTTAAATATCAATTAAAAGGCAATACTTAAATTATAAATATACTTTAAATTGATATTAAAGGAATTAAACAATGAAATATGTTTTTTTAAATTATTCACAAACATCCGGAATGTTACTTTCAAATTCTGTAAAAGAAGCAAGCAAGCTTGGTGCACTATATGTAGGAACAGAACATGTTTTATTATCTATGTTAAGTATTAACACTAAAGATGAAACTTTAAATGTTTTTTGTAAGCAACTAAACTATACTAAAGTATTAAACATTGTAAAAGTAATTAGAGGGTATGGTGCGCAGTCTAAACTGTGTCCTGATGATTTTACATTTCAATTAAACCAATGTTTAAATATAGCTGAAATAGATAGTAAAAATCAAGGTTATAATAAAGTACAACCTATACATTTATTTGGAGCTTTAATAGAAAACCAAACTTGTACTGCTGTTGAAATATTAAGACAGTTAAATCTAAATATTGCCGAATTGATTAAAACATACAGAAAATTAACAGGGCAACCGTCTGTAACGCAATTTCAAACAAAAAATAATAGTAAGCCAATAGGCCGAAACATTGAAAAATACACTAAAAATTTAACTAAATTGGCAATAGATAATAAGTTTGACCCCGTTATAGGTAGAAACTTAGAACTTACAAATGTAATGCAAATATTATCTCGTAGAAGAAAAAACAATCCTTGCTTAGTTGGAGATCCGGGTGTAGGTAAAACGGCAATTATAGAAGCTTTGGCTCAAAAAATTGCTTTAAAAGAAGTAACAAGCGATTTATTGGGAAAGCAAATACTTTCGCTAGATATTGCACTTATGGTGGCCGGAACAAAATATAGAGGCGATTTTGAAGAGCGATTTAAAAATGTAATAAGCGAAGTAATAAGCAGTGATGATATTATACTTTTTATAGATGAAATACATTTGATAATGGGGGCTGGATCTGCCGAGGGAGGTATAGATGCATGTGGTATATTAAAACCAATGCTAGCGCGTGGAGAGATAAAATTAATTGGTGCAACAACTCATAGCGAATATAAAGAAACAATTGAAAAAGACTCTGCTTTAGCTCGAAGATTTTGTAAGGTAACTATAGAGGAGCCAAGTAGGGAAGATACAGTTAATATTTTAAAAGGAATTGCAAATAAATATGAAATATATCACTCTGTAAAATTAGATGAAAATATTATAAATACAGCTGTAGAATTAAGTTGTAGGTATATTCCTGAAAAATATTTACCGGATAAAGCAATTGACTTGATTGATGAGGCATGTGTAACAGCATTTAATAGGCTAAATAAGAATGCTATAGATAAATGTATAACCAATGTAACTGAAAAAGATATTTTAGATGTATGCACAAGGCACAGCGGAGTACCAATACAAAACCTTAAACAAAACGATAAACAATTATTGTGCAATTTGGAAGATAGATTAAAGAAAAAAGTAATAGGACAAGATAAAATTATTAAAAAAGTTTGCAACACGCTTAGACGTGTTGGTATAGGACTTTTTTCCCCCGCAAAACCACTTGCATCTTTTATTTTTTTAGGCCCTACAGGTGTTGGCAAAACGTCTTTGGCACAGGCAATTGCAAAAGAATATTTTGGAAGTGAGAGTTCACTTATAAGGTTTGATATGTCTGAGTACAGTGAGCAACATTCGGTGAGTAGGTTAATAGGAGCACCGCCAGGATATGTTGGCTATTCACAGGGCGGACAGCTTACACAAGCAGTGCGCCTAAAACCATATTGTGTAGTACTTTTTGATGAAATTGAAAAAGCACATAGCGATATAAGTAATATACTTTTACAAATATTAGATTACGGCAAACTAACAGATAGCGATGGAAGAAATGTGAATTTTTCTAACGTCCTTGTTATAATTACTTCTAATTTAGGCGCACAGCAAAATAATTCAAAAGCACTTTTAGGCTTTGGTACTAAACAACAAGCATTACAAAATAGTGAAAAAAATGCTATGCAAGAGCTTAAAAGTTACTTCAAACCGGAGCTACTTGGAAGAATAGAGGATATATTTGTGTTTTCTCAACTTGATAAAAGTGCATTAAAAAATATTGCAAAAAATATGATTAATAATCTTGTAATAACAGCAAAACTGAATAATATATATATAGAATATTCTCAAGATGTATGTAACTTTTTATCTGAAAAAGTAGTTGAAGGTGGATACGGGGCAAGAGATATTAACAAAACTATTATTAAATATATATCACAGCCAATAGCTGATATGGTTTTACAAGATGAAAACAATGTAAAAAAATATTATATTGATATAATTAATAATAATGTTTTAATTAAAAATTTAAATAGTATATATAATAAAACACATGTAAATATATAAAAAAAACAAACAGCCTATTAATAGGCTGTTTGTTTTTTTATTATAATAATGTTTTAAACGGTTTTCTGTTTCTTCGATCTGCTTTATTAATCTTTAAATAATATTCCTGTTTTGATTTATACATAATCTGATCGGCCTCTTCCATTTTATCAAATAAATCATCTGTACTGAAACTTTTTGAAGCTCCAAAAGAAACTATTAGTTCTTTTTCTTTTGCAAACAAGTCACTCATATCATTTGTCTTATTATCAAATAAATTTTCATCATTTATATCAAATAAAACAACAAATTCATCTCCACCTATTCTATAAACATTACTGTTAAAAACTTTTTTTAGTATTGTTGCACAACTAATAATTAATTTATCACCATAAGTGTGCCCATAAGTATCATTTGCATTTTTTAATCCGTTAATATCTACAAATATTATTCCAACAAAGCCAGAATGCTTTTCTTGTAAAGTTTTAACAACGTTGTTATAGCTGTTTCTGTTATTAAGCCCGGTTAAATCATCATATAAGCTTAGCTTAATAAACTTGTTTAACAGGTAATGCTTACAATTGTTTTTATCATTATGGCCTATTGCCAAATCATAAACAAAATCATAACAATTTCCATATCCGCAACTAAAACAATTTAACTGTCTGTCTTCTTGTGTAATTTTGCCTAAAGATAAAAAAGCCTTTTCCATATCTACATTTTTATCTTTTTTATAATCAAAACTTCTATCTTTATATTTTCTTTCAAAGTCAGCCATAACAAATTTTTTGTTAAATAGTTTCATTATTTTCTTTGTATCGCTTGCAGTTATTTTAGCTTTTTTCATATTGGTAACGTAATCTATTTCGTTTTGTCTAATATTATTTGTTGTTCCTGTTCCTAAATTACATCCATGTTTGCAATTTAATGCATCAACAATAAGTGGAACAGGCCTATTATTCTTTATATCTTCAATATACTCATCTAAATATGTACTAATATTATCAATGCCTTCAACTTGTTTAATCCAAACATCTTCTTTTAAGTTATATTTAATATTTTCGCACAGGCCTCCCGGACGAGAAAACGTAAAACCAATAGATCCTTTCATGTTATCAAAACATGTTTCTTCGTAATTATTTAAATCTATATTGTTTTGTTTCATATGTTCCATAAATTTTAAAAAAGTAATATTGTAATCTATGGCATTATTAGTATATGGGGTTTTGCACTCTCTTTTTTTACCTATACAAGGCGATAAAAACATTATGTTATCTTTTAAATTTAAGTATTTTTTTAAATAAGTTGCCAAACAAACAGCGGGGCTTTGTATTGGTGATAAGTATTTAATCAACATTGGCTTGTATTTTTCTATATAACTTACAACTACAGGACATGGCTGAGATATTATACTACTTATAACTTTTTCTTTTATCAATTTAATATGTGCCCATGTGCAAATATCTGCACCAAAAGATACATCGTAAACATTATTAATTCCAATGCTTTTTAAATATGTAATTAATTTTTTTGTATTGGAAAAACTAAACTCAGCCGATGGTGCTATAATTACAGATATTTTTACGCCTTTTGCAATATTTTCTAAAACTTCTTGTGTATCATCAATATAGTCTCTAGCTTCATGATCACAAATTGAAATGCATTCTCCACATGAAATACAAAATCCTTCTTTAATTAAAACTTTACCTTCATCAGCCTCAAAATAGGCTTCGTTTGCATTTATAGGACATTTAAAAATACATTTATTACAACCTTTGCATTGTTTATGAATAGTGTGTACAAAGCTAATTTGTTGCATAAGGTTCACTCCTATTTTAATATACAGAGAATATATTTATTTATATTGTACTTTGTACAATATAAACTTTATTTTATGGCTATTATCTCGCCCCTTACGTGGCAACCGCCAATTATGCCAATAAATAATCATGCGGATTATTTATATAATGCATTGCATTATATAATTTTTATTTTATGGCTATTGGCTCGCCTCTTAACGTGGCAACCGCCAATTATGCCAATAAATAATCCTGCGGATTATTTATATTATACATCATTTTAAATTAAATTTAAATATAATTACTAAAATTATTGTGCGATATTTAAACATTTATATTTAAAATAGCAAGTAATATTATACATTTTTAATTATAAAATATTAATATAAATTGTATTTTTTTTAAAATTATATCTGCTAATTTTAAAATTAATTATTTTATTTTTTTTGCAGAATTTGAAAAATTATGGTATAATTGCGAATATGGTTTTAATTTTGTATAAGCTATAACTGTAAAAAAATAAAAGCTTATATTTAAAATAAACAAGTATATTATTAGGAGTTATTATGCCTTTAACACTTAGCGAAAATTTTATAAAATTACGTAAGCAATATATTGAATTGCAATTTTCTAATTTAAACCAAGTACAAAAAGAAGCTGTTTTTAAAGTAAATGGTCCTGTTTTGATTTTAGCGGGTGCCGGTAGCGGTAAAACCACGGTTCTTGTTAATCGTGTTGCAAATATTGTAAAGTTTGGCAATGCTTATTCAAGTAATGAAGTTTGCACAGAACTTAATGAACAATTACTTTCTGAATTGGAACAAATAATTAAAACAGGAAATAAGCCTTCTTTTGCGTTGCAAAAAAGTTTGGCTGTAAATAATGTAAAGCCTTACAATGTGTTAGCTATTACATTTACAAATAAGGCTGCACAAGAGTTAAAAAACAGGCTTTCTGTTATGCTTGGAGAAAATTATGGAAGCGATGTTAATGCATCTACATTTCACTCTGCTTGCGTAAAAATATTGCGTAAGTTTGCGAATGAAATTGGTTTTCCCAACAGTTTTACTATTTATGATTCAGATGACCAGCAAAGAGTTGTTAAAGATATATATAAAAGCCAAAATATTGATGATAAATTTTTACCTGTAAAGCAGGCAATTAATGGAATTAGCAGCTTGAAAGATAAAATGATATCTCCACAGCAAGCCTTAAATTTGCAATCGGATTCACGGCAGGGGATTATTGCAAGAATTTATGAAGCATACCAGAACAATTTACGTGAATATGGCGCTTTTGATTTTGATGACTTAATTTACTTTACGGTTAAATTACTTAGTAGTAACCAAAATGTATTAGATTATTACCATAACAGGTTTAAATATATTATGGTTGATGAGTATCAAGATACGAGCATTGCACAATTCGAACTTGTTCACTTATTATGTAGCAAACAAAAAAATATATGTGTAGTAGGTGATGACGACCAAAGTATTTATCGTTTTAGAGGAGCTACAATTGAGAATATATTAAATTTTGAAAGTCAGTTTAATAATGCAGCAGTTATAAGACTTGAACAAAATTATCGCTCCACTTCTAATATTTTAAACGCAGCTAACTGTGTAATAAAAAACAATTTAGGTCGCAAAGGTAAAACATTGTGGACAGATAGCAACAAAGGAGAAAAAATAGCTCACTATGTCGCCGAAAATGAGAACGACGAGGCTTCTCATGTTGCCGGAATAATAGCAGAAAACTTAAAAAATGGTGCTAAATTAAGCGATCATGCTGTTCTTTATAGAATGAATGCACAATCGGCTCCACTTGAAAACTATTTTATACGGTCCGGCTTACCATATAGAATTTTTGGCGGACAAAAGTTTTATGCCAGAAAAGAAATTAAAGATATGCTTAGCTACATGAGCATAGTTGTTAATAATAAAGACGATTTGCGCCTTAAAAGAATAATTAACGAACCACCACGAAAAATTGGACAAACAACAATTGACAATATTGAAAATATTGCGAAAGACAATAACTGTAGTATGCTTGATATTATTCAAGACAGCAACAAATATTTATCATCGTCTCGCAGTGTTAACGCAGTATTAGGATTTAATACAGTATATCAAGAACTTTTACAATCATACAACTCACAGCCGATGGACGATTTTGCAAAATCTATATTACACATTACAGGGTATGACAATAGATTACAGCAAGAAGGCGAGCAGGGAAAAACAAGGCTAGAAAATATTGGTCAGCTTATTTCTACCATTAAACTATATGCACAACAGGCAGGTGAAGAAGCGACGTTGCAAACATTTTTAGAGGAAATTGCACTTATAAGTGATATTGATAGCTATGATGAAAACTCTGATGTTGCGGTAATGATGACATTTCATGCTTCTAAAGGGCTTGAGTTTCCTTATGTGTTTATGGTTGGCATGGAAGAAAGCGTGTTTCCTGGTGAAATGAGCCGATACAATGAAGAAGACCTTGAAGAAGAGAGAAGGCTGTGCTATGTTGGTATTACACGTGCCGAAAAGCAGTTATATATGTCTAGCGCTTCTTCTCGCATGTTGTTTGGCCAAACAAAAAGAAACAGACCTTCTAGGTTTGTTCAAGAAATTGATGAGCTATATATAGATGTAAAGGAAAACACCTTTACATCAACAATAGGTGTACCAACTAGATTATCAAGCAGTAGTACAATTACTAATACACAAACAAATAAACCTGCTGCTAATGGATTTGGATCAATTAATATAGGCGCTGCAACTACGGCTAAAAGCAAAAGTGCACTTACTTTTAATGCAGGAGATAAAGTAGACCATAAAGTTTTTGGTATAGGAGTTGTGCAAAAAGTTACACCTGTTGCCGGAGATACAATTGTAGAAATAAATTTTGAACGCGTAGGCGTTAAAAAAACTATGGCAAATTATGCACCTCTTACATTAATAAATTAGTTTTAATATTGTTTATAACTTTAGCATTATAATATTTTATAACGCCACAGCGCGAAGAATGGAGCAATATAGTGAACGTTAAAATTATTTCGCATACTCAACAGCCGGAAAAGCTTATTGCAGCTGCGGCAAAGCTATGTTATTCAAATGCCGAAATAGATGACTTAATGTCGGGTTTAAGTAAAGATAAAGTAGATTCATTTCTTGATATGCTTGTAACTCTTGGGCACCAAAGCCCAATGGAACATGTAACATTTACATTTGCTATAGAGGGAGTTTCACGATCTTTGCTTGCTCAAATTACTAGGCATAGAATAGCTTCTTATAGCGTACAAAGCCAGCGATACGTTAGACTTGAGAATTTTACTTATGTTATGCCGCCTGAAATAGAAAATTGTGAAGAGGCAAAAATAGCATTTGAGCATGCAATGCAACAAGAAGCTGAGAATTATAAAAATATAGCTACAATATTAAAAAACAACAGAATAAACGAACTTGTAAAGCAAGGGAAAGATGAAAAGCAAGCCGTTAAATTAGCTGAAAAAATGGCTATTGAAGATGCTCGATTTGTTTTACCTAATGCGTGTGATACTAAAATGATAGCCACGTTTAATGTTAGAAGCTTAAATAACTTTTTTGCTCACAGGTGTTGTAATAGAGCTCAGTGGGAAATAAGAGAACTTGCAGATAAAATGCTTAAATTATGTTATGAAATTTCTCCAAAGTTATTTACTTATAGTGGGCCACCATGTTTAGCAAGCAATTGCCCAGAGGGAAAAATGAGCTGTAATAAAATGAAACAAGTAAGGGAAAAATATACTACAATTAAGCAAGAGGCGGTAATTAATGGGTAAACTAATTGTATTAGAAGGGCTTGACGGTAGCGGAAAAGCAACACAAGCAAAACTTTTAACAGAAGCATTAATTGAAAAAGGCAAAAAAGTAATGCAAATTACATTTCCAAATTACTCAAGTGAATCAAGTTCACTTGTTAAAATGTACTTAAACGGTGACTTTGGTACACAGCCCTCTGATGTAAATGCATATGCTGCCTCTAGTTTTTATAGTGTAGATAGATATGCATCTTATAAAACAGGTTGGGCAGACTTTTATAATAGCGACGGCATAGTTATTTCCGACAGATATACAACATCAAATGCCGTTCATCAATGCTCTAAATTACCTAAAGACGAATGGGATAATTACCTTAACTGGCTTTTTACATTCGAGTATGATTATATAGGAATACCAAAACCGGAGAAAGTAATTTTTCTTGATGTTGAACCAAGTATATCTCAATCGCTAATGACACAAAGATACAATGGTTCTGAAATGAAAAAAGATATACATGAGAAGAACTTAGAATATTTAAATAGTAGTTACAAATCGGCGCAATATTGTGCAGAAAAATATAATTGGACACATATTAAATGCAGTGAAAATGGAATTTTAAAAAGTATAAACGAAATACACAAAAGCATATTAACACATTTTTAAGGAGATTATAATGGCAAGAAGACGTAGAAGAACAAGTAGTACAAAAAAACCAATATTAATTGTATTTTTAGTAATTTTAATATTAATAATACTTGCACTTGCAGTAGGATTTTTATTTGTAAGTGGAGAAATTAATGGAAGCCGAATGGGCACACAAGTTGAAAACACAGTAGAAATAGATCAAGGTGCTGGTGTCATTTCAATAGGTGAGAGCTTACAAGAAGCAGGCATTATACAAAGCTCGCTTATTTTTAGGTTTTATGCCGGGCAAACAGATAAAGCTACAACAATGCAGTATGGTTCTTTTAACCTTAACAGCAGTATGCCTTACGATGAAATTATTAATATATTGCAACAAACAACAGATGATAGAGAAACAGTTATGGTAACTTTCCCTGAAGGTGTTTCATCGTTTACATTTGCACAAAAAATGGAAGAAGCCGGGCTTTGCACACAACAAGAATTTTTAGATGTAGCAAATAATGGTGATTTTAGCCAATTTAAATTTTGGAATATGCGCACTTTAAATGAAAATGTATTTATGCCTTGCGAGGGTTACCTTTTCCCAGAAACATATGAATTTTTTGTTGGTGATGATGTATATAACATGGTTGAAAAAATTTATGCTGAATTTGACAAGAGATTTACAGATGAAATGTATACACAAATTGAAACAATGGGATTAACATTGTCTGAATTTATTACACTTGCATCTTTTGTACAAGAGGAAGCAGGACCTGTGGAGCAACAAGCTAATGTAGCAGCAGTATTTATTGCAAGATTACAACCCAATAGTATTGTAGGTCGCCTAGAAAGCAATTGCTCAAGTCATTATCAAAACGAAGCCGATAACAACTATATTTATAATTTTATGGCTCCGTATTATGGCGGTTGGGACAATATACCGGATAATATTTTTAACAATTACAACACATATACGCTTGAAGGATTACCGGCAGGACCTATAACAAATCCCGGAACTGATGCAATGCAAAATACAATTAATTACCAATCTGCAGAGTTTTATGATGCAGAAAATCCATATTATTTCTTTTTGACAGACTTGACAGGTAAGTATTACTATGCACGTACAGCCGATGAGCACTATGTAAACGTGGAAACAATGCACGCTGTTAACGCGACTGTTAACAACTAATTTAGTTAATGTTTATTATATAATTAAATAAAGGATATTTTTATGCTTAAGAAACCGGAACTTCTTTGCCCTGCGGGAGATTTAGAAAGATTACAATTTGCTGTTATGTATGGAGCAGACGCTATATATGTTGGCGGAGAAAGCTATGGAATGCGCTCTTCACCTAAAAATTTTACGATAGAACAACTTTTTACAGGTGTATCATATACACATAAGCATAATAAAAAACTATATTTAACATTAAATACAGTGCCAACAAATGAAGAAATTTCTAAGCTGCCAGATTATATTAGACGTATAAGCCAAACAGGTATAGACGCTGTTATTGTTGCAGATTTAGGTGTTTTATCTATTGTAAAAAAATACGCACCTGATATGGAAGTTCATATGTCTACACAGGTGGGTATAGTAAATTATGCTGCTGCAACAGCCGCATATGAAATGGGAGCAAAACGTGTTGTTTTGGCAAGGGAACTTTCTCTTGAAGATATTGCCGTAATAAGACAAAATACGCCTAAAGAGCTTGAACTTGAGGCATTCGTTCATGGCGCAATGTGCATGTCTTTTTCTGGAAGATGCCTTATATCACATTACTTAACAGACAGAGATGCCAATAAAGGAGAGTGTTCACAGCCTTGTCGTTGGAAATGGAATTTAACATCATCTGAGCATCTTGAAAATAAGTTTTATGAAATTGGCGAAGAAGATGGTGGAAGCTATATATTAAATGCTAACGACTTATGTACAGCTCCGTTTATAGATTTAATTTGTAAAGCCGGTATAGACAGCTTAAAAATTGAGGGTAGGGCAAAGACATTTTATTATGTTGCAAGTACAGCAAGCGCCTACCGCAAAGCAGTAGATGCTTATATTAATAATTATAATAATACTTACGTATGTCCGCAATTTACACTGGAAGAGTTGACAAAAACTTCTCATAGAAATTACTCAACCGGATTTTATTTTGGATATAATGGCGCCAAGCAAGAAACAAAACAGGGTAAATATATAAAAGATTGGGAGCTAATTGGTGTGGTTGAGCAACATAATAACAGTTTGTTAAATTGTTCACAAAGAGGTAAGTT
>CAYJGU010000014.1:0-36130 GCA_964369925.1 uncultured Bacteroides sp. | reverse complement strand
AAATATTAACCCCTAATGGAGATGTTTATACATTAAGCCCGAATTTTATACTTGATAAAGACAATAATAATATAGAAAGCACACCGCACCCAAAAATGATATTTAGCATACCATGTGATATAGATGTAAACATACCACAATATTCAATTATTAGAAAAAAGATAGTAAAATAAAATTTTTATATTTATTTGTTTTTGAGTTAAATTTAAAAGTTTATAATAACACATTTTAATTAGATTTACTTTATTATAGTAATAATATGTTTGTATAAATTAATTTATACAGAATAGCATCTTGAAAACATGTTTAATGAAATTGGCTAAAAAGATTGTAAAAGCTATATACTAAATGCTAACGGATTATGTACAGCTAAAAATTAATATTATTTATATTAAAACATTAGAAACCTCCCCTAAATTTCGCTAAATTTTTATTTAGCGAAATTGCCTCAATCGCTTTTATCATTTAAATCAAAATTCTAATATTCATATATCGGTTTATTTACTATTGCCTACTCTTTTTTTAGCATTTTTAATTAACAGCATATAAAACTTTATTTTTAAGGATTATAAAATGAGCACTTATATAGATTCTAGAAACCCACATTTAAATACAGATTATGATGATTGTCCACAATATTTAAAAAACTATTTGCGTGATATGGAAATTATTAAAGGTTTAAGCACACGTACAGTTAATGGATATTATATAGATTTAAGATTATTTTTTAAATTTATAAAAAATTATAAAGAAATATCCCCTGTTGATGATTTTAGCTCAATAGTTATTAAAGATATAGATTTACAATTTATCGAACAAATATCTACAAATGATGTTTATGAATTTTTATATTATGTTACAAGGCAAAGTAAAAATAATCCTTCAACCAGGGCAAGAAAACTTTCTAGTATTAAAGGTTTTTTTAAGTATTTATGTAACAAAAAGAAACTTTTAAAAAATAATCCGGCCGATGATATTGATTCTCCGATTATTAAGAAAAGCTTACCTAAATATTTAACTTTAAGCGATAGTTTTGCGCTTTTGGAAAATATTAATTCTGATTTTTATGAGCGAGACTACTGTATTATTACTTTATTTTTAAATTGTGGAATGCGTTTAAGCGAGCTAATTAATATAAACTTGCTTGATATAAGAAATGACGAGCAAACGATGAGAATTGTTGGTAAAGGCAATAAAGAGCGAATTGTTTATTTAAATGATGCATGTATTAGCACAATTGACGCACTAATTAAACAGCGAGCCAAAATGGAAAATTTAAAAGATGAAAAAGCCTTATTTGTATCTAAAAAAACAGGCAAAAGGTTGTCTGCAAGGCGTGTTCAACAAATTGTGGGAAACTGCCTTAGTGCAGCAGGATTAAGTGGCCAAGGATACTCTCCACATAAGTTACGACATACTGCGGCAACGCTTATGTATCAAGAAGGTAATGTAGATATGCTTGCTTTAAAAGAAATTTTAGGCCACGAGCATGTTTCTACAACAGAAATTTACACGCACCTTAATAACGAAAACCTCAAAAAAGCAGCACATGCCTCCCCTTTTGCTAATGTTAAATCAAAGCCATCAAAAAGCAAAAATAACACAGAAATTAACAAAAAGCAAAATAATGATAATTAATTTGTGCAAAAAATTGGTGTTTCTTTAATATAACAAAAAAGCTGTGAACTTAAAAAAGTTCACAGCTTTTTTTATTTCACTTATTTTTTTACTTGGTTTTTATTTTTTAGGTATTTTTATTGCAACAAATAAATTTCCCAGAGAAAGTAATGATGCCAAGAAAAATACCCACTGTGCGCCAAATGACATCCATATTAAACCACTTATTTGGGCAGCAAAAATAGATACAACGTGGTCTAAGCTAACGCCTGTGGAAAGAACACTTGTAACCTCTTGCGGTGTATCGGCAATCTCTCGTATATATACCGATTTAACTACGCCAACTTGCATTGATAAACGGTCGAGTATAAATAATATATAAATAATAATAGTGTAAAAAGTAGTGTTAACAAACCAATTATCCAGTATGCCCCATACAACAAAACCAAATACCGCATAAATAATTATAAATGTAAATGCATCAAAAAACATCATAAATCTAATGCCACGGCTGTCAAGCAAATGTCCAACATATCTAAAGAAAAACACACCTATAAAACTAGATATAATTAGTAAAATTGACATTACATCGGCACCTTTTAATAAAATATCTATTATAACCCAAGAGCCAAATACAATTGCAATTTGTTTTTGAACGCCGTGCAATATTGCTAGTAAATAGTAATATTTGTACTTGCTTTTAAATACAAATTTTGTTTTATAGCTTTTATTAATTACCTTTTTATCTTTAATGCTTGTGTATAGAAAAATAGCAATAATTATAGCAAACACAAAAGCAATTCCGCTAATAATAAACGGCATTTTTAGCTCGGTTTTAAACGAAAAAAAACCAAACCTAAACCCAATAAATGCTAAAATACCGGCTAAGCAGCCAAATGCTGTTTTAATACTACCGTAATGTCCCATTCTTTTACCTATTTTATCAGGTTCGGCAAGTGCCATACCTAACGAGTCTTGTAACGGAAGAAATATGTGCATGCCCGTTGAATAAACAAATAAAAATATTAACATAACTGTAAATGATGGAGAAAATATACCTAATACCATTACTCCAATACAAGAAAAAATTTGCGCTATTACAGCAATTTTAAAATCTCCTAAAAAAGATATTGATGAAATAATTACAGTACATAATATACCTGGAAATTCCCTGGGAAATTCAATAAAAGCACGCTGTGCAGCATTTACTTCGTATGCATCTTTAAAAAAGTTTGCTAAAATCGAATCACTTAAGCCATTTGCAAATGCTACAACTGCAATTAATAAAAAAAACAGCATTAAGTCTATTCTTGTAATTTTGGGGTTATTGCTTACCATTTCATTTTGCATTGCTTCCTCTTTTCGTTTTACTATAGTTGAAGTAAATTTTAACATATAAAATTAAAAAAAACAAATATTGTTATATCTTAAATTTTCACAAAACAAAACGCTTTAAAACAGTAACATACAGCTATTTTAAAGCGTTTTTTGTTTTAGTTTATTTATATTATACTTCGTACAATATACTTTTTATTTTATGGCTATTGGCTCGCCGCTTATACGGCAACCGCCAATTATGCCAATAAATAATCCTACGGATTATTTATATAAGATTTAATTATAAGATTTAATTAATTAAATCGTCCATTGTATAAAGGCCGGGCTGCTTGTTATGTAAAAACAGTGCAGCACTAATTGCACCATTTGCAAAAACACTGCGAGACGCAGCACTATGCGATAAAGTAACAACTTCATCAGGTCCGCAAAATAATACATCATGCTCGCCTACTATGCTCCCACCTCTAATTGCGTGCATACCAATTTCAAGTGGATCTCTTTGTTTTCGCTCTTCATTGCGTGCATACTTATAGTAATAATTATTATCCGAGTTCTCTTTAATTGCATCGCCAATCATTATTGCTGTGCCACTTGGTGCATCTACTTTATTATGGTGATGTTTTTCAATAATTTCAACTTCATATTGTGTACCAAAAAGTGCATTTGCCTTTTTAGCAAGTGCTATTAATACATTTATTCCAAGAGACATATTTGCACTTTTAAATACAGCAGTATGTTTTGATGCGCTTTTTATGTTCTCAATAGTACTGTCTAAAAGCCCTGTTGTGCAAATAACACATGGTAGTTTTCTATTGCTGCAAACGTTTATCAAGTTGTCAACAATGCTGGCATTAGAAAAATCTATCAATACATCTGCATTTATATCGCATTCATCTAAAGTTGAAAACACAGGTACGTCAATTTTTTGCTTTAGGCTATCTATTCCTGCAACAACCTCACAATCATCTCTTTTTGCAATAAGCTCTTGCAAAACTTTACCCATTCGTCCATGAATGCCACTTAATATAATTCGTGTCATACTAATATTTACCCCATTTATTTTTTACTTTGCAAAACCTGCGTTTTTCATGGCATTATATAGCGTTTTCTTTGTATTTTCACTAAGTTCACCAAGTGGTAAACGGCATTTTCCGGCGTTATAGCCCATCATATTCATTGCCTCTTTAACAGGAATAGGGTTTACATCACTAAATAGTGCACCTATAAGCTCCATTAATTCCAGTTGTAGCTTTAAGCTATCTTTTACATTTCCTTGTAAATATAAATCACACATATCGTGTGTTTGTTTTGGTGCAACATTAGCAAGTACCGAAATTACACCCAAAGAACCAAGTGATAATATTGGAACAATTTGATCGTCGTTACCGGAGTATAACCCTAGGTTATCTCCACAAAGAGCCATAGTTTTTGCAATAGCAGTAATGTTACCACTCGCCTCTTTAGTAGCAACAACAAGCTCATTTTTTGCAAGTTCTACATACGTTTCGGGGTTTATTGTCATACCTGTGCGAGATGGAACATTATATACAATTGAAGGTATGCCTGCTGCATTAATAATTTTATTATAATGAGTTATAAGCCCTGATTGATTTGTTTTATTATAATAAGGGGTAACAAGTAAAAGAGCGTCTGCTCCCCTATTTACAGCTTCACAAGATAAATTAATTGCATGGCGTGTATCATTACCACCTGTACCGGCTACTACAGGTATGCGCTTATTTACTTTTTTAGCTACAAATTCAATAGCCTCCAAATGTTCATTATCATCAAGTCCAGAAGCCTCACCTGTTGTTCCGCATACAATTATAGCATCGGTATTATTTGCAATTTGAAACTCAATAAGCTCTTCAAAAACAGGATAATTAATATCTCCATTTTCTAGCATAGGTGTAATTATTGCAACGCCCGAGCCTTTAAATATACACTTTTTCATAACTTACTCCATTCTGCCGCTTTAATTATATTTTTTAAACACTACATAAGCTGCAAATGTAGGCTTAATAATACTATTACATTAAATACTTTTAATATTACTTTTAATCAAAAAAACCTTTAGCCGCTAATAATTCTCCAAGTAAAACAGCGCCGCCTGCAGCGCCTCTTAGCGTATTGTGAGACAAACAAACAAACTTATAATCGTACTGTGTATCTTCTCTCAACCTTCCAAGCGAAACAGCCATTCCGTTTTCGTTGTCTTTGTCAAGTTTAGTTTGAGGCCGATTTTCTTCTTCAAAGTAATGTAAAAATTGTTTTGGTGCACTAGGTAAATTTAATGTTTGTGCAGCACCCTTAAATTCAGCCCATTTAGCTTTAATTTGCTCTATTGTTGGCTTTTTTTCAAAACTAACAAATACGGCTGCCATATGTCCATCGCTACAAGCAACACGAAAACACTGTGCTGTTAATGAAGGTGTTTTTGCAAGTACGATTTCGTCGTTAACAACTTTACCCCATAATTTTAAAGGTTCTTGCTCACTTTTTTCTTCTTCTCCACCAATATATGGTATGCAGTTGTCTACCATTTCAGGCCAAGTTTCAAAAGTTTTACCTGCACCTGAAATTGCTTGATAAGTACAAACAAGGCTTTTTGTAACAACAAACTCGTCCATTAGCGGATGAAGAGCAGGAACATAACTTTGTAAACTACAGTTAGATTTAACAGAGATAAATCCTTTTTTAGTACCTAGTCTCTTTCTTTGATGCTCGATTATATCTGTATGGTCATCGTTAATTTCAGGTACAATCATCGGCACGTCTTTTGTCATTCTATGTGCGCTATTATTTGAAACTACAGGGCATTCTGCTTTTGCATACTCCTCTTCAAGTAATTTTATTTCATCTTTTTTCATATCTACAGCGCAAAAAACAAAATCAACTTTACTTGCTACTTCTTTAACATTTGCAGCGTCTAAAACTGTCATGTTTTTTACATTTTCAGGCATACTGCTTTGCATTGCCCAGCGATTACCAACAGCTTGCTCATATGTTTTACCAGCAGAGCGTGGAGACGCTGCTATTGCTGTAATATTAAACCATGGATGATTGCTAAGAAGTTGCACAAATCTTTGTCCAACCATACCGGTTGCACCAACAATGCCCACATTATATTTTTTCATTGTAATGTATCCCCTTAATTTATGAAAATTTAGTTTAGATATAGCACTAATCAATACTAATATCTAATATTAACTTACAATTTTTATTATACTACCAAACATATAAAAGTACAATATTGTACACAGAATGTTATACTATTTAAACTATAAAACCAATAATTATGGTATTATTTATGTGTATATAATTAAAAAGTAAAATAAAATAAAAAAACCGGCTTGTAAACCGGCAGAAAATGCAATATAATAACTAAGATTGCATTAATACAGCGCAACGCCAAATTAAACTGGCGACAGTTCTATGCCTTTCGGACATAGACCCAAGGATTTGACTGCCGGACAAACCCCTTCGGCAAAATACCCTTTTATATTTGTATGTATGATTTGGCAATCTTATAAGCTAAGCTTATAACACAAATACTACTTATGTATCTCGCAACCTCTGTAAAACTATATTCTTATGTACATAAACAATTGGCTTATTTTAATGTTACAAATGCCGAATTGCTATACTCATATGATATACCAAATTAATTATATTGTCAATGAAAGAGTGTAAAATAATGCAAAAAAGTGATTTTTATTTTGATTTACCGCAAGAATTAATAGCTCAATCTCCATGCAATCCTAGAGATGCATCTAGGTTACTATGTTTAGACAGATTTAAAGGATTTGTATCGCATAAAAAATTTTACGATATAATAAATATACTAAATAGTGGTGATTTGCTGGTTTTAAACAACTCTAAAGTAATGCCGGCAAGAATAATAGGCACAAAAGAAAACGGCGGTGCTGTGTGTGAGTTGCTTTTATTAAGGCAAAATAGCACAGATGTTTGGGAATGTCTTGCTAAACCTGGGAAGCGACTTAAAGAAAGTACAACTATTGTTTTTGGTGACGGAAGTTTAAAAGCAACTATACTAAAAACTACAAGTGAAGGTAATAAAATTGTTGAGTTTTCTTACGATACTAAAACAATATATGAAAAGCTTGATGTATTTGGAAAAATGCCTCTTCCACCATATATACAAAAACAACTAGACGATGCATCGTTATATCAAACGGTTTATGCTAAAGAAATTGGCAGTAGTGCTGCACCCACAGCCGGCTTGCATTTTACTGAAGAGCTAATGTTTAAACTGCAAAAAAAAGGTATAAATATTGCATATGTAACTTTGCACGTTGGGCTTGGTACATTTAGACCTGTAAAAGAAGATAATATTTTAAACCATAAAATGCACAGTGAATGGTACACAATACCCGAAGAAACAGCACTTGCTATACAAAAAACAAAACAAAGCGGTAATCGTGTTGTTGCTGTAGGCACAACAAGTTGCAGAACTTTAGAGTCTTGTGCAACAAAAAATAACGGTAATATAATTGCAAGTAGCGGAGATACAGATATTTTTATTTATCCTGGATATGAATTTAAAGTGCTAGACGGACTTATTACTAATTTTCATTTACCGGAAAGCACACTAATTATGCTTGTATCGGCATTTTGCGGTTATGAAAATACAATGAATGCATATGATATTGCAATTAAAGAAAAATATCGATTTTTCTCGTTTGGAGATGCAATGTTAATAACTAACACTTAATATAGATTATATATTTTTGCAAAGTACAATATAAATTTACCACCGAAAGGAAATATTATAAATATATGTATAAACTTATAAAAACACAGGAAAACGCAAGGCGTGGCGAGTTTACAACTGTTCATGGTACGGTGCAAACACCCGCTTTTATGAATGTTGCTACTGCAGGAGCTATTAAAGGTGGTTTAAGCGCCCTAGATTTAGAGCAAAATCATTGTCAAGTAATGCTTAGCAATACATACCATTTGCATTTGCGCCCGGGCGATGACAAAATAGCAAAACTTGGTGGTTTACACAAATTTACTAAATGGAATGGCCCAATTTTAACTGATAGTGGTGGCTTTCAAGTTTTTAGCTTGTCTAAACTTCGTAAAATAACAGAAGAAGGTGTTATGTTTAATTCTCATATAGACGGTAAAAGGATTTTTATGGGACCGGAAGAGAGTATGCAAATACAAGCAAACCTTGGAAGTACAATTGCCATGGCTTTTGATGAATGTATAAAAAACCCTGCTGAATACTCTTATGCGAAAGATTCTTGCGATAGAACGGTTAGATGGCTTATTCGTTGTAAAAATGAAATGAATCGTTTAAAAACACAAGAGAAAGTTGTAAACAAGCATCAAATGTTGTTTGGCATTAACCAAGGTTGTTGCTATGAAGATTTAAGAATAGAACATATGAAACAAATTGCAGAGTTAAATCTTGATGGATACGCTATAGGTGGCTTAGCCGTTGGCGAGCCTAAGGAAGAAATGTACAGAATAATATCTTGCGTAACACCTTATATGCCGGAAAAGAAAATACGTTATTTAATGGGAGTTGGAACATTAGGCAATATATTACAAGCTGTGTTTCGTGGTGTAGATATATTTGATTGCGTTATGCCAAGTAGGAATGCAAGGCATGGGCATTTAAACACCTGGAATGGCATTATAAATATTAAAAATGCCAAATATGAACTTGATGAACAACCAATAGATGAGAATTGCGAGTGTGAATGTTGTAAAAATTATTCAAGAGCTTATATACGTCACCTTTTTAAGGCCGGCGAAATTTTAGCAATGAGGCTTGCTGTTATACACAACTTGCATTTTTATAATTCATTTTTTAAGCATATACGCAATAATATTGATAACAATACATTTAGCGATTTTTGTAAAAATAATGTTGAAATATTAGATAAAAGAATATAAATAGTAAATAAATATTATAAATGCAATAAAAAGCTTGCAAGTAAGTTAATTTTTATGTATACTATTATGTATGAATTTAGGAGGTTTAATAATGAATTTTGGATTTTTAAGTACAGCGGCAGAAGGGGCCGGCAGCCTTGGTTTTTCTGTAATTTCAATAGTATTAATGCTTGGTCTTTTATATTTTATTATGATACGCCCACAACAAAAAAGAGATAAACAAGCATTAAATATGCGCAACTCTATTGAAGTGGGTGATAGTGTTACTACAATAGGTGGCATTGTTGGAAGAGTTGCTTCATTAAAAGAAGACACATTTGTTTTAGAAACAGGTTCAGATCGTGTTAAATTGCGTTTTAAACGTTCTGCAATTGGCGAAGTAGAGAAATTAGTTCTTGAAACTGCTACAGATAATACAAATGCTAAACAAAGTAACGAAACTGCAAAAAAATAATTAAAAACAGTCATTAAAACAACACCTCCGTGCATATTTATAAAATGCGTGGAGGTGTTTATTATGAAATCAAAAAATAGTTATTTTCAAAAGAAAAATATCAAAAGTAAAGTTTGGCATTTACTATTATCAGCAATAGTTGGGTTATTTGTGTTCTCTGTTATAATTAGCATTTTCTCTTTTATTTTATGTAATGTAGACATTCCTTTAAGTTTGCTTTCCCCTATTGCTATGATAGCTATTTGTACTGCTGTATTATTTTCCGGTATGGCACTTGCTAAGCTTGAAAAGAAAAAAGGCCTTATTTACGGCGCACTTGTAGGTATGTTTGTTTTTTTAATGCTATGGCTTTTTAGTATTGTACAGGGCGGTGTTATAATGTCTCAATTAGCTGTTATTAAGGCTTTTTCTATTATTTGTAGTGGATGTTTAGGTGGATATTTAGGTGTGTTAAGTAGTGAAAAAAGACGTAGAATTAGGTAATATTTTTTTATAAAATTTAAAACAAAGGATTGTTAAAATGAAAATTGGATTTATTGGTTTTGGAAACATGGCAAAAGCTATTGCCGAAGGAATTATAAAAAAATCGCTATTAAATGCAAGTGAAATATGTGCATTTGATATTAATGAATCGGCACTTGAAAATGCAAATTTGCTAAATATTAATGTGTTAAACAGCGAAAAAGAAGTTGTAAAACAATCGGAATTTATATTTTTGTGTGTAAAGCCACAAAGCTTTACACCACTATTGAATGATATTAAAACAGAAATTACAAGCGATAAAAAAGTATTTTCAATAGCTGCTGGAATTACAATTAAAAATATATCGGATATATTAGGTGATGTTGCAATTATACGTGCAATGCCAAATACACCACTTTTATTATTAAGCGGTACTGTAGCATTGTGTTGTAATAACAAAACTGCTAACGAGGACTATTTATTTATTAAAAGCATATTTGAAAATATAGGCAGTGTGTACGATTTACCGGAAAATAAATTTAACGAAGTAATATGTGTTAGCGGAAGTACACCTGCCTTTGTGTATTTATTTGCAAAAACAATAGCCGAATATGCAAGTAGTAAAGGCATAGATTACGATATGGCATTAAAAATGTTTTGTGATACTATGGTTGGAAGTGCAAAAATGTTAACACAAACCAATTATAGTGCCAGTGAGCTTATTAAAATGGTATCTAGTAAGGGTGGAACTACTGTTGCAGCACTTGAAGAATTTGAAAATAACGGCTTTGCAGATAATTTGACAAGCGGACTTGATGCTTGTTTAAAAAGAGCTTACGAACTTAGCTTATAATTATTAGCATATAAATTAGTTTATTTGCATAACCTTATAAAAAAAGATTTTTACTTTATAAGGAGTGTTTAAACTTGTATAATTTTGCTGCAGTAAAAACAAAAAAATTTAAACTAAAAGCATTGCGCTCACGGCGTATATTACAAAAAAGCAGAGTTTGGCATTACTGGGCGCCTATATTGTTTTTACTTTTAGGCATAATTTTGGGGTCTTTATTTGAACAGTTACAAAGAAATGACGGACAAGCGTTTATTACATACTTTATAACTTATATTTTAAATATATATTCTAATACATTTTTAAATATAGTAAGTTTTGTTTTTTTATCTGCATTTTTTTTGCATGTTATAACACTATTTTTAGGATTTTGTACTTTTGGTTTACCGTTAATATTACTAGTACCTTTTATTAAGGGCTTATATTTTGGATGTGTAAGCGGCTATTTATATTCAACAATGGGTGTTAGGGGTATTGTTGCAAACTTTTTAATTTTTTTATTACCACAAATTATAGAGGCTTACTTATTATTTGTTTTGTGTACACAGTCATCATATCACTCTGTTGGTATTTTCAAATTAATTATTAACAAAAAAACTGATGTGGTTTTGCATACACAATTATTTATTAAGCGCTTTCTTTATTCATCAATATTTCTTATTATATCTAGTTTGCTTAATGGTGTATTAGCAATTGTTTTTTCTCCGGTTTTTTTATTTTAGTTAATTAAACTTTAAAAAGGTGTAAGCAATTTAAAATTGCTTACACCTTTTTTACATTTATGCTTTTTTATTACCCATTAAAATGGCCATAACGGCTTTTTGTGCATGTAGTCTGTTTTCGGCCTCATCAAATATTTCATTTGCATGCTCTTCAAATACTTTAGCTGTAATTTCCTCTTCTCTATGTGCAGGCAAACAGTGCTGAACTATAACATCCTTTTTAGCAAGCGATACTATTTCATCATTAATTTGATATCCAGCAAAGGCAATTTGGCGTTTTTTAGTTTCCTCTTCTTGACCCATACTTGTCCACACATCTGTAACTAATACATCTGCATTTATTGCACCTTGTTTTGGGTCGTGACAAAGAGTAAAGTTCTCATTTTGTTTTGCATAGTCAAGTACATCTTGTGCAGGTAAATATTCTTTTGGGCAAACCGCTGTCATTTTCATTCCAACTTTTAAAGCACCTATTATTAAGCTGTTTGCCATATTATTGCCATCACCTATATAGCACATTTTTAATCCATCTAGCGTACCTTTATACTCTCTAATTGTTTGTAAATCGGCTAATACCTGGCACGGATGTGCATAATCAGTTAGTCCGTTAATAACAGGTATGCCTGAGTATTGTGCAAGTTTTTCTACTTCAGATTGTTCAAATGTACGTATCATAATGCCATCAAAATATCTGCCTAGTACACGTGCAGTATCCTCTACAGGCTCTCCCCTGCCAATTTGCAAATCGTTTGTGTTAAGGTATATTCCGTTGCCTCCAAGTTGATATGCGCCTACCTCAAAACTAGCCCTTGTGCGTGTAGACGCCTTAGCAAAAATTAAGGCTATACTTTTACCCTCTAAGTGATTTTGCTTTTTTCCACAGCGCGTATCAAATTTCAACTCATCTGCCAAATCTAATATATTTATTATTTCTTGCTTAGTTAAATCGGCCATTTTTAACAAGTGCTTCATTTATAATCTCCGTTTCCGGCAATATTTACCGTAATTTATTTTATTATTTTTTAAATTATACAAGTGTGTTTATATCATTTTTAAGTACTTTGCTTATTATTTCAATTGCTTTTTCAATTTCATTTTCTGTAACAGTTAAAGGTGGCAGTAATCGCATTTTTTCTTTAGCTGTTAAACATAAAAGTCCGTTATTCATACACAAATTTACAACTTTTTTACTGCTAATATTATTTTTAAATGTTACTCCAAGCATTAAACCCAAACCATCAATACTTGCAACTTCAGGTATATTTGCTAATTCATTTTTTAGTTTTTCACCTTTTTGTTTAACTTCATTCAAAAATTCGGGAGTTATTCTGCTTAATACTTCATTTGCTCCTGCACAAGCAATAGGATTTCCGCCATATGTACTACCGTGATCTCCCGGCTCAAAAACATGTTCTGCTTTTTCGTACATTAAAACAGCACCAATTGGTAATCCACCACCCAAGCCCTTTGCTAACGTAATAATATCGGGTTTTAAGTTAAATTGCTCGCAAGCTAAAAATGTCCCTGTTCTTCCAACACCTGTTTGCACTTCATCTATAATAAGCAAAACATCGTTTTCTCTGCACCAATCAGATACTTTTTTTACATAATCGGCTTTTAAAGGTATTACTCCACCCTCACCTTGCACAATCTCTATCATTACAGCACAAATGTCTTCATTTTCACTTGTACACTTCATAAAATCGTTATAATTATTAGCTTTTGCATGAATAAACCCTTTTGGAAAAGGCCCATAGTTCACATGAAAAGAATCTTGGCCTGTCGCTGAAAGAGTTGCCAGTGTTCTACCATGAAAGCTGTTTACTAAGCTTAATATTTTATACCTGTTGTCGCCGTATTTTTTATATGAATATTTGCGTGCGGCTTTTATTGCGCCCTCGTTAGACTCTGCACCGCTGTTTGAAAAAAATACTTTTTTAGCATGTGTTTTTTCACATATAGATTTTGCAAGTTCAATACAAGGCTTTGTATAATACAAATTACTTATGTGTTGCATTTTACAAGCTTGGTTAGTTACGGCTTTTACCCATTTTTCATCACAAAACCCTAGGCTGTTTACGCCAATACCGCTTGTAAAATCTATATATTTTTTACCCAAATCATCTTTTACAATGCTTCCGTTTCCCTCAACTAAAAATAAATTGTTACGTGCATATGTATTAGCTATATATGTATTGTCATCAATTTTCAAAGTATCATAAGGTGTGTTTTTATCGTTTTCCATTATACTTCCCTTTCATCTTTATATATTAATGTTCCGCTCCCCTTATCTGAAAAAATTTCCATAAGAACAGAGTGCTGCATACGTCCGTCAATTATTGCTGCCTCTTTAACTCCATTTTTTATACATTCAACACAGCCCATAATTTTAGGTATCATACCACCTTCAATTATGCCGTCTTCTATTAATTTTTTAACTTCCTCTATTTCTACGTTTTCAATAAGAGAATCTTCGTCATCTTTATCACTTAATAATCCGGCTACATCTGTCATGCTTATAATTTTAGCGGCGTTTAATGCTGTTGCAAGTTTGCATGCAGCAGTGTCGGCATTAATATTGTAAGCTACACCGCTGTCATCTACACCTACCGTTGCAATTACCGGTATAAATCCACTTCCCATTAAGTAATTTATAAGTGTAACGTCCACATCTATTATATCTCCAACATAGCCAAGGTCGGGTACACTTTCCTTTTTAGTGCACTTTAATATGTTTCCATCCATACCACACAAGCCAACACCGTAACCTCTTAACAACGCAACTAGGTCTTTATTTACCTTGCCTGCTAATACCTGTTGTACAACATCCATTGTTTGTTTATCGGTTAGGCGTAAACCGTTAACAAATTGCGCTTTTATACCTACTTTATCTAGTTGTGTGTTAATTTCCGGGCCACCACCATGTACAAGAGTAACTTTAACACCTAATAGCGCAAGTGTAACTAAGTCGTTCATTACAGCTGCTTTAAGCGTTGTATTTGTCATTGCGCTACCACCATATTTAACAACTATTGTTTTACCCTGATATTTACATATATAAGGTTGTGCTTCGTTTAAAATACGAACCATTTGTTGTGTTTTAATTTTTTCGTTTTCACTCATTAATATTCACCTTAATATTATGTTGTTGTTAACATAATTATTTATTTTTTAAACTAGTAATATAACAAAATTTTTATGTTCTATAGTCTCCGTTAATTTTTATATAGTCGTAAGTTAAGTCGCATCCCCAAGCTTGTGCCATTTTATTGCCATCATTCATATCTACAAGTATTTCAATTTCATCTGCCATCAGTACTTTTTTAGCTTCATCTTCACTAAATTGTACATGCATGGCATTTTTGCATACTTTTACACTTCCATTTTTGCTTTTTAATATTATCTCTATTCCATCAATATTAAAGTCTCCTGGTGTATAACCTATTGCACAAAGGGCCCTACCCCAGTTAGCGTCTTCGCCAAACATAGCGGCTTTAAAAAGGCTAGAGCAAATTATACTTTTACTAATTGCCCTTGCATTTTGTATAGTGTTTGCATTAACTACTGTGCATTCAAGTAATTTTCCGGCACCCTCACCATCTGCTGCAATGCTTTTAGACATATGCGTTGTAACTTTTTTAAGCGCTTGAGCAAAAATTTTAAACTGTTCACTATCACTGTTTATTTCATCGTTTTCAGCTAAGCCGTTTGCCATAACTATTACTGTATCGTTAGTCGAAGTATCCCCATCTACACTAATTTGGTTAAAAGTATCGTCAACATCACTTGATAAAGCCTTTTGCAGCATTTCATGAGATATATTTACATCTGTAGTAATAAATATAAGCATAGTTGCCATATTGGGATGTATCATACCACTGCCCTTACCTATTGCACCAATATGACATGTTTTGTTGTTTATTTCAAATTTATAGGCTACTTCTTTTATTTTTAGGTCAGTTGTCATTATTGCAACGGCTGCATCTTCGCTGCCGTTTTGGTTAAGTTTTAAAACAGCGTTAGGTATACCTGTAGTAAAAGGCTCGATATCAAGCTCTTGACCAATTACGCCTGTAGAGTTAACAAGCACATCTTCCTTTTTAATACCAATTTCTTTCGATAACATATTGCAAATTTTTTCTGCTGTATCAACTCCGTTTGGAGTGCATGTATTTGCGTTTCCACTATTGCAAATTATTGCTTGTGCTTTACCATTAATTAAATGTTGTTTTGTAACAATTAATGGTGCACCTTTAACTTTATTTTTTGTATAAACAGCTGCCGCATTACACATTACTTCACTTTTTATAACTGCAAGGTCTAATTTTTGCTTATTTTTTCTAATTCCACAATGTACTCCACTAGCTGTAAATCCTTTTGAAGCACATACTCCACCACTACATAAATTCATTATCTATACTTCCTCCGTATTTTTTATTTAAATACTATTATCATATTAGTTTACTCCAAACCAAGCCTTTCGGGAAGTCCAAGCATTAAATTCATACATTGTATTGCCGCACCCGAAGACCCTTTACCAAGATTATCAAATATACTTACAAGTAATATTTGTTCACCGTTAGAATAACAATATATATCAAGTTTATCACTGTTTTCTAATAAATTTGCAGGCATAAAACCGTCATGCGGCATATCGCCATAATCATGTACAGTAATTCCTTGTTCATCTTTGTAATATTGTTGCAATGCAACATTAATTTGTTGTGCGTCTATATCTTTAATTAATTGGTTACTATTTAACGGTATATATACCGCCATTCCTCTTGGAAAATTTGCAACTACCGGTATAAACAGCGGTGCTGTTTTTAAATTTGCAACTTTACACATTTCCGGTAAGTGTTTATGGTTTAAGTTTAGTGCATAGCTTCTAGGAGATTTTAAAAAAGTAGGCATTGCCTCATTTTCGTAGTCGGCTATCATTTTTTTGCCGCCACCTGTATACCCGGTTAACGAAAATACTGTTAAATTTGCCGTTTGCGGCAAAATATCCAGTTTTATAAGCGGTGCTGCTATTGCTAAAAAACCACTGGCATGGCAACCTGGTACAGCTGTTCGTGTTGAATTAATAATTTGTCGTCGTCTATCGCCTATTTCAGCAAATCCGTAAACCCAATTATCATCAGTTCTGTGTGCTGTACTTGTGTCGCACACTTTTACATTACTATTTATATGTTTCACTATTTCTTTTGCCGCATCATCTGGCAAACAAAGTATTGTTAAATCGCTATTATTTGCTGTTTCTATTCTACAATTCAAATCTTTTCTTTTATCTTCACTAAGTGTAATAACTTTTAAATCATCTCTTTGTGTCAATCGTTCTACAATACGTAGCCCAGTAGTACCAACACTACCGTCAACAAAAATTTTAAGCATAATATTCTCCAAATATCACAATATTTTTTATCAAACTGTATAAATATTCATTATTTATGTATATTATACACTTATTGTGCATATAATGCAAGCATTTTTTTTAAAAAATGTATTGACATATTAAAGTTTATATATTATACTAATTTTGGTTAGTTTTAACAAACTTATGGCGCTTAATTTGGAGGCATTTTAATAATGATAACTGATAACAAACTAAATTTAACAAATGCGGATGTACAAAAAGAATACATTATTAAAGACATTGATACAGACAATGAAGAAATGAAAAGCTTTTTATTTACTCTTGGATGTTATGTTGGAGAACATATTACTATTATTTCAATATTAGCAGATAATTATATTGTATCTATTAAAGATGCAAGATATAGTATTGATACTAGCCTTGCTAAAGCAATTATTATTTAATTGCTTTTTTTAACACAAAACAGTTAGTATACATTTACTAACTATTGCACATTTATTTGCCACTTAGGCCTATTTAGGCCTTGGATATATATTTTGGAGGTATTTTTAATTATGAGAATAGCACTTGCCGGAAACCCGAACAGCGGCAAAACAACTTTGTTTAACGCAATTACGGGTAGATTGGAACATGTAGGAAACTGGGCCGGAGTAACTGTAGATAAAAAAGAAGGTGAAATTAAGAAAAATTTTCACAGCACAGATGCAGATTTAATTGCGGTAGATTTGCCTGGTGCATACTCTATGTCTCCTTTTACTAACGAGGAAAGTATTACTAGCGAATTTGTAAAAAATGAAAACCCAGACGTTATTATTAATATTGTTGATGCAATGAATTTAAGCAGAAGTTTATTTTTTACAACACAACTTTTAGAACTTGGCATACCTGTTGTTATTGCATTAAACAAAAGTGATTTAAACGAAACAAAAGATATTAAAATTGATGTAGAAAAATTATCAGGAGCATTAAACTGTCCTGTTGTTAATACTGTTTCTACTTCTTCAAGTAATAATGGACTTGAAACTCTTGTAAGCACTGCCGTTAGCCTTGCTGGCAAAGGTCAAAAAAGTGCATTTGTAAACGATAACACTAATTTTACAAGCGCAAAAGACGTTGAAGCATCTGACAAAAAAAGGTTTGAGTTTGTTAACGGTATAGTATCTAATGTAGAAAATAGAAGCGTTAAAAGCAGCAAACAAACAAAACAAGACGTAGCCGATAGAATTATAGCTCACAAATGGTTTGGTATAGTTATATTTGCAGCTGTTATGTATGCAGTATTTGCAATTTCGCAAACTTACGTAGGTCCAGTTATTGCCGATGCAGTTGTTGGCTGGATTGATATGTTCTACGGTTGGGTAGAAGGTCTTTTAGGTGAAAATGTATCACCAATTTTAGGAACAATTGTATTAGATGGTATTATAGGCGGTGTTGGCGCAGTTGTAGGATTTTTACCTTTAATTATGGTAATGTTCTTCTTACTTGCTCTTTTAGAAGATTGTGGATACATGGCACGTGTTACTGTTGTTATGGATAGATTCTTCAAAATTGTTGGACTAAGCGGAAAATCTATTATTCCTATGATAATTGGCATTGGTTGTGCTATTCCTGGTGTTATGGCATCTCGTACAATTAAAAACGAGCGTCAAAGACGTACAACAGCCATGATTACACCATTTATGCCTTGTGGTGCAAAACTTCCTGTTATAGCGCTATTTGCAGGTGTATTCTTCTCAGATGCAACTTGGGTTAGCCCACTTATGTACTTTGTAGGTATAGCTTTAATTATAATTTCTGCACTTGTAGTTGTACGTATTACAGGCGAGAAAAACACTCAAAGCTTCTTTATTATGGAACTTCCTGAGTACCGTTTCCCAAGCATTAAACGCGCAACGCTTTCTATGCTTTCCCGTGCAAAGGCATTTATTGTTAAAGCAACTACAATTATTTTACTTTGCAACCTTGCAGTACAAGTTATGCTATTATTCAACTGGAATTTCCAAGTTGTTGCAGAAGATGCACAAGCATCTAGCATTCTTGCAAGCATTTCTACACCTTTCGCATTCTTGTTAATTCCACTAGGTTTTGGTATATGGCAACTTGCAGCTGCAGCAATAACAGGCTTTATTGCTAAAGAAAACGTAGTTGGCACACTTGCAGTTGTATTTGCAATTCCTAATTTTATCGATGTAGAAGCTCTTGAAATGGTTGAAGGTTCTGCTACAAGCATAGCTGAAACTATGGGCTTAACAGCAGTGGCTGCTATTGCATACTTAATGTTTAATCTTTATACTCCTCCTTGTTTCGCTGCTATCG
The DNA here is from genome assembly GCA_964369925.1 of uncultured Bacteroides sp. Taxonomy (GTDB): domain Bacteria; phylum Bacillota; class Clostridia; order Oscillospirales; family Ruminococcaceae; genus Ruthenibacterium. The sequence goes on along the minus strand of CAYJGU010000014.1, from coordinate 17,063 downwards.
GTGCAATGAATGCCGAAATGGACAGCAAAAAATGGCTATGGGGTGGAATTGGTCTTCAATTCGGTATGGGTTACATAGTAGCATTCTTTGTATATCAAATTGGCACATTAATCACTACTGGTACTATTGGTCAAGGCTTCATTCCGGGCTTAATAGCTGTTGCAATCATGATAGGATTTATTGTAATGCTTATGATTAAAGGCGACAAAAAAGCTCAAGAGAAGCTCGCTTCGATGAATAAAGAAAAAGTTAATGCATAAAATAAAAATTATATTGAAGTATAGTATAAATTATTACGCATTAAAACATGCCAAATATAAAATAATACATATTTAAATGGTAGATAGGAATTTATTATGACAGATTTAATTATTATAGGCATTATATTATTAATTGTAGCACTTGCTGTTACTTATATTGTAATACAAAAGAAAAAAGGCGTTAGATGCATAGGTTGTGACGCTGGTGGTAAGTGTAATAGTAAAAAAAGCGAAAGTTGCAACTGTAGTAGCGATAAGTAATTTATTGTAGTATGTTGTTTTTTGTAAAAAATAATGCACATAAATTCTAAATAAGCTATTTATTCTAATTTATTAGTATTAAATATTTTAAGCTGTCAAAAAGATTTTCTATTTGACAGCTTTTTTATATTTAAAATAAGATGTTAATATATTAAATAATTAAAAAATAGCCTTAAAAATATACTATTTAAAGCATATTTGTTAAGGCTATTTTAAAAATCTATATTGTTAAAAAATTGATGAAGGTATATCATTCTTACTATATTCTTCTTCATAAATGTGTTGTATCCACTTAATTGCGCTATCAATGCCATCATCGCTTAAATCAAACTTATTATACTGTTTTAAATCATCACTTGTTTTGCTAAAGCACCAAGGCCCCTTCCATATGGCAACCATAAGCATATCAACATCGTTCTCAGTACTTTTATAAATCCTATACCTCATTGTCTCATGTTCCGAGCTAAAAATATTGCCGGCTTTATAAAAAAGAAGGCTCTGTCTTTCAATAATCATATATATCACCACAATAAATATTAAACAAGTGTAAATCCTGCACTAGTTAACTCTTTTTTTATAATTTTAATTTGTTCGTGGTTGCGAGTCTCCATTCCAATAACTAAGTAGCAGCTTGTAATAGCCATATTCTTTTCACTTTGGTTGTAATGTACGCTAACTACATTTCCACCGCAATTACTTATTATTTGGCTAACACCTAAAAGTTGTCCCGGTTTATCTTCAAGAGCAATAGTAAGTGTGCTGCTACGGCCACCCATTATTAGGCCTCTTGTAATTACTCTGCTTAATATATTTACGTCTATATTGCCACCGCTAAGTATGCAAGCAACATTTTTGTCTTTAATATCTACTTTGTTGTACATAGCCGCTGCAATAGCTACAGCACCGGCTCCTTCTGCAACAAGTTTTTGTTTCTCCATAAGTGCCAATACAGCAGCAGCAATTTCATCATCTGTTACTGTAACCATCTCATCTACATATTTACTAACTAGTTCGTACGTTAAACTACCTGGTTTTTTTACAGCTATCCCATCGGCAAAAGTAGATACAGTACTTAAAGATTTTTGCTCATTGCAATGTATAGATTCAACCATACTGCTAGCGCCAACAGCTTGTACGCCGTACACTTTACATGTGGGTTTTAGTTTTTTTATGGCGTAAGCAACACCGCTTATTAGCCCACCGCCCCCTACGGGTACAAAAACCGCGTCTACATCGGGTAGTTGTTCAAGCACTTCAAGTCCAATTGTTCCCTGCCCTGCAATTACATCATGGTCGTCAAATGGGTGCAAAAATGTATATCCTTTTTCTTTTTGCAGTTGTAGTGCATATGCATATGCATCATCATATGCGCCTTTAACTAGGCACACCTCTGCTCCATAAGCTTTCGTAGCTTCTACTTTACTTATTGGGGCACCGTCTGGCATACAAATTACACTTTTAATTCCATTGTGAGAAGCTGCAAGCGCCACACCTTGTGCATGATTTCCAGCACTGCTTGCTATTACTCCGCTCTCTTTTTCTGTTTTAGACATTTTGCTCATTTTATAATATGCACCGCGTATTTTAAAACTACCTGTTGTTTGCAAGTTTTCAGTTTTTAAATAAATATGCCCTTCACTATTTAAGCCTGTTGCATGTATCATATCAGTTTTTCTAACAACATTTTTAAGTACAAAGGCAGCATTATAAATTTTATCAAGTGTAATCAAATATTATACCTCCATTTTTGCTAACATACTATTAAGTTTACCATTAATAGCTAAAATTAACAAGCATAATATTGCGAAATATTGTAATTAGTTGTATAATTTACTTGTGTTTAAATTCATATTTTTAACTTTTAACAATGTATATTGCATTACAATTTCGCATTTTTTTATAATAAGGAGATAATACATGAATTCTCAACAAATAATTTTAGCAAAATTAAGCAGCCTTGTTGTTTTTAGAAATATATTAAAGAATAAAGTTTTACAAAAGCTTATTTTATTATTGCAAGTAGACACAAGCGATACGAGCAATGCAGTAAATGCATGGAGCGAGTTTGTGTTTGCCTTATATAAACATACAGATAATTTAAGCGACTATTTACTAAAAGCGGTGCTTGATGATACAAATATTTATATTTATGCCAGTTGCCTGCCAACACCTATTAGTGACACTTTAACTACAGCCGTTCAAAAAGAACTTGAAATGCTTGAAGATGTATCTTTGTTTGATGGCGCACGAATAAAAAGTGCAATAAATTATAGTGGCTGGCTTGCAACTTGGAATACAAAAACATATGACTTTAAAAAAATATACGAAAAAAGAATTAACAACTTACCTGTAACGGGTTATGGTATTTTTGCAAAATACAATGTTTTTACAATAAAAAATAGTTTAATTGTTCCGGTAAAATCTCCCGATACTCAAAATGTTTCGTCTATGGTAGAGTACGAGGACCAAAGAAATAAAGTAATAGAAAATACAAAAGCACTTTTAAATGGTATTCCGGCTTCTAATATACTTCTTTACGGAGATGCAGGCACTGGTAAAAGCAGTACAGTTAAAGCTGTTGCAAATTCTTTGTTTAGCAGCGGTTTACGCTTAATAGAAGTTAAAAAGAATCAGCTATATGAAATACCTGAAATTATAGATAAACTTGGCAGTAACCCACTAAAGTTTATATTATATATTGACGACTTAAGTTTTTCATCAAATGATGATGATTTTGCCGCATTAAAAGCTATTTTAGAGGGCAGTGTGACCGGTAAAAATTCTAACCTTGTTGTATATGCAACATCTAACAGAAGGCACCTTGTAAAAGAAACTTTTACAGATAGACAAGGTGATGATTTACACCTTAGTGATACTTTACAGGAATTGATGAGTCTATCTGACAGATTTGGCCTTAAAATTACATTTAGCCGCCCAAATAAAGAAGAGTATTTTAATATTGCAACTCACCTTGCAAATTTGTACGACATAAATATTTGCAACGAAGAGCTGTTAAAAAGAGCAGAAACATTTGCGCTGAGAAATGGCGGTAGAAGCCCCAGAACAGCAAGACAGTTTATTGAACAATTAAAAATGGAGGTAAAGTAATGCTAAAAGGTGTGCTTATTAAAGAGTGTTTATCAAATGAAGATATTATTGACTTGATAAATATAGAAAAAGTAGAAATTTGGAAAACTGATGATAAACCAAAATACTGGACAGCTATACACTTTTCAACTCAAGATTTAAATTTTCCTAAAAAATTATGCAACGGTATTTTAAAAAACTGGTACTGCGATATGAAATATAAAGACAGAATTAAAGTAATTGTATTTAGAAAAAAAGTTTTGCAGTACACTATAGGCAATGAAAAAGAAAAACTTGAAGTATTGCGCCAATGCAAAAAAATAGGCGTTCCTAAAAACGCACTAAATTGGACAGAATAATTGTTACAACAATAAACATTAAAATATTTTATTATGTTTTTCTAATATAGCAAATAATGCATTTAATATTATAGACGTTAAAAACCCCATAATTATACCAACAATAATTAGCATTGGTGCATAATAAAACACATAAGATGTGCCAAAAATAAAACTTAATGCAATTAACTGCCCTAAATTATGTGCCACAGCACCGCTAACCGACAAAATATAATAATGTTTTTTTAGCGTAAAAACGCAAAAAATTAAACAAATTATTAAAAAAGAACAAACCCCGCCAAATAAACTTAAACAGCCTGCCGGTATTCCCCTTGTTAAAAGTGCAAATCCAGCTTTTAATATTACAAGTGTAAGTGCTGCTTTTGTGCCCATAAATATTAGTGCAAACATAACAACAACGTTTGCAAGGCCCAATTTTACACCAGGAGGCAGTAATAATAAGCTTGCTATTAAATTTTCTGTATACGAAAGCGCCATTGCTAAACTAAAAAGCAAAGCTGTATAAGTTATTTTTTTTACATTTACATTTTTTTTCATTTTTCACCTATTACATATGTGTTAAAATATAGAAAAGTAACATTTATATGTTAATATTTAAAGTTTTAATTAATTTGTTCTATAAAAATTACATTAAAATTTTCATCTACAAGCTCAAAGCTATTTTGCAAGTCTTTAGAAACATACAAATTATCGTTTTCATCAAGTACCATTGCAGTTCCACCATTTTCTATATATGTTATAGCTTTTTCAAGGCCAGCAACAAATAACGTAGTAGAGTAAAAATCGGCACTTGTACCGTCGGTGTGAAGCACACCAACACTCACTATATCTGTTTGAGCAGGCTTTCCTGTTTGTGGATTAAGTATATGATGATATGCTTCGTTATCTTGTTCAAAATAGCGCTCATATCCACCAGATACAGAAAAAACCATATCTTTCATTGTTATACTTGCAATTGCCGAATTTTCGCTTTCACCATCCGGGTTTTTAAAGCCTACTCTAAAAAGCGAGCCGTCCAATTTTGTTCCGTATGCGTAAATATTGCCCCCAATAGACAGTAGCGCACCAACAACATCATTCTCGTTGTATATTTGCTGTGCTAAATTGCAAGCATAGCCCTTTGCAATTCCACCAAGGTCTATTCCCTGCCCTTCATTTTTCAGCATAACTGTTTTATCGTCGGTATTAATTAATATATCCTCGTCATTTACAAGCGGTAAAAGTTCGTTTATTTGTTGTTGCGTTGGTATTGTAGGATTTTGCGATGTTACGCCCCACAGTTTAGTTAAAGGCGCTAAAGTAAGTGCAAATTCTTTACTATTTTTTACAGATAAACTTATAGATTGCAATAATAAATTTAATGTCGTTTCATTTACTGACACTTCGCTTCTTCCAGCATTTAAGTTAATTTTATATATATAGCTGTTTTCATCATAAAGCGATACATCTTCTTCGAATTCATACATAGCATCAAATATTTTTGTTGATACTTGCTCGGCGTTATTTGCATATATTGTTTGGCTTACAAAAGTACTCATTGTAAATGTAGAATTTGTATATACATCAATACTTTTTAAATTGTTATTTAAAGATAACACAACTATAATTACACAGCAAATAATTGCAATTATATAAATAAAATTAACTATGGTTTTCTTTTTTAGCATTTGCACCTCTTACTTTGTTTTATTTAAAAATATTACATACCAATTAAATTTTATTAGTATTTTTACAATGTGTCAATAGAAACTCATATATATAATTATAACACAAACTAATATAAATTGTTTTGCTAAAATGCTTGCATAGGCAGTGTAATTAGTGTAAAATAAACAATGTGTGTATTTATAATAAATATATGTAAAATAAATTTAAATGTATTAATTATTGTCGATATGATAAGTAATAAACAACACAATTATTTATTGACAACTTGAAAGGGAAAATATTTATGAAAAAAGTAATTATAATATCATTAGCTGTTTGTATTTTAACATTTTGTTTAATTTCTTGTTCTTCTACTAGCGAAACTTTAACAAATACAGTACCTGATATTGCATCTTCTGTATTAGAAGTTAGCGGTATTCAAGATGCTAAAGATTTAACACAAGACAACTTAGTTTATGATATGGGGTTGACTGTTGAAAATATAGAGGAATTTGCCGGATATACTACAGGTGTTACAGGAAATTCGGGTACTATAGTTGTTGTAAAAGCAGTTTCAGGCAAAGCTTCCGATATTCAAGCAGAACTTGAAGCTTATAAAGTTACTAACGCAGATTTTTTATCGCTTTACCCTGAATTTGCAACTGCACAAACACAAGCGGAAAATGGACGTGTTGTTTCTAAGGCTGATGTTGTAGTTTTAGCAATAGGTGGACCGGATGCTGATTATGCAGCAGTAGATACAGCAATTGAAGAAGCTTTGCAATAATTTTTATTATTTAAAAATTACTTTGGCCGTAAGGCTTAAACTTTTATTTATTGTTAAGGCAAGTGTATATGCATTTGCCTTAACTTGCGTTTGAGGTGACAAAATGGTTTTTAGCACCGTTTTATTTTTATTTCGGTTTTTACCAATAACATTAGCGCTTTATTATATTGCACCGGCAAAACTTAAAAATGCCGTTTTATTTTTATGTAGTTTGGTATTTTACTCATGGGGCGAAGTAAAGCTATTTCCTGTAATGGTTATTCTTATTTTAACTAACTACGTTTCGGGACTTTTAATGCAAAAGTTTGACAGTAACAATAAAATGCGCTTGTTATTTTTAATATTTAGTATTGTTGTAAGTGTAGGTATGCTTTTTTACTTCAAGTATACAGATTTTTTTATTCAAAATATCAATTTACTCTTTGGTACGTCTATAGCATCATTAAGTTTAACTTTGCCTCTTGGTATAAGTTTTTATACATTCCAAACAATGAGCTACTCTATAGACGTATATAGGCGTGGTGTTGGCGTAGAGCGCAATATAATTAACTTTGGTGCTTATGTTGTAATGTTTCCACAGCTAATTGCAGGGCCTATTGTTAAATATAGAGACGTTGCCGAGAGATTACACGTATTAAGAGGCAGGGTTACATTTAAACGAATTGATGAAGGCATTAGCCTATTTATATTTGGCCTTGCAAAAAAAGTGCTGCTAGCTGATGGAATAAGCGCACTTTGGTATGAAATTACAGGCAGTTATGCAGGTGCTGTTTGGAATGCCGGCGTAGGTATTGAAAATGCGTCTACTCCCCTTGTATGGCTTGGATTAATTGCATATGCTTTTCAAATTTATTTCGATTTTTCAGGTTATTCTATGATGGGCATAGGCATGGGTAAAATGCTTGGATTTGACTTTCCTGATAACTTTAACTTACCATATATTGCTAATAGTATAACCGATTTTTGGCGTAGGTGGCATATGACTTTATCCGGCTGGTTTAAAGAATATGTTTACATTCCACTTGGAGGAAATAGAAAAGGTTTGAAACGCCAAATATTTAATTTACTTATTGTATGGTTTTTAACAGGTTTTTGGCATGGTGCAAACTGGAACTTTATACTTTGGGGTTTGTATTACTTTATATTGCTTATGATAGAAAAGGCATTTTTATTAAAACACCTTGACAAAGGAAAAATTTGGCCTCACTTATACACCTTATTTTTTGTTTTAATAGGTTGGGCTTTCTTTGTTGGTAGCGACAACGGCGTTACAATGTCTACTCTATTTTCAAAATTATTTATTCCGTCTTCCGGCGTAAGTGCACTTTATTTTTTACGCAATTATGCCGCATTACTAGTTGTTTGCTTTATGTGTGCTTGCCCGTTACCAAAAATATTATACGAAAAAATTAAATACAACAATATTTTACGCGGCATTATACTTGCAAGTTTGCTTTTAGTAAGTATTGCCTATATGGTAGACGCTACAAGTAGCCCATTTTTATATTTCCGTTTTTAAGAGGTAAAATTTTATGCATAAATTAAAGCGCAAAATTTTAAAATATCCTATAGTATTTTTGTTTTTTATTTTTCTTATGGGATTTTTTATTTTTGACGGTTTACTCCCCAGCAAAGAAGTTTCTGAACTGGAAAACAGACCGCTTTCACAATTTCCCGATATAACATTTGACACACTTGCGAATAACACTTGGATGGTTAATTATGAAAGTTATGTAAAAGACCAATTTGCCTTTAGAGACAGTTGGATTAATGTAAAAAGTATAACAGAAAACGTACTGTTAAAAACCGAAAACAACGATATTTTATATGGTGATGACAATTACTTGTTTGCAAAAAATTGGGGTATTAACGATTTAAAAAGATATAACAATAATGTTTCGGCTCTTGTACGTATGAGCGAAAACTTAAAGGGCAATGCAAGTATTATGATTGTCCCCTCTTCTAGCAATATTTTAAGCGAAAAACTACCCGTAGGCGCACCTATGATTGACGAAAATGCTTATTTAGATGATATTTTCAATCAGGTTGAAAATGCTGGTGCAAATGTTATTGATATTAGAGATGTTCTTAACGAAAACGAACAAGACTATATATATTATAGAACAGATCATCACTGGACAATTAATGGCGCATTTTTAGCATATGAATATTATGCAAATTTGCATAATTTAAACGTATTTGATAAAGATAAATATGATAAAATAAATGTAGAAGATTTTTTAGGTACTCATTATTCTAAGGCCAGAAATGTTAATGTTGTTGCAGATACTTTGTCTTATTACGATATAGATAATAATTTAAGTGTTTTGTCTATTGATAGCCAAGGAAATAAAACTTATGAAAACGGCAGTATTTATGATGAATTGATGTTTGATGAACGCGATAAGTATGCCGCATTTTTAAGGGGAAACAACGGTTATTCGGTAATTGACGGCGATGGCGAGGGTAAAATACTAGTTGTAAAAGACAGTTACGCCAACAGCTTTATACCATTTTTAACTGCAAGCTATGAGCAAATAGGAATTGTAGACTTTAGAGAAAATAGAGATACTTTATACACTATTATGGAGCAAGAAAATTATGAAGATGTTTTATTTTTATATAGCTTCGATGCTTTTTCTCAAGACATTTATGTAGGAAGTAAAATAGTTGGCACAAGCTAAATTTCATATTAATAACAAACCCCTATGGTATAACTTTATTGTTAAACCATAGGGGTTTTATTTAAATAATTTTTATTTACTCTCCAATTAGTCCATTTTCCATTAAAAATTCTTTTGCTACTTCATCATGTGTTCGTTTATTTACAACTACTTCATAGTTCATAGCTGCCATTTGTTCATCGGTTATTGCTCCGTTAAGCATAGCCAATACATCCTCAACATCAGGATATTTTTCAAGTACTTCTGTTCTTATTAATGTTGCCATTTGATAATTGCTTAGTGCAGATAAGTCATCTTCCAAAACCTTAATATCATAATCAAGTAATAGCGCATCTGTTGTAAACGGTGTCATAATTTCTACTTGTTCTGTCATTAATGCATCGTACATTAATACTCCCTGAAATTGTAGCACTTCTCCAAATTCAAGTCCCTCATACACTTGTTGCAATGCCGGTATTCCATCAGCCCTATGTGGGAATTCTTGGCTACAAGCAAGTTTCATATCAGATGCATATGGAATTAAATCAGATATAGTTTCAAGGCCATACATCTCTGCTGTTTTAGTAAGTACACCCATTGCGTATTTGTTGTTAAAGCCATATGGCTCAAAGTAAGTTAATTGGTTTTCAGTTGCATAATTTTGTGTAATATCAAATAATTCCTCTGGTGCCATTCCAGGTATAGGTGTTTCTTTCATAATACCACTGTACAAACTGCCCGAATACTCAGGATACACATCTATTTCACCTGAAAGAATTGCGCTATGAATAATTTGAGTTGCTCCAAGACCCACATTTCTCTCTATTGTATAATCTGTATGGTATTCTAACATTTCGGCAACTAAATGCCCCATTATAACACCTTCTACCTCAGGTTTAGACGATACTGTAATAACATCGCTACCTTTTGGTAAATTTGTAATAAATGCAAATGAGAACACTAATAAAACAACACAAAGCATAATTGCTACAACACTTTTTTGGTATCTTTTAAGTTTTTTAATATTGTCTTTTGAAAGTGTTGTTGGGTCTACTGAAAGGCTAATAGGAGTAACTGCTTTTTCAACCTTGCTCATTAAAAAGTCCATTAAAAGAGCAAGCAAACACGCCGGTATTGCACCGGAAAGCATTAAATACTCGTTATTTGTTTGTATACCCGATATTACAAAATTGCCAAGTCCGCCAGCACCTATGTACGCAGCAATTGTCATTAAACCAACTGCTGTAACCGAAGAAATACGAACACCGGCCATAATTACAGGCAAAGCCAAAGGTAATTGTACTCTTGTTAAAACCTGAAATGATGTCATTCCTATACCATGGGCGGCCTCTACTGTTTGCTTGTTTATATTTTTTATACCTGTATACGTGTTTTTAACTATAGGTAAAAGTGAGTAAAGCATAACCATTAATATTGCGGGGGGGCTACCAATACCCATAATAGGAACTAATAACCCAAGAGCTGCAAGGCTTGGTACAGCTTGCATAACATTTGTAAAGCCCAGTACAGGCCTGTCGGCACCTTTAACAGAGGCAATAAAAATACCCAAAGGTACACCTAACACAACAGCAAAAAACACAGCGGTTATTGTAAGCTGCACATGGCTAGCTATAAGCGCAAGTAACTCGGGGTATTTTATTGCTAAAAATTCTATAAAACCGCTCATTTAAGCACTCTCTCCTTCACTGTCAAAATCTATAAACTGGGTACTTAATGTAGTTAAAAGCCTACTTTGAGTAATAATACCCATTATTTCACCGCTTTTTGATGTTACTGCTATATTTCGCATTTTGTTATCTCGCATAATTTTTAAAACATCAATTATAGAGTATTCAGGCTCTACTGTTACAGTTTTAGGTTTCATTATTTGAGAAATAGGTATATTCATATCATTTTCACGTTGAATTGCAGTTGCTTTTGCCACACCTAAATATTCTTTGTTTTCATTTATAACAAGTACACTGTCAACATTATGATAACGCATAATATCTATGGCTTTTAACAAAGAAATATCCATAAACGCACAAACAGGATCTTGTATCATAATATCGCCTGCGCGTATGTATTCCGGGTTTGACCATATGCGTTTTTTTCCTACAAAGTCAGAAACAAATGAATTTACAGGGTTTTTAAGAATGTTTTCAGGTTTATCGTATTGCATAATTCGTCCATTATTCATAACACATATTTTATCTGCCAGTTTAACGGCTTCGTCCATATCGTGTGTAACAAAAACTATTGTTTTACGTAATTTACTTTGTAAAAAAACAAGTTCGTTTTGTAGCTGCTCTCTCGTAATTGGGTCAAGTGCAGAAAACGGCTCATCCATTAAAATAATTTCAGGATCTGTTGCAAAGGCTCTTGCAACTCCTATTCGCTGTAATTGACCACCAGATAGTTGAGGCGGATACCTATGTAGAAATGTATGAGCATCAAGCCCTATTAACTCCATTAATTCAAGCGTTCGTTTTTCAATGTTTTCTTTAGGCTTTTTCATTAATTTCGGTACAATTTCAATGTTTTCTTTAACTGTCATGTGCGGAAACAAACCAGTTTGTTGTATAACATAGCCCATAGTACGCCTAAGTTCTATAATGTTTTGCGATAAGATACTTTTACCGTCTATAAACACGTCACCACTTGTTGGCTTTAATAGCGCATTTATCATTTTTAATGTAGTTGTTTTACCGCAACCGGATGGCCCTATAAGCGCAACAAGCTCACCTTTATTTATTTCTAATGATATATTATCCAACACTAGATTTTTTTTAAATGACTTGCTTAAATTTTTTATCTCAATCATTAAAAATCCATCCTTTTTATAATTATTTGTAACATTTTTTTAAATTTTTGTGCAATATTTAATTATTATAACATAAATATGTTGGTAAATCAATAATTTTACAAACATATAACTTTTAATTTTGTAAACCTTTTGTAAAACAAAAAAGTTATAATGCATTTTTACGCATTATAACTTTTTTTAGTATGTTTTATTTTATTATTTAATAGAAACTATTTCTGTACCAGGATAATAATGATTTAAAATTTCATCATAAGTAAAGCCTTGTTTAGCATATTCATAAGCGCCCCACTGGCTCATACCAACACAGTGGCCATTTCCCTTAGTAATAAACGTCCATGTACCGTTGCCGTTGTAAGTCATTGTAAAGTTTGGCGAGTACAATCCCCAGAAATTATCGTAGAACTTACCTGCTCGCATACGTGTTCCCATTACATTAATATATGTTAAGTTTCCGTACTCGTCATATTCCGGGTTTGTTATCCAGTTTTCATAATCCGAACGTCCTGCAGTAGACCCAGGTAAAAGTTTTTCAATGTTTTCTGTTGCCGTACCTAGTTTTACAGTGGTAGACCTATTGTAGTAGCTAGAACCACTAGTTGCATATACAGTTGCTTTTAAATCTCCCGGACTTTCAATTCCGGCTGGCAAATAATCAAAAGCTGTTCCCCACATATTAGCACTGCTTTGTGTAACCCCACTGTGAGCAGCAGCATACATTGTATTTGCAACTACACCTTTATATGTAACTATTTCATCTACAACTTGATTTACCGCCGATATAACACTGCTGCTAGGGTTTTGCGATAGATAAACATTTGGTGTGCTGCCACTTTGAGAGCTATACATAATATAACTGTGTGCTGCTACTGCTTGTGCTTTATATACCTCAGTATTGTTAAAACCGCCTACTTCGGCCTGTACAACTTTTGCTAAAATATTTGCTGTTGTATCAGTTACTGTTTTATTTGTATTTATATCATAAACAGTAATTGAGTCTGCTGTTATGTTGCCAGAAGGCCCTGTAGGATTAGTTGTTGTACCGCCTGAAATTCCATAAAATGCATATACTTTAGACGGCAAATCATCATAAGAGATATTTAAGTCTACATCGGTATATACACCGTTAACATATGGATATAGGTGTGGATAAGATGGATCGTTTCCTTCACTTGCATATTGCCATATATCTACATCTATGCCATCTCTGCCAAGTCCTGATGATGGGTTAGAAGCTGGATTTGGATAGCTTGGGTAACGTGCATACCAGAAAGTATACCCCTCATCTACAAGGCCTTCAACATCAAAGTAGTTCATATAGGAATGGTATGTGTAAAAACCTGGATAGTAGCCATTTTGTTCAAGCATTATCATCATAATTCTTACATAATATGTTCTTTCGCTATAAGTAGTGCCTTGTAAATTATAGTTTGCTTCATAGTCTACATAAACAGGATAATCAGGCATAATGCCATCTGCTTCGAGGTTTTTAACTGCCGAACTGCTTAAAAAGAAATTAACTTCATCTGCTGCACCTTGTGTGCTTGTAGCATAACTAAATATATAATAACCAACATCAATACCGGCAGCTTTTGCACCGCGTACATTAGTTTCAAAATACGGGTCTACATACATTTCACCACTACTGTTTGTACTTGTAGCTCTAATAATAGCAAAATCTACACCGCTAGCTTTAACTGCACTCCAGTTAACAGAACTGTTGTACATTGAAACGTCAATACCATAACTTCCTATTCCGCTATTTCCACCTGTTGTAGGCGTTTCTACAACAGCAGAAAGTGAAATTGTAGAAGTATATTGTACTGTTTGTCCAAGAGCATCTCTTACACGTATTTTACCTGATGTAAGTGTAATACCCTTACTTGCGTCTACTGTTAGCACATTACTTGTTTGCCAAGACACGCCGCCATCAAAGCTGTAAGAACCAACTGCATTTATTCCGGCTGCCGCGCTTATTTCACTGTCAATTGTAATTGAATATAATTCTTTACTCTCATCATATAAAGTGTTTACTGCGTTAATTGTAGGTGGTGCACAATACCTACCATCAGATAAAATATAATATTGTTTGCCGTTTATTGTGTACCATCCATCGGCTTGTCCTGCAAACAGTTTACCATTTATATCAAAATAGAATGTGCTGTTGTCTACATTTACAAAACCGACAGAAAGTGTAGGTACATTGTTTTGAATTGTTTGATAATATTTGTCGCCTTTTTCACTTTCTGCCCAACCCAAAGGTGCTGCTCCATTACTAGCAAAGAAAACCTTTGTTCCGTTTTCCCTTATATACACAGCATCAGTGTAAAGTTCTCCTAAATTGTTAGCATAATAATAGTTGCCTTCATATTCAAACTCACCTATTATTAAAAGGCCTGTATCATCAAATATATATAGTTTGTCGCCTATTTGTTTTTTACCTGTTGCAGGTTCGCCATTTTCTAAGTAGTAACCATCAACCCAACCGGTACCCGTTTGCTTTTTACCTTCTTCGCTAAAGTAATATGTATTACCGTCAATTACTTGTTTACCTGTAACAATATATCCATCTTCGTTTTGGTAGTATTCATCATTGTTAAGCGTTATAAACCCATAAGAAACGGCTCCTGTATCACTAAAATACCTTAGTTTGCCATTGTTCATAACCACTATTTGAGATTTAATTAAAGCTCCGTCATCGTCTGTTTTATAAAAGTTTCCTTCAAACTCAAATTCGCCTTCATATAAAATACCATCTGTTCCAAATATATAAGATTTTTCATCTATTTCTTGTCTACCAGTTACAGCCTCGCCATTTACTAAATAGTAATTATCTGCCCAACCTGTATCTGTTTGCAACTTTCCGCTTGCCTCAAAGAAATAAATTGCGCCATCAATTGTATATTTTCCTGTAGCCAGTATAAAATCATCTTTTTGATAGTAACGTGCACCATCAAGGTCAATCCAGCCCTCTGCTACAGCTTTACCATCTGCACCATAATATGTGCCAACCATTTCATCATCATAGGCAACGGCATTTTTGTATATTTTACCGTCATTATCAGAGCAGTACAAATCGTTTTCATATGTAAATTTACCGCGAACTACAAGTCCATCATCACCAAAGTAATAATCTTCGCCTTCAATAGACTGCATACCAACTAATGCTTTACTATCTATAACGTAATAATCTCCGGCCCAACCATCTTGTGTTACAAGCTTGCCATCACTTCCAAAGAAGTACAAATCTTCATCTAATGTGTGTGGCCCTTTAAGTATCTCATATTGAGCTGTTTGATAGTATTTTTCACCATCTGTTGTATCAATCCACCCAACCGGAGCCATACCATTTGAATCATAATATGTTGTAATTGTGCCTACTGTTAAAAATGCATTTGTATAAAGCACACCTTTACCATCTGCACAATATCTATTGTTTTCATATGTAAATGTATGTTTATATGGTATGCCTACATCGCTAAATATGTATTTTTTGCCATCAATTGTTTGTGGTCCTGTAACAATTTGGCCGTCTTTTATGTATAAATCTCCAAGCCAGCTGTTTTTAACAATACTACCATCATTATTAAAATAATATGTTTCTCCGTCAACAACCGCTTCTCCTTTTGCTAGTATAAACTGTTCTGTTTGGTAATATGTATTGTTTTCAAAATCAAACCAGCCTAAAGGTGCGGCGCCTGTTTGCCCATAAAATGTATTATTTCCATTTTCAAGCGCATGCATATAATTTGTATATATTTTTCCATTTTCATCTGCAAAGTAATTTTGTCCATTAAAAGTAAACGTACCTGTAAATACAACACCATCAGAATTAAATATGTATTTTTCACCATTAATTTCTTTTTCGCCTGTTACAGCAACGCCATCTTCAAGGTAATAATCATCTGCCCAACCTGTACCTGTTTGTTGTTTGCCATCGCTGTCAAAGAAATAAATTTCTCCGCTGATAACTTGCTTTCCTACCGCAAGAGTTAAAGCAGCTGTTTGATAATAACGTGAGCCCTCGTAAGTTATCCAACCCTCTGCAACAGCTTTACCGTCATCACCGTAGTAAGAACCAACACCATTTTCTTCATATGCAACAGAACCTTTTAAAATCACGCCATTATCCTGTGCATAATATTTACTATTTTCGTGTGTAAATACACCTTTTACTACTAGCCCATCAATACCAAAGAAGTAGTCGTTTCCTTGTATAGTTTGCATGCCTATTAAGGCCTCACCATCAACTACATAATAGTCTCCGGCCCAGCCATCTTCATCGCTAAGTTTGCCATCACTTCCAAAGAAATATATTTTTCCTTCTAATTCTTGCCTACCAGTAAGCAGTTTAAATTCGCTGTTTTGGTAATATTCAGCCTCGTTATAAGTTATCCAGCCCGAAACAAGTTGACCGTCAATATCATAGTACCTTAATGATCCGTCTTCCATAGTTCTTATGCTGTCTATAAATACAACACCATTTTCATCAGCATAATAGTTAATGCCTTCATATGTAAAATCTCCGGTAAAAGGAAGTCCATTGGAGCCTATAATATACGTTTTTCCATCTATTACATACTTGCCTGTAACAACTATTCCGTTTTCAATATAAATTCCATCTACCCATCCTGTGCCTGTGTTCTGAGCTCCATCTAGTGCAAAATAATATGTTTTATTATCTATAGTTTTAACACCAGTTGCAAGTGTGTGAACACCACCCAAAGAGTTTACATCTTGGTAATAAACTTGATTATCAGGTCCTGTTATCCAGCCTGTTCGTGCACCACCATCTGTACTATAAAATGTTATAGAGTTAGATCTCTTTAAAAATCCGTTGCTGTAAAGAGAACCGTCACTTCCGGCCATAAACCATGCACCATCGTACATGAAGTCGTATCTTAAAACATTACCTTGTGCATCAAAAATATATTGAACGCCATCAATCGTATGTGGTCCAACTGCTAACGATCCATCCGGTAGCATGTATGTACGTTTATTTTGCTCTACAACCCAAGTGCCACTTCTAATATCTTCAGGGTCTTTTTCATCATTATCAGTATCATCGTCGTCATCGTCGCCGCCTTGAGCAGTACTTGATGAATCATCGTCATCACCGCCGCCATGAGCAGTACTTGATGAATCATCCTCGTCATCAACGCCACCTTGAGCACA
>CAYJGU010000013.1:0-52182 GCA_964369925.1 uncultured Bacteroides sp. | reverse complement strand
ATGCCGCTGTGGTGGAATCGGCAGACACAAGGGACTTAAAATCCCTCGGTAGCAATACCGTACCGGTTCAAGTCCGGTCAGCGGCACCAAAATCCTTACTGCTTTTGCAGTAAGGATTTTTTTGTGTGCTCAAAAGCAAAACCGCACGCTATCTTTGTGATAGGTGCGGTTTTTAGCATTTACTTCATATACTTGTTATAAACGTTTATCAGTAGCGCTATACTAAAAAATATAGTTATTATACAAATTCGGTACAAAATATCCAAAATTGCAATTTTTACTATTTTACTTTATAATGTTAAATAATGTTTTTAATTATATAAATAATTTAAAAGAAGTGATTAATATTGGAAAATTACAATAAATTAGATGTTGCAGCAAAACTTTTCCCCACTGTATCAAATAAGGGCAACACCTCTGTTTTTAGAGTGTGCGTAATTTTAAACGAAGAAATAGACCCATTAACCCTTCAGTTGGCTGTTAATATGATTTATGAGAGATTTTCGTTTTTATTTTTGCGCCTGAGAAGAGGTTTTTTTTGGCATTATTTAGATACCAATTATATGCACTTTAGAATTGAAGAGGACAGAAACTCCCCTTGTGAAAACATACTTTCGTACGAGAGTAAGGGGCACATTATAAAAGTGCTTTACTATAAAAACAGAATTTCGGTAGAGGCATTTCATTCTATTGCAGACGCTTCGGGAATTTTAGAATTTTTAAAGGCGCTTGTTTACTATTATATTTGTATAAAACATGGGCAAATAAATAGCGAGGGTAAAGTTCTTTTATTTGATCAAACAGATAAAATTGATGAGGATAGTTTTAAAAAATACTTTGATAATTTTAAAGTTGATACAAAAAGAAAACAAAAAAAAGATGTTAACTCTTTTATTATTAAAGGCGAAAAATACAAAAAAAGAGGGCACAGTGTTGTAACAGCTACAATGAGTGTATCAAAACTTAAAGAAAGTTGTAAAAAGAAAAATTGTTCTATTACTGCGCTTTTAATAGCTATTATGATAAACGCAATTTATGAGCAAAAGCAAAAGAGTACAAATAGCCATAAGCCTATTGTAATTGCTGTACCTGTAAATTTAAGAAGGATATTTACTTCTCGCACATTGAAAAATTTTTTTGGTGTAATAAATGTTGGTTTTACTATGAGTGAAACAGTTACATTTGATACATTATTAAATAGCGTAAAAGAACAGCTTACATCACTTACAGAGCAAGAAGAACTTGAGCATTTAACCGGAGGAAATGTTAGCTTAGGTAAAAATCTACTTTTAATGTACACTCCATTATTTTTAAAAAACATAGTTGTTCCTGTGGGTTTTAATTTACTTGCCGAATCTAAAAAAACTACTGCTATTTCAAATATCGGTCCAATAGATTTTCCAAGTGGTATGAAACCATTTATTAAACATACAGAGCTTTTGTTATACCCTACCACAAAAAGCCCGCTAAATTGCGGAGTTTGCTCGTATGAAGACACACTTACTATTAGTTTTACAAGAAACATTAAGGACAATAGCATTATTAGACAGCTTTTTACACATCTTTCACAAATAGCAAATATTGATATTTCGGTTTACTCTAACAATTGGGGTGAAGAAGATGAAAAAATGTAACAATTGCAACGTAAATGTATACAATAGCGAAGAGCGGTGCCCGTTATGCTACACGTATATGGGTAAAAAAGATGAAAACGCTGTTTTGTACCCCGAGTACAATCACATTATTAGCGAAAAATCTCCACTTAAGCATTTGCCACTTTTTATTACGGCTACCATAATTATTATTTGTATTTACATTAATATTTTTACACATGTGCCAGGAAATATTATTTGGTCGTTTATAGTTTCGGCCTCTGTAATATTTACTTTTGCCATGTATAATATTATAAGAATACAAGATAGATACGGCGTAAAAATAATGTACTTTTATCTCTCTGTTTCAGCTTTAGTATTTGCCATTGATATTTCTACCGGTTGGCTTTATTGGTCGTCCGATTTTGTTTTTCCCTTTTTAACGCTATTTACTATTGTGTATTTAACAGTTCTCGCATCTCGTAGCAAACGCTATTTTTCCGAATATTTCGGTTTTATTTTAGTTGTATTGGCAATTAGCTTAGTTTCTGTTTTATTATATTTTTTAGGACTTAATAACAGGGCCTGGGGTGCTTTTGTAGCAAATGTTGCCTGTGTTTTAATTGCTCTTGGCTTATATTTATTTGCCGATAAAAATTTAAAGGCAGAAATAAAAAAACGTTTTCATCAATAGATGTAAACGTTTAACAACTATGGCAACACAAAGCATTTAACACTAATAAACAATAAGAAGGGTGCTGGTTAAAATTAAAAGGCTAACAATTCCTTTATACTCAAAACAGGAGTATAAAAATGTAGCGGGAGATTTTATTCCTTCGCTAAACGCATATTTACACGAGGATAACAAAAAAAGGCCTGCAATTATAATTGCACCCGGCGGCGGTTACTTATTTGTATCGTCTATGGAGGCATACGTTGTTGCAATAAGCTTTTTTAATGCCGGCTATCAAGTATATGTATTAACATACACCGTTAGCACTCTTGGCATTATGCCTGTTTTGCTAACTCAGCCTTTAAAAGATATGTCTAGAGCTGTTTGCGAGGTAAGAAAGAGAAGCAAACAAGACTTTACTATTGAAAATAACGTTGCGGTTTTAGGGTTTTCTGCCGGTGGACATTTGTGTGCAAGTATTGCTGTACATTTTGCTTATAAAGGAATAAAAAGTATAAAAGATGAAGGTATTTCTAACAAACCCGATGCAGTTGTACTTTGCTACCCGTTCATAACAAAAAAATATACAGCAAATAATGCAGATATAAGCGCAACTTTTAAACAAGATGAACATTGTGCAGACATTGATATGTTCGCCCTTGACAAACAGGTAAAAAACGACACTCCACCAACGTTTTTATGGCATACGGTAGACGATGCTGTTGTAGATGTTAATAACAGTATAGACTACATGATAGCATGTAAAAATAATAATGTACCTGTGGAAATGCACATTTATCCAAAGGGGTGGCATGGTTTAAGTGTTGCAAACGAGCAGTGGGCAAAAAACGAAGTTGGAGATAGTTTTTACACGTTTGAGCAAAACATGCAAGATGTTAGATACATGCTTGACAACATGCCTGATAAAATACCCGAAGCTTATAACGAAGTTAAAAATTTAAAATTAGAGCAATTTGCCGCTAATTTTTTTAATGTGGGCAAACAAAACAGCGACGAAAACAATTGTATGCCTGAGTTTGATAAAAGCATAAGCAACTGGCCCGTACTTTGCACACAGTTTTTAAATAAAGTATGGAATAAACTTTTATAAGAGGATTTATATGCTACCTTATTTTACATTTTTTAATAATACCATTTATAACTATGGTTTTTTATGGGTTCTAGGGTTTATTGCCGGTGGAATTTATTTGTTAATTATTAATTATAAAGGCACCGCCGGAAAACTATCTTGGATTGACCTTATTTTAATTTATGTTTTTGTTATAATTGCTGTTTACAATGGTGGTAAATTATTGGGCTTTTTGTATAACTTAATATTTGAAAGTTCATCACAGCCAAACACTTTTTCCCTACAGTATTTAAAAAGTTTATACGGCCGCAATTTACTTTATGGAAGCGTAGTTGCAGCTTTTGCCATTATGTTTTTATACAGCAAAATTTTTAAAATATCCTTTAAAAAAATAATTGGTATTTTTATACCTTTTGGCGCACTTTTTATTGGGTTTGCACGCCTTGGCTGTTTGTTTGCCGGCTGTTGCTATGGCATACCAAGCCGCTTTGGGTATGTTTTTAATCACCTAAATAGCTATGCACCTATTGGTATAAGGCTCTTTCCCACACAGCTTATTGAATCTATATTTGGATTTGTTCTGTTTATCATATTTCTAATACTGCAAAAACGCTGGAAAGAGGAGAAATCTTATTTAACCCTTCCTATTTTTATTGTAAGCTACTGTACTTTAAGCTTTTTGCTCGATTTCGTTCGTGGAGATACTCTTGTATCATTTTTATTTTTAACTGTTAGCCAATGGTCCTCTGTTATTGGTGTTGCAATAGTTGTAATTTGGTGGATAGTATATAAAAAACACAAAAAAACATTTAATGCTACGTAGTAATAAAAAAACAGAAATAATCATAAGATTATTTCTGTTTTTTATTTATTATATTCCCATAAAGGAAAAATACAAAAGTACAACGGCGCCAAGTGCAATTCGGTATATGCCAAATACTTTAAAATCATGCTTTTTAACATAGTTCATTAAAAACTTTATACTTATCATAGACACTACAAATGAGGTTATCATTCCTGCTGCTAAAATTGCAAGTTCCATTGAAGTAAAGTTAAACCCAAATTTAATTAACTTTAATGCGCTTGCGCCAACCATAACCGGTATAGCCAAAAAAAATGTAAATTCTGCCGCAAGTGTTCTGCTAAGGCCAAGTATAAGTGCCCCAATTATTGTAGCACCGCTTCTACTTGTTCCCGGCACTAAACTTAGCACCTGAAACATACCTATTCCAAATGCAAGCTTATATGTAATTTCGCTTACTTGTGTTAACGCTTTTTTATTGCTGCTATATTTATTTTCTACTACTATAAAAGCTATGCCATACAATATAAGCATTGCTCCAACTACATATGCATTATGTAAATTTTCAGTCATCCAATCGTCTAGCGGCAAACCAACAACCATTGCGGGTAAAACAGCTACAAGCACTTTAAACCACATTTGCCATATATCTTTTTTACAGTACTTCCCTATTAGTGTTTTTTCGTTTTTATTAATGCAAAACGGCCACAATTTATTAAAAAACAAAACAACTACAGCTAGTATAGCCGCAAATTGTATCACTACATCAAACATTGCTTTAAAATCTTCGCCTGCATTTAATTTAATAAATTCATCTGCTAATATTAAGTGTCCCGTGCTAGACACCGGCAGCCATTCCGTTATGCCTTCTATAACACCAAGTATTATTGCTTTTAATATATCTATCATTGTTTATCCCGCCTCAAATATATTTTGTTATTAATTTTGTTATTCTGCAGGAATAAAATTAAGCGCTATAAGCAACACACCCATAAATAAGTAAATAATCATACCAACGTTTAATGTACCCTTTAAAAATGCACGTTTGGGCAAAATTCTATAAGGCTTCCTTAACACTATTTTTTTTGCTTTAATCGACTTCACTATTATTATAGGTGCACAAATCATAACTGCTAAAATTACTAGCCCAATCACCGTCATTAACATAGTTTCTTCGCCTACTATAGGCAACAAAACAGTGCCAATTGTATTAACAACAAAATGTATACCTATTGGTATTAAAATATCTCCTGTATATACATATAAATACGCAAAAATCATTCCAAGTGCACATGCATATATTAGTTGTGACAAATTGCCGTGAAACACACCAAAAAGCACACCACTTGTAATTATATAGCATTTATCGCCCAAATGTGCCATTTTGTTATACAATATTTTTCTAAATAAAATCTCTTCTCCTATTGGTGCTGCAATACAAGTGCTAAAAAATATCCACAATAAGCTTTGACCTTCTAGCATAAAATCTAAAGAGTTTGTGTGTTGTAAGCCTGTAATGCTCGTTATTAATGTTTCAATAGCAATAGTTACCACATTAAAAATATATGCAGAACCTGCACTAATAACTATATAAATTAGTAATTGAGATAATTTTACATGTTTTTTTGGTGGTGAAGGTACTTTAAACTTTATATTAGCATTTATAATAATAACAAATATAGGTGCCGCTATTACATAAAGCGATATAAAGTTAACTACCCACATGTACCAATCGCTTTCTAATGCATTTGGCGCTATAATTATAAAAATAATACTTAAAAATACAGAGGCAACCAAATATATAAGTAATAAAAAAAAGTAACTTAGCCCTATTTTTGACATTGTAGAGCGATACGTTTTTGAATCTAGCATTTACATTTCCTTTCGCGGATAAAAATTTACAATATAATTATTAAATACGAACTATATTATTATACATATTTTATAAAATAAAAACAATAAAAATATATTGTAAACAGCACAATATATTTTGTTATGTGCCATGCCATGCCATAAAATTGCCACAATAAATATATCATTCTGCAAAATATCTATAAAAAATTATATTATTTTTCATATTTTTATGATATTATTTTAACTACAAATGTTTTTAGCATAATTAGTTAACTAAATTTGAAATTTGCAAAATATATACTTTACACAGCTAAAATTTGTTATATTATTACTGTGTTATTTATTTAAATAATACACATAATTAATAATTATAATTTACAGTTTAAGGGGAGAACCATGGCAATATATTTATTTTATTTTTTACTAATATTATTATTTTGTTTTGTTATTTTTTTAATTATTGGCGCTACCGTAGCAAAGAGTGCTTATAAACAGCCTTATAAAGTGCAAAACACACCACAGGCAAGCGAAGATTCAATACAAAGGCTTGCA
The DNA here is from genome assembly GCA_964369925.1 of uncultured Bacteroides sp. Taxonomy (GTDB): domain Bacteria; phylum Bacillota; class Clostridia; order Oscillospirales; family Ruminococcaceae; genus Ruthenibacterium. Next base: position 45,619 of record CAYJGU010000013.1, on the reverse strand, counting down.
AGCCTTATTAAAATACCTACAATTTCGCATAAAGATGCAAGCCTTGATGATGAAACGCAATTTAAACTTTTTATAGATACAGTTAAAGAATTATACCCCATCACACACAAAAAGTTTCCTCCTCTTTTGTTTGGCAACAAAGCAATATTATTTCATATTAAAGGTGAAAACAGTAATAAGCCAAGCATATTAATGGCACACTACGATGTTGTAACCGTAGATAACGACAAGTGGGAGCACGACGCCTTTTGCGCACAAATATTTGACGGTGAGCTTTGGGGCAGAGGTACTCTTGACACTAAAATAACTTTTTTAGGTGTACTTGAAGCATGCGAAATGCTTTTAGGCGAGGGATTTGTTCCTAAAAACGACATTTACCTTGCATTTGGTGGCGATGAAGAAATAGGTGGCAACGGCGCAAAACAAATAATAGCACATTTACAAAAATGCGGTGTTACCCCTGCATTTGTATTAGATGAGGGCGGCGCTGTAGTAGACAATGTTATACCAGGAATGAAAAAGCCTATGGCTGTAATAGGTACAGGTGAAAAAGGCCAAATGAACGCTACGCTAACTATAAAAGCAAACGGTGGCCATGCAAGCACACCTAAAATACCAAGCATATTGGGCAGGCTATGCAGTGCTGTTACAAAATGTGAGGCAAGCCCGTTTAAAGGCCAACTAACTTTGCCCATAAAAGGTATGTTTAAAGCTGTTGCACCACATGTTCCATTTGGTATGCGCATAATATACGGCAATATGTGGTTTTTTGGTAATATACTAATAAATGTTAGCAATAAACTATCGGCAGAGTTTAACGCGCTTTTTCGCACAACGCTTAGCTTCACAATGGCTAAGGCATCCAATCAAATTAACGTTGTGCCAACTCAGGCCGAAATAGGCGTTAATATTCGCAGCTTAAATATAGATACACAGAGTAGTATAAAGGCACGCATGCAGCAAATTATTAAAGATGATGATATTGAAATTACGTTTGATACTTGTAGTGAAGCAAGTGATTATTCACCTGCCGAAGGCGAGTACTGGGATGTTATTTCAAATGCAATACACACCGTTTGGCAAGATGCTGTAATTGCACCTTATTTAATGCTTGCCGCCTCGGATAGCAGACATTATAATGGTTATTGCAAAAATGTATATAGATTTTCTGCACTTAAATTAACAACTGAACAGCGAAAACTTATACACGGAAACAACGAGAGAATACCTGTTAAAGATATATTACACGCTGTTAACTTTTATACAGCAATAGTAAAGCAATTATAAGTTCAACTGCTAAATGCGTTTAAAAAACACTTATTAGGATATAATTAATATATAAATTTATTATTTTTTACAATTATATATATATTAGAATTACTTTTAAAAGGGAGATTATAATGATTAATGTAGATGAAAAATTGTTATCGGATTACGCTAAATTTGCTGTTCAGGTTGGAGTTAATCCACAAAAAGAACAAACATTTATAATACGTGCTCCAATTGAAGCTGCACATTTTGCACGTTGTTGTGCAGCAGTTGCGTATGGCCTTGGCGTTAAAGAAGTTGTTATACATTATAGCGATGAGAAATTTTCGAGAATAAAAATGGAATATACACAAACAGAGGTTTTAGAAGACATTAAACCTTGGCAATTGCGCAGCTACCTAGACTATGCACAAAGCGAGGGTGGTGCATGTGTACTATCTATTATATCAAGCGATCCTGAAATTTTTAAAGGTATTGATGCACAAAAAATTGCACGCGTTAATGCTGCAGCATCTAAAGCAATGAAGCCTTGGCAACAAATTGTAATGGCAGACCAATTACAATGGAGCCTTGTGTCTATTCCTTCGGTTGCATGGGCAAAAAAAGTATTTCCAAATTATACACCACAAAAAGCACAAGAAGCACTATGGGATGCAATATTTAACGTGTGCCGTGTAAAGGGAGGCAATGTTGTAGCTGAGTGGCAACAACACACCGAAAAAACCACACATAGACGCGATAAAATGAATGCATTAAATTTTGACATGCTTCATCTTGAGAGCAAAAACGGCACCGATTTAAAAATAGGACTTGCAAATGGGGCTATATGGGAGGGAGCTCAGAGCCAAACTCCGCAAGGATATAAATTTATTGCTAACATTCCCACAGAAGAAATTTTTACAGCACCAGATAGAATGCGTGTTGACGGCATAGTTTATGGTACAAAACCATACGTATATAACGGAAATGTTATAGAAGGATTTTGCCTAAAATTTGAAAACGGTAAAATTGTAGATTTTGATGCTTATGCAGGAAAAGAAATACTAGACAAAATATTTAAAACAGACGAAGGTGCCACAAGAATAGGCGAAATTGCATTAGTGCCATCTAGCAGCCCCATAAACAAAAGCGGTATACTTTTTTATAACACTTTGTTCGATGAAAATGCATCGTGCCACATAGCTTTTGGCAAAGGCTACCCCGGCACAATAGCAGGCGGCAAAGAAATGAGCACAGAGCAGCTGCTTGAAAACGGTGTTAATGACAGCTTAATTCATGAGGACGTAATGGTTGGCTCTCCTGATATGAAAATTACTGGCATAACAAAAACAGGCGAAAAAATTATTGTTTTTGAAAATGGTGAATGGGCATTTTAATTAATGCTAATAAAAAAGGCAACATCGATGTGTGTTATTCACTCGTTGTTGCCTTTTTATATTTACTGTTTTTTGCACATATAAGCTAGTGCACTGCTAATACAAAAAAACTCTGCCGCAATATATACTGCGGCAGAGAAATTTTCCTTTGCTTACCTTTCTTTCAAGAAAGGTAAGTGGTCCGAGTGGCGAGAGTCGAACTCACGGCCTCTTGAACCCCATTCAAGCGCGCTACCAAACTGCGCTACACCCGGACATTTGCCATATCTATTTAAGTTACAGCACATGTAATTATACAGTATTATATATTGTTTTGTCAACAATAAAAATACTATTACCTTATTTAAAACACTACATATTTTGAATAAATTTATACAAATCGCACTCTTCATCAAGCTCGTTTAAGTTTTTTGCTATATGCTCTATCATATGAGCGTCTGATGATGTAATAATACTTTTACCCTTTGGAAAAAGTTCCCTTTCTGTAAAGAAAACTAATTTTTCAGGCGTTTTAACCTCAAACATTGTAAATGTTAAGTCTTCAGGTAAAAACCCTAATACAGAAAGCAAACTTGCACTGTCCTTTTCTATATGTGCAGGAACAGGTATGCCCCCGTATTTTTTACACAGTTCTTTAATTTCATATATATCAAAACTAACTGCACTTGTAAGCAATTTATCTATACTTTTTATCACTCTGTCATGCTCGTCGCACACAAATTGGTTACCCCAAACTTCTTGTTCACACATAATATCCGGCAAATTTTCATAAAGCAATTCGCCAAATTTTAATGCATTTTCAACAGTTTTAAAGTAGCACAACACATGAATTTCCTCTTGCGTTGTAACTTCAATGCCTGGCAAAAGCGTAAGTCCGTACTCATCGCATGCAATTTTTGTTGCGGGTAAATTAAGCGCACTGTTATGGTCGCACACAGCAATAATGTCGGCTCCCTCCAGTTTTGCCATGCCTGCTATTGTAGCCGGGGTCATGTCGTTATCTGCACAAGGAGAAAGACATGAGTGTATGTGCAAATCGTAAAGCAATTTTTCTCTCCCCTTTATTTTTTTTGCACAATTCCAAGCGCAATGGCAATTTCTACACATGCGTCAAATTCAGATAAAGGCGTTGAAAACACATTTACACCTTGCTGATTTGCCTTTGCTAAAAAATTTTCATCCGCCACGCTGTCATGGCAAAGTATAACACATGCGCAGTCGGCCAATGTTGCAACCGCTATTGTATTTACATTTCCCATTACTGTGCACCATGCATCGTCTTCCTTTGCTCTTCCCATTGCCCAAGACAATAAATCTCCGCAAAAAGCATGCTTAATATCTCTTTGTTCGGCTTTAACAATTTGCTTAAAATTACAATTTTCAACAAGGTTATTTGTAGTCATTTTATTCCCTCTTGTTCGTTATAATATATTTTAGTATGCTTGTGCAAATATAATACTTACTAACTGTCCGATTTACCTAAAGCCTTTAAAACTGCCTCCATTTTTTCTCTTAATAAAACGGTACAGTCGTGTTTTTTTGCAATACCCCTAACTATATCTTCTGCAAGTGCACCGCAATCGGGTGCGCCACAGCTTCCACAATCAAGTCCGGGCAATTCTTTTAGTATCTCTTCCATTTGGTTGTATCTCTCAAATCTCTCTTGCCTTGTTTGGCCAAGCTCTAAAACCGGACTATACTCAAGGTCTGTATCCCATAAAAAACTGTTCGGTATTGCGCTTTCAAGCCTATTTTTGCTAACAGGCAAATACCTGCGAAGTTTTTTAAGTTTTGCTTTAGCTATATATGGATTTTCTACTTGTAAAACACCGCCCACACAGCCTCCGGAACATGCATTAAGTTCAACAAAATCAAGTGCTTCATATTTTTCATCTTCTAAATCTTCAAGCACTCTAATAACGTTTTCAATGCCGTCTGCCGCAAGGTAACTGTCGGTTGATACAAGTGCTGCAGATTCTCCACCACTTTCGGCCCATCCTATGCCAATACGGCCTGATTGTTGTTGTTTAGGTTCCTCGTTATTTTTTATATGGTGCATTACTCCTAACAATTTTGGGTACATTTCTTTTACGGCAAGTGCACCGTCTACCTCGCTTTTTTGGCTGCCAAGTGGGTTGCGAGTTGCAGTAACTTTTGCAGGACATGGTGTAATAAAAAAGCACCCTATCTGTGATCTATCTAAACCTGTTTTTGCAACAGCCTCATCTTTTGCCATTCTTGCAGCTGCTTCCATTGGAGAAACAAGAGCCAGCATGTTTTCTATAAGTTGTGGAAACCTAACCCTAATAAGCCTGGTTACAGCAGGACATGCGCTGCTAATAACAGGTTTCTTCACACTGTTTGAGTTTAAAATTTTTCTCGTTGCATCGCTTACAAACTCAGCTGCGCGCGCAACTTCAAAAACTTCGTCAAAACCAATGTCTTTAAATGCATTAACAATTATTTCGGTATCTTCTAAATGATTAAACTGAGCATATAAGCTTGGTGGCGGCAATGCTATTTTGTATTTAAAATCATTAATAACCTCAATATCATCATACATTGGTTTTTTTGCGTGGTGTGGGCAAATGCGTATACATTCGCCGCAATCTATACATCTTTCAGGCGATATTTTCGCCTTAGAATCTCTTACCCTAATTGCCTCGGTTGGGCAACGTTTTATGCAATTAATACAACCTTTGCACAGCTCTTTATCCAAAGTTACCGAATGAAAATATGTATCGGACAAATTATCGCCCTCCTTTTATACTTTTCAACATTTATATTTTTTTACCGCAACTTGCGCAAAATTCAAAATCGGGTTTTAGTTTTGCTCCACAATACGGGCAAAAATTATATTTTTCGCTATTAAAATTATTACTTCCTGCTGTGTTGTTGTAAGTAAAGTTATCTTCTGTGTTTTTCTGCGCCAATTCATTAAATGGGTCTATTTCTTCGTTGCCGCTAACAATGTCGTATTCAGAAAACCTGTTTTTTCCCGTGGCATTTTTGTAGTTATACGCCGCATTTAGAATGCCTATTATTACAAAAACTACGCCAAACAAAGGAAACATTGCAGGTGCACCCATATTAGCTGCTGCAATTGTCCAAAACACGCCAAACACAACCGAAACAATTGAACCTATAAACCCCATGAACGACGGGCCTCTTCCCGGTTTAATGCTCTTCATACATACTCCCATCTATATTTGTTGTCATAATTGGTAGTTGCCGTATAAACAGCCGGCCACTAGCCATGAAATAAATATTATATTGCATACAGTATAGTGCAAATAATTTTTAAAAATGCACAGTCATTTTCACAGTGGTTCCAACTCCCACCGTCGATTCAATATTAAACTCATCTGCGTATTTTTTCATGTTAGGCAGGCCCATCCCTGCTCCAAAACCAAGGCTCCTCACTTCTTCTGTAGCAGTAGAATACCCCTCGCTCATTGCAAGTTCTATATCAGGTATGCCCGGCCCTTTATCTGTCAATGTCATATGCACATCATTTTCATCCACAACAACATCAATTTGTCCATGTTTTGCATGAATGGCTAAGTTTATTTCACCTTCGTAAAGTGCAATTGCAACTTTGCGCACAGCGGTAGAAGGCACACCTAACATTTTAAGCCTACTCTTTAAATCAGCACTCGCCTCTCCTGCGCGTGTAAAATCATCGTGAGGCACTTTGTAGTTTAATTTTATATCACTCATTATGCCCTTTCACCGCCTCTAAGACCCTTTTCGTATAACATGCCGCAAGCCGAAAACATTGTTTCTTTTGTGCAAAGCACAGCTATGTTCCTATCAGTAGCAAGTTTAAGTATCGTCTCATCGGGCACTTTTCCCCTAACAAAAACAATACATAGTATATCCATCATATCAGCTGTTCTTACAACTTGTGGGTTGTTAAGCCCTGTTACAAGTACACCTTGATCTTTAACATATGCAAGCACATCGCTCATCATATCGCTACCGCATGCTCCGTGTATTTCTTGCTGCATGTCACATTCTTGCGTTAGTACATTTGCATTTAATATTTCACATATTTCGCTTATTGTCATAAATTATCGCTCCTTACACAATAAAATTTAATTAAGTGTTATTTTTTTATAAATAATAAAGTTGTTAAAAATTGATTTTGTTTGTTTTAAAATTTACTATTATTTATATATTATAATTAAAAAATTGATAAAGAGCAATATTAATTATTTGAAACATTAAATATGATTTTTAAGCGTTATTTAACAAAAAATTAACATAAACACATTTGTTTAGCATTATTGCACAATTTTATCGATAATTTTTCTACAAACTTTTTTTAATAAGCTCTTTAATAATATCGAAATTCAACTTCAAATCTGATATAATAGTTAGAAGTGTAATATTGTTAAAAATTTATTTAACCATTAAACACATAATCATTACAGGAGGCATTATAATATGAGGCGTTTTTCCACTGTGCCATTTACTGGCACTAAAGAGCAAGAGGCGCAGATGCTAAGTTGGTTTGAAGAAAACAGCGGTATGCCCGGCATAGCCATGTCTGCACTGCAAAAAGCACAAGAAATTTATGGTTATTTGCCTATAGAAGTTCAGCGCATGGTTGCAGACAACACAAATAAACCACTTGCTGAAATTTATGGCATCGCAACATTTTATTCTCAGTTTAGCTTAACCCCGAAAGGTAAGTACAAGGTTAATGTATGTCTTGGTACCGCATGCTACGTGAAAGGCAGCGGTAAAATTTTTGAAAGACTTGAAGAAAAATTAAAAATAAAAGGTGGCGAATGTACAGCTGACGGCAAGTTTAGCCTTGATGCATGTAGATGTATAGGCGCTTGCGGTTTGGCACCTGTTTTAACAATTAACGAAGATGTTTACGGCCGTTTAACAGGTAGTGAGCTTGACGAAATGCTTGCAAAATATAAAGAATAGGTGTAGTAAATGCAAGAATTGTCTATGAATGTACTTGACATTGCCGAAAATTCAGTTGCGGCTGGTGCTACCCTTGTTAAAATTACTTTAAATTGTAAAAGCGATGAAGATTTATTGGAGCTTTTTATAAAAGATGACGGAAAAGGTATTTCCGAGGAAATGCTTAAAAACATTACCGATCCCTTTGTTACAAGCCGAGCAACAAGAAAAGTTGGATTAGGCCTGCCTTTTTTAAAAATGGCAGCAGAGATGACCGGTGGAAGCATGAGCATTAACTCTGAGGTAGGAAAAGGCACCGAGGTTTATGCATGTTTTACAAAAGGGCATATAGATTTAGCACCCATTGGAGATATGGCTAGCACTATAACAACGCTAATACAGTGCAACCCGCATATGGATTTTGTTTATACTTTAAGTTGTGATGGCGAGAGCTTTTGCGCAGATACACGTGAAATAAAAGCAATTTTAGACGGCGTATCTACGGCAGATGCTTCTGTTGCCGTATGGATAAGAGAATACTTGCAAGAAAATACACATCCAATATTAAAAAGGAGTAACTTAATATGAAAAGTTTACAAGAGCTTGCCGCTTTGCGCGACAAGATGAAACAAACAGTAAACACTCGTGAGGCCTCTCAAGACGGTATGCGTGTAGTAGTTGGCATGGCAACATGCGGCATAGCAGCCGGTGCAAGACCTGTTCTTAACGAGTTTACACAGCTTGTTGCAAATGATAGTTTAGATGTAATGGTAACACAAACAGGTTGTATAGGTATTTGCCAATACGAGCCGGTTGTTGAAATTCATGAAACAGGAAAAGAAAAGGTAACTTATATTAATATGTCTAAAGATAAAGTAGCGCGTGTAGTTAACGAGCATTTGAAAAAAGGCCAGCCCGTTATTGAATACACTATTGGCGCTGTTAAATCTAAATAAGGAGGAAAAAACATATGATAAGAAGTCACGTAATGATTTGCGGCGGCACAGGCTGTACTTCCTCCGGTAGTGAAAAGATTATTGAAGCTTTTGAAAAAGAGCTTGCACTTGCACATTTGGACGAAGAAGTTAAAGTTGTTCGCACAGGATGTTTTGGCCTATGTTCATTAGGCCCAATTGTAGTTATTTACCCGGAGGCAAGTTTTTATTCTAACGTTGATATTAACGACGTAAGTGAAATTGTTTCCGAGCATTTATTAAAAGGTCGCCCTGTTACACGTTTGCTTTACGATGAAACAGTAAACCCAGATAACACTGTAAAAAGCCTTGACGAAACAGCATTTTACAAAAAACAAGTACGTGTTGCACTTCGCAACTGTGGTGTTATTAACCCCGAAAACATTGATGAGTACATTGGTTTTGACGGGTATCAAGCTTTAGGTAAAGTTTTAACAGAAATGCAACCTAAAGATGTTATTCAAACAATGCTTGACAGTGGTTTAAGAGGCAGAGGTGGCGCAGGTTTCCCAACAGGCTTGAAATGGAAATTTGCAGCAGATAATGATGCAGACCAAAAATATGTATGTTGTAACGCCGACGAAGGTGACCCGGGCGCATTTATGGACCGTAGTGTTTTAGAGGGCGATCCACATGCACTTATAGAGGCTATGGCAATTGCAGGTTATGCTATTGGAGCCACTAAAGGTTACATATACGTTAGAGCCGAGTACCCAATAGCTGTAGACCGTTTGCAAATTGCTATTGGTCAAGCTAAAGATTACGGCCTACTTGGCAATGATATTTTCGGCACTGGCTTTAATTTCGATTTAGAAATTAAACTTGGCGCAGGAGCTTTTGTTTGCGGTGAAGAAACAGCACTTTTAACATCTATCGAGGGCAATCGCGGCGAACCTAGGCCACGTCCTCCTTTCCCTGCTGTTAAAGGCTTGTTTGGCAAACCAACAATTTTAAACAACGTTGAAACATATGCAAATGTTCCACGCATTATTTTAAATGGTGCGCAGTGGTTTGCAAGCATGGGTACAGAGAAAAGCAAAGGTACAAAAGTTTTTGCTCTTGGCGGCAAAATTAACAATACAGGTCTTGTAGAAATACCTATGGGTACAACACTTCGCACAATTGTAGAAGAAATTGGCGGTGGCATACCGGGCGGAAAAGCATTTAAAGCTGCTCAAACCGGCGGACCTTCAGGTGGCTGTATTCCAGCTTCTCTAATAGACACACCAATCGATTATGACAACCTTCTTTCAATAGGTAGCATGATGGGTTCTGGTGGACTTATTGTTATGGACGAAGAAACATGTATGGTTGACATTGCTAAATTCTTCTTAGAGTTTACAGTTGATGAGAGTTGTGGTAAATGTACACCTTGCCGTGTTGGAACAAAACGTTTGTTAGAACTTTTAGATAAAATAACATCTGGCAGAGGCACAATGGAAGATTTAGTAAAAATAGAAGAACTATCTGAATTTATTAAATCTAACAGTTTATGCGGCCTTGGCCAAACTGCACCAAACCCTGTGCTTAGCACAATGCGTTATTTCCGCGATGAGTACGAGGCACATATTAAAGACAAACGCTGCCCTGCCGGCGTATGTAAAGCACTATTAAATTACGTTATAGATGCCGACAAATGTAAAGGTTGCACACTTTGTGCAAGAGTTTGCCCTGTTGGTGCTATATCAGGCGAAGCAAGAGCTCCGCACGTAATTGATACCGATAAATGTATTAAATGTGGCGCATGTATTGAAAAATGCAAATTTGACGCCATAAGCAAAGTTTAAGGAGGATAGCCACATAATGGATACAGTTAACATTAAAATAAACGGCGTGGCATACAGTGTACCTGCCGGCAGCACTATTTTACAAGCTGCAAAAAGTGCGGGTATAGATATTCCCACACTTTGTTATTTAAAAGAAATAAATGAAATTGGCGCATGTCGAATTTGCGTAGTAGAAGTTAAAGGCGCAAGGAGCCTTGTTACAGCTTGTGTTCATCCTGTTAACGAGGGAATGGAAATTTTAACTAATACAGAAAAAATTCAAACTAGCAGAAAAACAAACCTAGAGCTTGTTTTATCTACACATAATCAAAACTGCTTGTCATGTACACGCAGCACCGATTGTGAACTTCAAAAACTATGCCGTGATTACAACGTAACTAGCGGTAGATTTGCTGGTGCTGTTGAGAGCTATAAAATAGATGATTCAGCTCCTCACATGGTTAGAGATAATTCGAAATGTATTTTATGCCGCCGCTGCGTTAGCGCATGTAGCCAAAACCAAGCTGTTGGCGTTATAGATGCACAAGAAAGAGGATTTACAACACATATCGGTTGTGCGTTCGAGGCAAATCTTGCCGAGAGCCCATGTATTTCTTGTGGTCAATGTATTGTTGTTTGCCCTACAGGAGCGCTTCAAGAAAAAGATGATACAGCAAAAGTTTGGGCTGCACTTTCCGATGAATCTAAACACGTTGTTGTACAAACTGCACCTAGCGTTCGTGCTACTTTAGGCGAAGCTTTTGGCATGCCTATTGGTACAAACGTAGAAGGCAAAATGGCAGCTGCACTGCGCAGACTGGGCTTTGATGGTGTATTTGATACAGACACTGCAGCCGACTTTACAATTATGGAAGAGGCTACTGAATTTGTTGGTCGTGTAACAAACGGCGGCGTTATGCCAATGATAACAAGTTGTAGTCCTGGTTGGATTAAATTCTGCGAAACATATTACCCTGAATTTATTCCTAACCTATCTAGCTGTAAATCTCCACAAGGTATGTTTGGCGCACTAACAAAAACATATTACGCAGAAAAAATGGGCATAGATCCAAAAGATATATATGTTGTTTCGGTTATGCCTTGTACTGCTAAAAAGTTTGAAATTTTGCGTGATGACATGAGTGCTGTTGGTGGTGATATTGCCGACAACGATGCATCTATAACAACGCGCGAGCTTAGCCGCATGATAATGAAAGCCGGTATTAACTTTGCTGCATTGCCAGATGAAGATTTTGATCCTGCTTTAGGCGAGAGCACAGGTGCATCTACAATTTTTGGTGCAACAGGTGGTGTTATGGAAGCTGCTTTAAGAACAGCAGCAGAAGTTGTTACAGGCAAACCTTTAGAAAAAGTAGAATTCCCTGAAGTTAGAGGTATACAAGGTATTAAAGAGGCTACATACAAGCTTGGCGATTTAACATTGCGTGTTTGTGTTGCTAGCGGACTTTCTAACTGTGCTAAAGTATTAGAGGGCGTAAAAAGTGGCGAGCGCCAATACGACTTTATAGAGTTTATGGCATGCCCTGGCGGTTGCGTAAATGGCGGTGGCCAACCAACACAACCTGCCGATGTGCTTAACTTTACAGACCTTAAAACACTTAGAGCAAGTGCACTTTACAGTGAAGATGAGGCAAAAGTATTGCGCAAGAGCCATGAAAACCCACTTGTAAAGAAAATTTACGAGGAATACTTAGAAGGCAAACCTGGCTCACACAAGGCCCACCATATTTTACATACAAGCTATGCAAAACGTGAAAAGAAATTTTAATTTAAGTTAAATTAATACAAAAAAGGCGATGTGAAAATTCACATCGCCTTTTTTAATACATATTATTATATTATACTTCGTACAATACACTTTTTATTTTATGGCTACGCCATTCATTAATTCCAATATTCTGTTTTTAATATTATTAAATCCAATTTCTAAGTCGTCGGTGTCTTTTACACTGTCCTCTAACGGGCAAAGTCCATCATTATTTCTGTTAAGTATAGTTTCAACAGTATTTTCATAATAATATTGTATACTGTGCATTTCTAACATTTTTATTGCAGTTTTGCTCATAAGTATTCCATGAACTTGCACAGCACCATACTTAATAAGCAACATTGCCGCCGCTTTGCCAATTACTTTATCTATAACCGTTGCACCTTTTATTATTTCAGGGTTTTCATTTATAACCTTCATAATAGGTTTAACACCAATGCCACTCTCTTCACATACCACAACATCATTTTTAAGTATAATAAGTGTGGCTTTTTCACTTTTTATTTTGTCATACTGTTTTTTCAGCATATATGTATCCTTTTAAGTATTTTACAAGTACAGGTATAAATACAATTTGTATTATTATGCCAGGTAATCCGGCAACAACTGCAGTTACAACAGATGCAACTTTGCCAAAAGACTCTAACATTAATACATGTGTTAATATGTACAGTGTAGTCATGTATCCAATTCTTCCAACAATCATAGCACAAAACAAGCTTACATATGAGTTTAACTTAAATTTTTTATACATTAAGCCACTTACTAGCCCATATAGGCTAAGCTCTACAATCATAATTGGCAGCATAATTATTGGTGGCATACCTGTTAAAAAAAACGACAGTGTAGGAATAATTATACCAAGCAAAAAGCCTATTGTTGGCCCGTATAAAAAACCAATTAAAATTACTGGTATATGCATTGGTAATAATATATTCCCCGGTATTCCTATTCCATGGCTTGTTACGTATGGCAGTATTAGCCCCAGCGCTAAAAAAAGTCCCAAAGATGTAATTTGCCTAGTTTTAATCATTTTATCCTCCAAAATAACGTATAAGTTTAAAATTTTTATATTAATAATTATTATAACATATTTTTATCTTTATTTCACCATTTTTTAAGTTTTTTTTTACACTACAATTTTATTTTTTAATATCATAATACTTAATAATTTATGCTTTACTTGCTACAAAAATTTTTATATTAAACTTTATGCGTTATTCAAGTTCCATTTTAGCATTTAGCGCCTCTTCAAAAAGAGGAATTGAAACCGCCGCACCCTTTCTCGATACCGCAATAGACGATGCCTTCGATGCAATCTCAAGTGTTTTTTCTGCCGAATATCCTTTAATTAAGCATGACACAAAAAAACCTATAAATGTATCACCTGCTGCGGTAGTATCTACAACAGGCACATTATAAACGCCATGAGAATATTGTTTTTCACCATCAAAATATATTACACCTTGTTTGCCAAGTGTAAGCACTGTTTTTGTTTTACTAAATTTTTTATTTAGCGCTTGCATTATAACGTTTCCGTCTTCGCTTTCAATTCCGGCTATATCGGCACCTTCTATTTCATTCACAATAAGATAACTAACCAAATCAAGTGGTAGTTTGTTTATACTTTCATCATATGGTGCTGGGTTAAATACTATTTTCATTCCTTTTTCATGTGCTTTTCTCATTATAATATCGGTATTATTTATTTCATTTTGCAATATTATATAGTCATCACTACTAAAATTAGATACAACATTGTCTATATGTTTTTCATCTATTTTTTGGTTTGCTCCACCATAAAGCAAAATACAATTTTGTCCGCTTTTGTCAACTTGAATTATAGCATTTCCTGTTCTTGTTTCAATTGCCTTTACAAATGTTGTGTTAGCACCTGCATTATTTAAAATATCGGTTAAAAATTTTCCATCGTCTATTCCCACACATCCTGCATGGTATGTGTCGCAATCACCTTTTGTAAGTGCCATAGATTGATTTAATCCCTTGCCTCCGCTAAAAATTTCTAAACCAAGCGATTGAAGCGTTTCTTTTGGCTTAACAAAATGTTCTACACTGTAAACGTAATCAATGTTAAGTGAACCAAAATTAAGTACTTTTGGCATGTTATTTTCCTCTCTTGTTTTAAGTTAGTAATTTAAACAGTTTCATTGTTGCTTTAAATACAATTTATACATTATTATAATAAGTAACAAGCAAAAAAACAATATTTTTACAAAACTTAGTAAATTTTATATTATATATTACAAATTTTAATATTAAAATTTTACATAATACTGTAAAATATTTCCTTGTATAAAAAAACATAGCATTTTTTTGTTAAATTTAACAATTATTTTGTATAAAATGTTGAAATTTGAAGTTTGTTCATGGTATAATACTTTAAATATGCAAATGTTAAAAAATAATTAATTTTATTAAAAATTTTTAAGTATTTTGCACAAATTATTTTTACCTACTAATTTTTATTTCACCTTAAATTTTAGCAAAGAGCTAACAATATAATAATTACGATATCATGTGATTTTACGTGATAATTTAGGAGGTTTTGTTTGCAGTACTATTCATATGTTGCCCGTAACACACAGGGCGGTATTGTTAAAGGTGTGCTAGAAGCTACAAGTTTGAGCGAATTTTTTAAAAGTATCGACGACCGTGGCCTAACTTGCATTGAATACGAGCAATCTCAAAGCAGACAGCGCACAGATGTAAAAACAATTGTAAAACTAAAAAGCAAAGAACTAATTCTTTTTTGTAAAAAAATGGGCACAATGATTGGTGCCGGTATGAGCATAACAAACAGCCTGGATATTATGATTGATTCGTCAAGCAACAAAAAATACAGTGAGCTGTATCGAAATATCTACGAGTCTGTTCGTGGCGGTACCTCTTTATCACAAGCTATGGCAGACCAAGGCAACAGCTTTCCTGCATTGCTTTGTTACATGGTAGAAAGCGGCGAAGAGAGCGGTAATATTGAAGACGTTTTTATTAAAATGTCGGAGTATTACGACAAACAAGTTAAAACAACCAGAAAAGTTAAAAGCGCTTCTGCATATCCTAAACTGCTTGGCTTAGTTTCAATATTTGTAATTATAGCGCTGTTTGGCTTTGTTTTACCCGATTTATTCCTAATGTTTGAGGGTATGGAAATACCTCCTCTTACACAATTCATGATAGCTATGTCAGACTTTGTTACTAACTTTTGGATATTAATTGTTTTTACTCTTTTAATTTGTTACTTATTATTAATATCTTTATTTAAAATTCGTTCTATAAAAATGGTTGTAGATAAGGCGAAAGTTAAAATACCGGGAATTGGTAAACTATTGAATATGATATATTCCGGACGTTTTAGTTCTACTCTTTCTATGCTTTATGCTGCAGGTTTACCCCTTCTCGAAACATTAAGACTTTCTTCTAACGTTATAGAAAACTTATATTTGCAAGAAAAGCTTGAATCTGCCGCAGAAGCTGTTGGTTCCGGCACTGCACTTTCTCAGTCTATAGAAGACCTTGAAGTTTTTGATAAAATGCTTCCAAACATGATTAGAATTGGTGAAGAAACAGGCGACTTAGACGGGCTTTTATCTACAACTGCAGATTATTTTGAAGGCGAAAGCGATACTGCAATAGAATCACTTCTTGCAATTCTTGGCCCGGCATTGCTTATTATTTTAGCTATTATTGTAGCTTTAATTCTCATATCAGTTATGGTTCCAATATATAACGGCTACGGCACTATTGCCGCAGGATAAAATATAATTATAAGGTAGGAGTTAATTTTGATTTGTATAGATTTTTCCGGTGATTACATTGATGTAGTTGTTTCGCAAGGAACAAAAACAAAATTGTCAGTTAGCACAGGGGTCTCACTTAAAGCGCCACCTGAAATATTTAATTCAAGTGGTAGTATAAATTTTGCTGTGCTTGAAAATTGTTTGCGCCCAACTCTTGAAAGAATTTCTGAAAAACGTGTTGTAATGACATTTTCGTTTTTACCAACAATATATTCGGTTTTAAGTTTGCATAAAGAGCGCAATAAGCAACAACAGCGCATAGCTGTTGAATCTCAAGTTTATGCAAATATTTCTCCCGATGACTATTTTGTTGACTTTTTTGTTTCTCCAATTAAAGATGAAGATCCTAGCAAACAAACATTTGTTTCTTATGCCATGTTAAAAAGCGTTGTTAATGAAAGTTATGAAATGCTTACAAGGCTTAACAAAACACCTGTTGCACTTGTTCCCTCTCAATTTGCTGCCGAGTGCTTTATTGACAACTTCTTTGCAGATCAAACTATTGCATTAGCTAAATTGGGAGACAAAAATATTTCTTTGCACCTTTTAAACCCGCCGGACAATATGATAACAAGAGATATTGTTATTGATTCAGCTGCATCGACTCTTGATGTACTAGCTAGCATTAGCACTAACAGCGATCCAAAAACTGTTTTTGTGCAAAATATCGAAAAATTAAATTCTTACCAAAGTATAAAATTCCCGGGTAAGCCTATAGACAAAGTAATTGTATACGGCCATACCGCTAATGAAGAGCTTTTATCAACTGTTAAAAGCTCACTTAGCGTACCTTGTGAGCTTCTTGCAAAACTTAACGGAGAACTTTCCAATGCATCTTCCGTTTACACACTAGGTTCTGCTTTATCTTACAACAGGCAAGCTATTAACTTTTTTAATAAAAACAGAAACGCCAAAACAACAGAAAGAACATTTACAAAAAAAGCAAACGTACCTTTAATTACAGCTTGTGCTCTTGTTGTAATAAATATAGCTGTTGCACTTGTACTTGTAAGCTTTAATATTCAATCTCAAAATTTAATAACCGATCGTGAACAAGAGTTAAATTCACCTGAAACGCTTGCCCTTGTAGAACAATATGGCAGCTTAAGGCGAGATTTTGTTTCTAAATATAAAAGCGAACAAGAAATTTTGATGCTAGAAAGCTCCATAGCTGCTATTGGAGAATTTAACAGAAATACGCTAAACCAAATAGTTTTAGCAGCTCCTACAGGGGTTAGTGTCAGTTCTGCTTCTTTTTTAAACAACACATATAATCTAATTTGCACCGGTCAAACCGAGCAACAAGCATCCGACTATGTTTCGATATTAACAAATATGGGAATATTTGAGAGTGTAGATTATTTTGGTTATAGTGACACAGGCAACGCCGTTTCCTTTACCGTGGTATGCAAACTTTAATATTATGTTTATACCGCAAAAATAAATAATACCGAAAAGGAATTTATAATAATGAGTAAAAGAGAGCAGTCTATTTTAATATTTGCCATTACAGTTTTAATTTTGTTTATGCTTAATTATTTTGTAACTATACCTATGGTGCAAAGTTACAACGACAACATGGCCGAAGTTGCAGTTTTAGATGAAGAGCTTGATAAGCTTGCTTTAAATATACAGCAAGGTGAGGCGCTAGAAGCAGCCATTATGCAGGCAGACAACAGTGTAGCCACTTCTGGGCTTGATCAATACTTTTATGAAAACTACAGTGTACATAACTTTTACGTAGATACTGCACAAAGCTTTGATATTGAAGTTACTTCACTTGGCCTGACAGATGTATCTGTTATTGAAAATGCCGTTTCTACCGAAGTTGCAACCTTAATTTCAGAGCACGAACTTATTGCAGGCCAAATGACACCTGACGAGATTAGTTTAATTCCGGCTTATTACAATGTTGTTACACAAAGCACTAACTTAAGTGTTACCGGTACTATTAACAATATATTAGATTATATTGATCACCTTGCTAAAGATGATATATATGTTGTAATACCTTCACTAGTACTTTCAGACTTTGTGGATAACTATGGGGAAGTTTCAATGTCACTTCAATTTACTCAGTATTTTTATCAAGTGGCAGAAAACACACAAACAACTACTGAAGAAATTATTTATTGACGTATTATAGTGTCGATATAATATTTTGAGAAAGGTTAGGCAAATAATATGGCAGTAAAAAAACGTTTAGGAGATATGCTTGTTGAAGGCGGTTTAATTACTCAACAACAACTACAAAGCGCTCTCGCATATCAAAAAAATTCCGGCGGAAAAAAACTGGGCGATATACTTGTAGATAATGCAATTGTATCGGAAGAATCGGTTTTAAATGTTTTAAAAAATGCTTTGCATATAGAATATGTATCGCTTGCGGATGCATTAATTCCACAAAATATAATTACAGTACTTCCAAGAGATATAGCTATTCAATATAATGTAATACCTTATAGATTAACAGGCAACGAGCTTTTACTTGCAACGTCTGACCCACTAGACTATGACATGCTTAGTGCTGTGGGCACAGCAACAGGAAAAATAATAACTCCTTGCCTTGCAACAAAAAGCGACATAGCAGGAAGTATTATAAGACATTACGAAAGAAACAGAATAAGCTCTTCTGCAAACACACTTAACTCTACAAGCAGTGTTGTAGATGAAGCTGAAAGACTTGAAATAAGCGAGCTTGAGGCTGTTGAGAACCGCCTTGGCAATATGCCTGTTGTACAATTTGTTAACAACTTAATAATACAAGCGCACAACAGCAACACAAGTGATATACATATAGAACCAACTGCGGATGATGTACGTATACGTTTCCGTGTGGATGGTATACTTTCTGAAATAGTGCGCATGCACTCAAGAACACTTCCCGGAATTATTACTCGTATAAAAATTATGTCCGATATGGACATTGCCGAAAAACGTATACCTCTTGATGGGCGTTTTTCTATGACTGCAGGTGGACGTGAGATTTCGGCTCGTGTTGCCAGTATGCCAACTGTTTTCGGAGAAAAAATTGTTATTCGTTTGCTTGCCGACAGCTCACTTGGTGTGCAACGCCTTGAAGAGTTAGGCTTTACCGATCATGATGCTAAAGTTCTTAGAAAAGCCATTTCTTTACCTAACGGACTTGTACTTATGACAGGCCCTACAGGTAGTGGAAAAACAACTACTCTTTATTCCCTTCTTGCCGAGCTTTCGCATGTTAGCACCAATGTTTTAACAATTGAAGATCCTGTTGAGAAATACGTTGATGGTGTAAATCAAACGCAAGTTAATAACCGTGCCGGCTTAACATTTGCAAACGGGCTTAGGGCTATACTTCGCCAAGACCCCGATAAACTTATGATAGGTGAAATTCGTGATACAGAGACGGCTGATATTGCCGCTCGTGCTGCTATAACAGGTCACCTTGTGCTAGCGTCTATGCATACAAACAGTGCCGCTTCGGCATTTTTACGTATAGTAGATATGGGTGTAGAACCATATGTTGCCGCATCTTCTATTGTTGCAACAGCATCTCAACGTTTGGTGCGAAACCTTTGCCCACACTGTAAACAAGAGTATACACCAAACAGTGTAGAAATGGCATTTTTAGAGAGATACAATGCAAAAGATATTACAAAGCTTTACAAAAGCCCCGGTTGCGCAAGATGCGATGGCCTTGGCCACTTAGGCAGACGCGCTGTTTGTGAAATTATTGCAACAGATGCAACTATTAGGAATATGATAGTAACACAGAGAAATACAGCGGACATTACAAATTATCTGCGTGAGTCAAGAGGCCAAAAGTTCTTTATAGACGAGGCTATAGATCTTGTACGCACAGGCGTAATTTCAATAAGAGAAGCAATGATTTTAAGCGAAAATATTGACTAGCCATATCTCATAATAATGTAAGGAGGCGTATTTTTCTGAACATTAATGAATTAATTTCCACCACAAGGCAACTGCGAGGTAGTGATTTACATTTAATTGTAGGAGAACCCCCCACCGCAAGAATTGATGGTAAAGTACAACGCCTTGACATGCCATTACTTACAAGCGCCGATCTAGAGAATTATGCACAGCAGCTTATATCTGGCACAAAAATGCAATACTCTTCCAATACTACAGATTATGATTTTTGTTATGTAATGCCAAGCGGTGCACGCCAACGTGTTAACATGTTTAAACAAAAAGGTGTGCGTGGCATTGTACTTCGTATGTTAAACGATTCATTGCCTAACTTTGAAACACTGGGCTTGCCGCAAATTTTTAAAAACATTGCAAGCCAACCACGTGGCCTTGTACTTGTTACCGGCCCAACAGGTAGTGGCAAAACCACAACACTTGCCGCAATGATAGATTATATTAACGAATCAAAAGCCGACCATATACTTACTATTGAAGACCCTATTGAATATCTTCACACGTCAAAAAACTGCATAGTAAACCAGCGCGAGGTTGGTGTTGATGTTGACAATTTTGCATTTGCACTGCGCAGTGCACTGCGTGAAGATCCCGATGTAATTCTTGTAGGCGAAATGCGCGACCTTGAGACTATATCGGCAGCAATTACAGCAGCTGAAACAGGACACCTTGTTTTTGGCACATTACACACGGTTGGAACGGCCAAAACTATTGACCGTTTAATAGATGTTTTCCCTGCTGACCAACAACAGCAAATACGCACACAACTGGCAACGGTGTTAAGGGCTGTAATCACACAGCAGCTTTTACCCAAAAAGCAAAGTAACGGCCGTTTACCTGCGTTCGAAATTATGACGGTAAACGATGCAATCTCAAATTTAATACGCGAAAATAAGGCTTTCCAAATTAATGCTATTATTCAAAGCAATGCAAAAAGTGGTATGATACTGCTTGATTCATACCTTGCAGCGCTTGTTAAGCAGGGAGCTATTGACAGGGAGGTGGCACTTGACAGAGCTGCTGATAAGCAAACGCTTGAAAAGCTAATGATGTGATGAAAAATCATCAAGAAAATTTTCGCAAAAACTTAAAATAAAAAGCAAAACATTTTGCTTTTTAAAAACATTTACAAACGAAAGGAAAAAACCTATGCAAAAACTCATAAAAATGAAAAACAAAAAAGGGTTTACCCTAATTGAGATGTTGATAGTTATTTTAATTATCGTTATTCTCTTAGCAATTGCGGTTCCAGCAGTTGCGGGTTACAGAAGAGATGCACTTAGAACACAAGACGAGGGCGCAATAGAAACACTTCGTACAGCTATTGAAGCTGCAACAATACGCGCAAAACCAATACAAAACAGTGGTTATAGCCATGTTACAGGTAACTTAAGCTATGATCAACTTATAGCTTTATCAGATACTTCCAGCGGCAGTGCTCATGCAGATGAGGAGACAAGAGAATTTTATGCCTTATTAGCTGATTATCTTGGTCCAAACTTCCAAGGTGGTTTTAAATTTGATTATAGGCGAGTTGATAGCACCGGAGTTAGCACCAACTATTTATATTGGCTAACATATTGGAGAAGTGATCCTGCAACTGATGAAACTATTATGTTCTATCATCATCATTTTGCAAATACTTACACAGAATATCGCGAGCCGGAATATCTTGTTGATGTAATTGCAAAATATCCAACTTTAGGCGGTTACTACAATTTTGCTCAATACAGGCCCTAACCATAACAAGTTTTTAATTTAAATTGATATTTAATTATAACTTTAAAGTATGACATATAAAGTTTAGAAAGGTAAAATATATATGCAAAAGCTTATACAATTAAAAAACAAAAAGGGTTTTACCCTTATTGAGATGTTGATAGTCATTTTGATTATTGTTATTCTCATTGCCATTGCGGTTCCCGCTATATCATCTTATCGTGCAGATTCTCAAAGAACTGCAGATATTGGAGCAGCAAAAACACTTTATACAGGCATTGAAGCAGTAATAGCACAGCGCGGTTATATTGAGGACGCAGATGGTTTCGTTGATCCATATACTGATGCGACCGATACTACTAGAAACTTACTTACAACAACACAAGTTATGGACCCTACTGCTGGATATAGTGCAGCTCTTATGGGTGACATTCTTGATGCAATTGGCAGACATGATTTCCCCGGAATGTTTAAGTTTGGTTATGATGTAGATACCAATAGCATTATTTGGGTATCATATCATAATAATGATAACACTCTCTCATCAGGAAATGGACGCACTGCCCACGCTTCTAACGTAATGATTTATGATATTGAGAACGACATTACAGGATATGCGGATGAATTGGGTGCACCTTATGATGCAATTCCTTACATTCACCATTATTAATAACGGCACAGTTTTCTTGAAACGTTAAAATGATATTAAAATAAGAAAGGCAAGAAGTATGCAAAAATTAATACAACTTAAAAACAAAAAAGGTTTTACACTAATTGAAATGTTAGTTGTAATACTAATTATTGTTATACTTATAGCAATTGCAATTCCTGCTGTTGCAGGCTATCGCGCAGATGCTAACGAAACAGCAGATAAAGGCGCAGCTGAAACAATTTTCAACGCACTTGAAGCAGCCGCTACTAAATATCCACCAAGTGTGGCGGCAAATATTACGGGTACTGCACCAATAGGAACAGCACTTGCTAATGACCAAGTTTATTCAACTGCTACAATAACAATTGGCAATACCAGTAATATGGATGGCCCATACCTTGAAGCTGTTCAAGAATTTTTAGGCACAAATGTACATGGTACATTTAAGTTTAATGTTACATTCTCTACAGGTAGTGTTAACTGGGTAACTTATGTTAGAGAGGGCGCACCTAATACCGATGCTAACACAATGCTTTATCATGCTGCTGATGGCGTTACAGGCTATCTTGATGAGGCAATTAACCCAAATTCAAATGCACTTTATGCAAACGCAACTATGCAACACTAGAAATTTGTTTTATAAATGTAACTGCTAATAAAATAATATTAGCAGTTACACCTTTAACATACTACAAAATCCGTCGCAGCAAAGCGTCGGATTTATGCCTAAAACTTATACGTTAAAACTTGTTTTAGGTATAAATATTATGCTTTGCTTTTTTTAAGGTTATTTTCGTCTGTTAATTTGCCTTAAAATTACACATAATTTAAAAGCATAAAGGGAACATTATTGCATGACTATTTTTATAACATCAATTTTCGCACTTTTTGGCTTAATAATAGGTAGTTTTTTAAATGTATGTATTTATCGCACACCTTTAAAAATATCTGTTGCCAAAGGTCGCAGTTATTGCCCAAGTTGCAAAAACACACTTTCGCCTATAGAGCTTGTACCCGTTTTGTCTTACGTTTTTCTAGGTGGCAAGTGTAAAAACTGCAAATGCAAAATATCTTTACGCTATGCACTTATAGAGCTGTTAACCGCCTTTTTATTTGCGCTTTGCGGCTATATTTTTGGCATAATGCAACTAGAGCTTGCAGTTATATATTCGGTGTTTTTTGCAGTGCTAATTGTTACTGCATTTATAGACATAGACACAATGGAAGTGCCAGACGCCCTACATGTAATAATTGCGTGTTTGGCTGTTATTAAAATTTTGCTAAACACACAAAACTTGTGGCAAATGCTGCTTGGTGGTTTAATTGTAAGCGTACCTATGCTTATTTTGGCAGTTACCGTGCACGGTTTTGGTGGTGCCGACATTAAACTTATGGCGGCAAGTGGCTTATTACTTGGCGCTAAAAGTATAGTAGTTTCTTTTTTACTTGCTGTAATGGTAATGGGCACTGTAGGCACAATTTTAATATTGCGCAAAAAGTTATTTAATCGTAAATATAATAGCAAAGTTCCTTTTTGCCCTGCACTTGCTTTAGGCTGCGCAGTAGGCGTTTTCTATGGAGAAATTATTTTTAATTGGTATTTAAATTTAATTTTATAAAAATTTATTTTTTTGAGAGGTCGCATGTTTAAAAAAGCTTTTACACTAATGGAAATGATCACGGTGATTTCTATAATAACTATTATTACGCTTATGGCTGCACCCTCAATTATGCAATTTGTGGGTACGGCCGAACAAGTGAGCCGTACAGAAACAGCAAAAACAATATATCTTACTACACAAAACCAGCTTACACAACTGCGTGCTTTGGGTCACTTAAAAAGTGCATACTCCGCAGAAATATCAGGTAAGTATTTTGAACAAAACCCAGATGGCAGCTATTCAGATGAACTTATAGCGGCAGATGTTGCTACAAATAATGTTTATACTGCATTAACAAGTGCTAATTACCCTGCAACAGATAGCTTAAACGGCCAAGAAAATTATGTGCGTTATTTATCAAAGCCTGCCGGCCTTGATGAAACCCACCCACTTCACCTACTGTTAAAACCTGCTATTATAGATGAAAAAATTCTTGAGGGCACAATTTTAATTGAGTACAATATTTTAACAGGTAAAGTTTTAAGCGTTTTTTATAGTGATGATAGCACAATTAGTGAGTTTAATTATAATAACGATGGCTTACATACCGATATTTACGGCCAGCGTGCTGAACTTTATAATGATACAGCCAACGACCGCAAGCAGGGCTACTATGGTGTAGACTACACCGGAAGTAATGCGCCTGTATCTGTAAGCGATATATCTATACATTTATTTGACGGATATGATGACGGTCATGATGATTCATTAATATTACCTGAGCTTAGCCGATATAATAAACCACTTGACAGCGTTAATTCCAGAGGCGAAAATGCAAAACTTGAAAACGTGCTGTATGCCGAAATTTACATAGAAAAATCTTTACTTTCAGCACCGCTAAACTCCACTTATAATCTTTCTGTTTCTGCACTTAGCGACGTTGTTATTAAAGATATTGATTTTTCTTCATACACAGATACCGCCGAAAATTTTGAAACCGCACTTGAAGAATTTGAAAACGGAACACGAAGCGAACTTATTTACAGAAACGATAGCTTAACAGGCAGTTCAGATTTTGCCAGGTTTATTTGGATGCTTGATTATGTTGGCGGAGATATGTCTAGCGAGAATAATGACAGACACAAATATTCAATTGCTAACTTACAAGATCAAAGCGCAAATAAAATTAACTTTGAAGATTTAACAGGAATAACTGTATCTATTATAGATAGCGGTGACCCTGCAGCGCTTGCAATTACTTCAAATGCAAAAAATCCGCTTTTTGCCGATAATTCAGATAGCTTAAACCCCAATCCTTTGCTTGCAAACATAGCAACAGCAAGGCATTTAAGCAACATACGATATCAACAACCGTTTGCCGATGAAGACTATGTTTATACACAAGTAGATAACATTGACTTTGCAAGTGATGATGGCTTTATAAAAATTGACAGTGCTTTTGCAGAAAATGAGGGTGGCACGGATACTGATGACGAGAATTGGAACTTAAAAATGTCTCCACTTCCCGAACTAGAGGGTACATACACAGCTTTATATACAAAAAATACTGGTGCTACAACAGCATCAGGCGTTTACACACTTCAAAATTTATTTATTTACAATATTAATCCGGATACAGACCCGACTTCTGACCCCGAGGTTATAAACCGCTCTGTTGGGTTATTTGAAAAAATTTCAAACACCGGTATAGTTTCGCACATAACATTTATAAACCCTTATGTAGAAATTAGAAACACCAATAGTTATTATCCCGGCCCTGTTCCTGATCAAGGCAAGTATGGCGGTGTAGTAGCCGGTTTTAGCAACGGTAAAATACAGCATGTAACTATTATATCTGATAGCGAAACTTCACCCGTATACGATCTTGATGACGGAACTAACGGTGAGTCGGACTATACAAATTTATTTATCGACTATGTTGGCGGTGTTGTTGGCATGGTTGGCGATAGCGTCGAAGAAAATTCAATAAGTCATATTCTATATTTGGCAGTAGCCCCCACCGAGGAAAACTCAAGCGGAGGTGGTGAAATAACCAGAACAAGGTACAACTCGCCTATAGTTGGAACTTATTTGGAATATGGGCTAACACCTGCAAATGCATATGGTTCATCAGATGCCTTAAACTTATTACAATCGGGCGAAGACGGCTATGTACAAAAAGCAATTGATGATGATACTTGTTATTACATAACAGGCAAACAGTTGCGCCCTTATAACGACGATTTAAATGACGATGGCACACCTGATGTACCTGCGCCTGAATATACAAATGTAAATGTTGATATTGTTACAAATGGTTTTGGCCAAGGTATAAGCACTAACGATTTGTACGAGGATTTAAACGATCCTACAAGCGATTTTTACATAAACTTTATGCTGGCCGGTAATACTTTGCCACTATATTCGTTTAACAATTCTGTTACAAATGAACTGGATGCAGACACAATAAACAGTGAAGAGTATCCATACCCATATTTTGGCGATTTTATGCCTAATGCTGATTTAATAGACCAAACAGACCCAGATAAAGAATTAAACTTTACCTGGCCTGTTGCACAGCTTGATGCATTTAAAGCAGACTATATTTACTACGAAATTTATGGCGATTATAATAATCCTGTAAGTCCACAAATAGGTTATTATCAAGTAGATCGCACCGGCACTGTAGTTCAAAATACTTTAAAAGATATAGATGCAAACTCAAATTTCAGAATTTTAACTGATGGTTATGCAATTAAAGTAAATCGCTCGCGCTCTTTATTAGACGACGAGGACTTAGAATTTGCTGTTAATGGAATTGCAATAGATGAAGACGATCTATCTGGCTGGTTTCTTCGTTTTCCAGAACGTGGATATTATGATGAATTTTCAGACTTATTCCGCATAGATCAAACGTCTACTGACATTGAATCGGTTATTATGCTTAACAATTTTACACTGCGTAGTGCCGTTGTTGACAGTGCTTTTAATGAAGATACAGATATCATGCATTTTGAGATTTCTAATGGTCGCACAGGCACAAGTAGTGCAATATATTTTAACCCATTGTTTGCTCATGCATTTTATGCCGGAGATTCTACCGATGCACAGTACAATACTTACACTGTGCGCAGTACAAGGCACATTAATAATATTGGCTTCCATGTAAATTCCGAATCGGTTAACTCGAGTTTTGTACAAGATGCAAGTATTAACTTGGCAAACTACAATAAAGAAATATTCCGCGATTCTGCAAGCTGGTCTTATAGCCTTATTAACCCAACTACTATTTACCTAAATTTAAAATATAATACATCAACATATCGTTCCGGTGCTGGTTTAAATGTAGGTACATCTGTAAGTGCTATTACTGTTCCTTTTGCAGGCACATACGACGGTAATGGGCATACAATAAGCAACTATGTTGGTGCTGCTTCAACAGATAATATAGCTTTGTTTAAATCTACAACAAGCACAGCAGTTATAAAGAACTTAAATATAGATAACTTTGATATCACATCTCAAGGCCTTGCTGTTGGAGCAACATTAGTTGCCGAAAACGCAGGCAATGTAACAAATGTTAATGTAACTAACAGCACTATTTATGGTACTACTAATTCTTACACAGCTTCCGATGGAAGCACTGCAACGAACCGCCCAACTAATGTAGGTGGGTTAATAGCAGAAAATAGCGGAACAGTAGAAAATGCTACTATAACTGACAGCATAATAAAACGTGATGAAGTTACTTCGCCTGAAACCTATGGTTTGCGAAGCTATGGTGTAGGTAGTATTATAGGTAGTAATAGTGGCTCGTTAATTAATTCAGGTGCTGTTAATACTACAGTTACAGCTTACGATAATTTTATAGGTGGTTTAGTAGGTATTTCGCTAGATAATGGTTTAGTTGAAGACAATTATTTTATATATGATGTCCTTGATACAGCAGGCGATCCTGTAACACCTATAAGTTACGACTCTACAGCTACACTAGTAGGTTCAAACCATCGTCAATCTATAGGTGGTATTGTTGGCGGCATTGTATATGCAGAAACTATTCAAACCGGTAATTATGTTGAGGATGAGGGCACTGTAAAAAATAATTTATACTTAGCACTTGCCCCAACAGCCGATACCGACACTGACACAATACACGATACAAGTTACCCTATTGTAGGTGCGTACTCCGGCGGGTTTACGTTAGAAAATAACATATATTTATCCGGTTCTTACTATTCGCATGATAACACAAATTGGAAAAATTACGATTACAATACTTTAACTGCTCACGAGGGCACAAATGTAAACGAAATTTTACCGCTTACGAGTGAAAACATAAACCGTACCTGGCTTGATTTGCATGGCAATAGCCAACTTGCCACATGGGTTTGGGCAGCCGGCAGTGTTTACCCAATGCCGAAAAATATAGCTCCTGTAACAACTGTGCCTTATACGGCTAATCGCCCTACACAGCATACTTTATTTGCAGGTAGCGGTACAGCTTCTGTTGCCGATAACTTTAGTGCAAGCTTATTGTTTAACAATAGTACTACCGGCTTTACACTTCCGGGTAATACTGTTACTGTAGGCTTAGAAATTACGAATACATCTTTAACAGATGAATTTACGCTTGATAAGCTAACTACACTTGATATAAAAATTGATGCATATGCCGATTATTTAGATGTTACCCCATTTAGTGCAGGTACTGCTACAATTGCGCTGCTAGATGGAGCGGGTGCAACTGTTAATAATGCTGTGCCATATAGCTTTGATGCTACAAGTAATACTATAAGCATAGACACCGCTACACTGTCCTCCACTTCCCTAATTGTTAGTGGCGGAAAAGCTACATTTTCGTTTGACATAGGTGTTAAAAGCACATTTACAACAAGTTCATTTACCACACCTATTAAAACCGACTATTACTATGCGGCAATGCAGGCAAATGTTGTTTTAAACAGAGGCACTGCAGATGTTCCAATAACATTTGACAGCGACAAACTTTACATTCAAGAGCCTATTTCAATTACCGATGTGTACAATTCTGGCGTGGCAGGCTCTATACCAAATACAGGCGTTCAAATTACAATTCCTGTACAATCTACAGTAAATACTGCTAACTTAACTGGGTACACACACAAATCAACGTTAACTTATGTTATACCTAGTGGTTTTACGCTTGATGCTAATTCAATATCATTAGCAGTTGATAGTGCAACAATATCCCCTCTTGTTAGTGGCACTCATTATACAGTACAAACAAATGCTGACAGCTCTACAGAGCTAAAAATATTAAATTTAAGCCCTAACTCGCAAGTTGTGCTCTCTTATGAGCTTTCGTACACAGGCATGGGTGGTATATTTGAAGTTAAAAGTTTGTATGATTGGTCTAGCTTCGAATTATCAAATGGCTTACCTTATGCTAGCGGACAATTTATAGAAACAAGTAACATTGATATTCAAGTATTTACAAGATCTATGCCTGCACCTGCAAGCTTTTTACAAGAAACACCAACAAGTAGCGAAGCACCTACAGGCGGCGAAGCACCTACAGGCGGCGAAACACCTACAGGTGGCGAAACACCTACAGGCGGTGAAGCACCTACAGACGGCTAAGCAGTTAAAACAAACATAAAATAATTTACAATAAAGGAGGTAGGCCGATGAATAGATTAAAACATATATTAAAAGAAAAAACTGGCGCCTCTCTTTTAATTGTGCTTTCTTGCATGATGTTTTTAGTAATATTAGCAACAATGACCTTAACATCATCACTTGGAGTAGCTTCTACAACTCAAACTTTAAAAGACAAAACACAAATAGATTTAATGGCGCAATCTGTGCAAATTTCAATTCAAGATATGCTGAACTCAAATGTTTTATCTCCTCTTGTTACAGGAAGTAATTTGCAAACTGAAATTATTCGTTCTGTATACAAAAATGTTAACCATACCGACCCTGTGTTACCCGCCCCGGACATATTTGATAAGATGACAATAACGGTGGAAGAACCCGGCGGAACGAAAACACATACTGTTGAGTGTGATCTTGACATACAGTTACAACTAAGTGCAAGCAATGTTACAGGTTATATTTATGTTATTGCACATATTAACCTAGATAGTTATGGCGATGCACTTGCAAAAAGAGCAACGTATCGCATGGGCTTTAAGTTAGACAGTGCCGAATATGACTCTGCAAGTGATACTATTACAAATTATGGAAACTGGACATTGGTGGAATATGAAAAAATTGAACAATAAGTTAACTTCCTCTTTATTAAATAAAAAAGGTGAAATGTTAATTGAAACTATTATTTCAATAATGCTTTTTACTTTTCTCATTACCGGTGTTACAATGGTTATTACCTCTGCAACAAACGGATTAAGAACAACACAGCGAGCAGCTGAAAGCGCACAGGATACTGCAAATAAAATGGTAACTGCCTCAACGGAATTATCACCACAAGATACAAATATAGTAGTAAGCCTTGAAGTAAGCACGTCTACGGGCTCCGGCGCTACACCTGTCACAGTACAACATTCAGCTAAAATAATTTTAGAAGAAGATTTGGTTTATTTTTACACAGCACCATAGCTATTTATTAATTAAAACAGAAAGGGGTGGATATAAAGTTGAAAAAAAATATACAATCGCAACTAAAAAAAGGATTTACGCTTATTGAAATGGTTATTGTATTAGCTGTTTTAATAATTATATTAAGCTTTATTACATCTATTTTTGTTCAAATAATGCGTATTGAAACAGGCATTGCCGACATTGCACAAATGGAAATTATAGCTGCTGAGTCTACCACTGAATTGCTTGATGATTTAAAAATTGCAAAAAGTATAGACCTAACTAGTGCAACTGAATTGAAAATAGTAACAGATGACTATAGTGTAAGTTACAGTGTTCATTTAACAGACGGAATTTTAATGCGTGAATATGCAAATGATGATCCACCCGGTGCAAAACCTGTACTTTCAAAAGGATTTTATATGGGACATACAATGGAGCTTCTCTGGTCAAGCTCTGGCGATGCTTCTACAAATGATTATACTGTAACATTAGATGTAACGATTTTTGAACAAGACGGTGACGAGGTTTACAGCGAGCAATATGTTGTTAGGCCTACAATAATTAATGCAAACGGATAACAAATAAAATTACCGCATAAACAGTATTAGGCATACTGTTTATGCGGTTTTAGTTTGCCTATAAGTTAATTATTTGCATATTTGTACTGCTAATTTATATTGTACTTCGTACAATATGCTTTTTATTTTATGGTTATTGGCTCGCCGCTTATACGGCAACCGCCAATTGTGCCAATAAATAATCCTACGGATTATTTATATTTGTACTTCGTACAATATACTTTTTATTTTATGGCTATTGGCTCGCCGCTTATACGGCAACCGCCAATTATGCCAATAAATAATCCTACGGATTATTTATATTTAACCTATTATATTATCTGTTAAATTTACTTGACAATTAAACTATATATGTTATAGTTTAATTGTATATTTAATTAAAGGGAGTGTTTTTTGTCAATTGTAGTGTAATTTTGATTTAGATAAAATATAATCAAAACTAAATATGGTTATAATAATTTAAAAACTATTTATATTAGTTTTTATTTCATATTTGGGCTACAATACTCAAAAATACACTTACAATATATAATTTTACAATTTATCGTTAAATTAATTTTGTGCATAGGTGTATCTATGTGCCTTTTTTATGCCCAAAATTAAATTTATAAAAAGGAAAAAACATGTTAAACACATATAAAACATTAGAATTTAATTCTATTTTAAATAACTTAAGTGAATTTGCACTTTCTGATAATGCAAAAAGTAAAATAATGCAACTACAACCGTTTTTAAACGAACGAGAGTGTAAAAAGCATATGAATGACACCACAGAGGCAAAAATGATAATTGAAGGCATTGGCACCCCTCCTTTAGCCGCAATGGAAAACCTAGATGAAATTTTAACACTTGCGCATAAAGGTTCTATGCTTGTGTGCGAGCAATTAACGTCTATTGCTACTTTTATTCATTCATGCAGTAGAATGTCGTCTTTTTTAAAAAAGGCAGAAATGCTTGATGTAAGCCTTGCATACTATAGCACGGCCTTTATAAACTTACCCGAAATAAAAGAAGAAATAGAACGTTCTATAAGGTACGATAAAGTAGACAGCAGTGCCAGCAAAACTTTACAAGACATTAGAAGAAAAATTGAAAATGCACAATCTTCTATAAAGGCAAAGCTTGAAGAGGCACTAAGAAGTAAAAAAGCATATTTATCTGACAATAGCATTGTTGTTAGAAATGGAAGATATGCCCTACCCGTTAAAAAGGAGTATAAAAACCAAATTTCAGGTTCTGTAATTGATACATCCAACACAGGCGGCACTGTTTTTATCGAGCCATCATCTGTTGCTAAAGCACAAGCCGATCTTGGATTTTTGCAAATTGAAGAAGAAAACGAAATTCGCAAAATATTATACACTTTAACAGCTATGGTAGACGAAAATATTGATGCTTTTAATAAAAACATGGGATACATGCAAACTTTAGATTTTGTATTTGCAAAAGCAAAGTACTCTTACAAGCTTAAAGCAAACGAAGTACCTATTAATACTAGCAGAGTTATAAAAATTGTAAACGGTTGCCACCCTTTAATTAATGCCGAAGAATGTGTACCTCTTAATTTTAATATTGGAGAAGACTACAGAGGCGTTATAATTACCGGACCAAACACAGGCGGAAAAACAGTAGCACTAAAAACAGTTGGTATTTTATCTTTAATGGCACAATGCGGTTTACATGTACCGGCACAACAAGGTAGTACTTTTTGTATGCATGCAAATATATTGTGCGATATAGGCGACGGACAAAGCATTAAAGAGAGTTTGTCTACTTTTTCGGCACACATTACTAACATTGTAGACATATTGAAGCAAGTTACGCACGAGAGTTTAATTTTACTTGACGAGCTTGGCTCTGGTACTGACCCTGCAGAGGGTATGGGTATAGCAGTTGCAATTTTAGATGAACTGCGCAAAACAAATTGTTTGTTTTTAGCTACAACACATTACCCCGAAATAAAAGAGTATGCAAAACACACACATTCATTAATTAATGCACGAATGAAATTTGATAAAGAAAATTTAAAACCGCTTTATAAGTTAGAAATAGGCGAAGCCGGTGAAAGCTGCGCACTTTCTATTGCACAGCGATTAGGCCTACCAAAGCATATTTTAAATTATGCACAAAAAACAGCTTATGGTGTACAGCCTACAAATATAGCCACAAATACATTTATTATTACTTGTAATGAAAATGAAAACCACCCCCAAAAAAAGAGTAGTAAAATAGTTAAAGATATTCCCACTAAAACAAACGAGCTAAAAAATCTTTTTAATACAGGCGATAGCGTTACTATTTTATCTGATAACAGCATTGGAATAGTTTATAAGCCTATAAACGACAAAGGAGATTTAATTGTTCAAGTAAAGGGTATTAAGTACAGTATTAACCACAAAAGGGTTAAACTTAAAACTAAAGCCGAAGAGCTTTACCCAAACGATTATGATTTTAGTATAATTTTTGATACAGTTGAAAACCGCAAGGCTAGGCACAAAATGAATAAAGGGCATAGTGAAGAACTTATAATTAGTTATGATGAATTTACTAAATAAAGCACATTAATTTATAAAAAAATCCTCACCTGCTTTGGTGAGGATTTTTTTGTGTTTTGTATTATAAATTTACCCGTCATATTTTGTTTACATATTTTTAATTTAATCTTCATTGACCAATCGTTCAACATGTGTTATATTTATTTCATTGAACGATTGGTCAACAACTTTTGAAGGGAAAAATTATGAATGATACAAATGTAAACAGCGCAACGGTTAACAAAATAGTAGAAAGTGCCATTGAGCTTTTTAATATTAACGGTTATAACGGAACATCAATAAGTGACATTTCAAAAAAAGCGATGCTTTCTAAAGGTATTTTATACCATTACTTTAAAAACAAAGACGATTTATATTTACATTGTGCCAAAAAATGTATAGATGAGTATTCAAAATATTTGGAAGAGAATCTACAAAGCCCTATTTCAAAACCCGATGGTATAACAGAAAACATAAAAGTTAGGTTGCAATTTTTTGAAGAATATCCAAAGTACAAAGCGCTTCACAACTATATTGTATCTAAAAAGCCAAATCATTTAGCTAAAGAGCTTGTAGACATTAGAGCGCAACTTCGCATAAATAATATAAAGCAGCTAAAGACACTTACAAATGGTATGCATCTTGGAAAAGGTGTTTTAGATAGTGACATTGTTGCTTTTGTAGGAATTTTACAATCAAGTTTCTCTTTTCTTCTTCAAGATAATTTTGACGAGCAAAAAAAACAAGAGCAAATTGATACAGTAGTGCGACTTACAAAAATATTTATTAATGGCCTTACAAAGGATACAGAATAAGGGTATTATAATTAAAACCCCTATCCATAATACAAAGCATACTTCGTATAAATTTTTAAAAATTTGCAAAAATATTATTTATAAAGCGCAAAAGTGCAACACAGCCTTAACAAATATATTATTTGCTAATATTTTGCCTAATAATATGCAAGTAATTGAAAATATCTTTATACGAATAAACACAAATTAAAAATTACATAGGAGATTTTAATGGAAACTATACTAATATGCATATTAGCAGGTGTTGGCGCCGGCCTTGGCACAGGTTTTGCCGGAATGAGTGCCGCTGTTGTTATAACACCTATGCTAATTACATTTTTAAATATGAACCCTTACGAGGCCATAGGTATAGCACTCGCATCTGATGTGCTTGCAAGTGCTATATCGGCTTATACTTATGGCAAAAATAAAAATATTGATATAAAAAACAGCAAAGTTCTTTTAGTTAGCGTATTGTCATTTACATTTATTGGTGCATTTATTGCAAGCCTAGTCCCTTCAGAATCTATGGGAAATATAGCTGTTTATATGTCGCTTATATTAGGTATAAAGTTTTTAAGAAAAAAAGAAACAGATACCCCAAAACAAAAAAAAGCAGTAACCGGAGCTTTAAAAATAATTTTGCCAATTTTATGCGGTGCTGTAATTGGTTTTATTTGCGGTTTTATTGGCGCAGGTGGCGGAATTATGATGCTTGCTTTAATGATGAGTGTGCTTGGGTACGAGCATAAAAAAGCTGTTGGCACAAGCGTTTTTATTATGACATTCACAGCTTTATTTGGCGCAGTTTCTCACTTTTCTATACAGCAAATTGTTCCAGATTTAACAGTTCTTACCTTATGTGTAGCATCTACATTAACATTTGCCCTACTTGGCGCAAAATTTGCAAATAAAGCAAAACCAATTGTTTTAAACAGGGCTACAGGCACAGTGCTTACAACCCTTGGCATATTATTAATAATATCAGAAAGATTTATACTGGTTTAATAAAACAGTGAGGATAAAAATATGAAAAAAGAATCTATAAAAATTAAAAAAAATAAGCCTTTTATATATTATTGGCTTGTAGCAACATTAATTATTTTTGCGTTTAACATAATAACAACTTTGCTTTTTGGCTCAAATAAAATTACACCCGTAACTTATGATGTATTTTTGGATGACTTAAATGAAGAAAAAATAGCCACTGTACAAGTTATGGACGAAAGTATTACTTATGGAATAGAAACCATAGTTGAGGGGCAAGAAGAACCACAGACTGAATTGTTTTCTACAACGAGAATGCAAGATAGTGACCTTGTTGACAGGCTTTACGAGTCCGGTGCCGAGTTTATAGAGGTTTTCCCAAAGGAAAGTTCCTTTTTAATGAATATTATTAGCTCGGTTATTATGATAGTTATATTTGCCCTTATTTGGCGCTTTATAATGTCTAAAATGATGAAGGGCATGGGTGGCGGCAATAGTATGTCTTTTGGCAAATCTAACGCAAAAATATATGCCGAAACACTAACGGGCAAATCGTTTAGCGATGTTGCAGGCCAAGAAGAAGCTAAAGAAACATTGACCGAAGTTGTTGATTTTTTAAACAACCCAAATAAATATGCAGATATTGGAGCAAACTTACCAAAAGGTGTGCTTTTAGTTGGCCCTCCGGGCACCGGTAAAACATTACTTGCAAAAGCAGTTGCAGGAGAGGCAAAAGTTCCATTTTTCTCAATATCCGGCTCTGAATTTGTTGAAATGTTTGTAGGTATGGGTGCTGCAAAAGTGCGCGACTTATTTAAGCAGGCAAATGAAAAAGCTCCGTGTATTATTTTTATTGATGAAATTGACACTATAGGTAAAAAACGCGATAATGCTATGAGCAGTAACGATGAGCGAGAACAAACACTAAACCAGCTTTTAGCTGAAATGGATGGATTTGACGGACAAAAAGGTGTTGTATTACTTGCTGCAAGCAATAGGCCCGAAATTTTAGATAAAGCACTTACTCGTCCCGGAAGGTTTGACAGAAAAGTACCGGTAGAGCTGCCCGATCAAAAAGGAAGACAATCTATTTTAGAGGTACACGGAAAAAATGTAAAGCTTAGCGATGATATAGATTTTAATCAAATAGCTAAAGCTACTTCGGGCGCTAGCGGCGCAGAGCTTGCAAATATAATAAACGAAGCGGCACTTAGAGCAGTTAGAAACGGCAGAACACAAGTTTCCCAAATAGATTTAGAGGAGAGCGTAGAAGTTGTAATTGCAGGATACCAAAGAAAAAATTCAGCTGTATCTGAAAATGAGAGAAAAATTGTATCGTATCACGAGGTAGGC
Organism: uncultured Bacteroides sp.; assembly: GCA_964369925.1. Classification (GTDB taxonomy): domain Bacteria; phylum Bacillota; class Clostridia; order Oscillospirales; family Ruminococcaceae; genus Ruthenibacterium. Next base: position 8,974 of record CAYJGU010000013.1, on the reverse strand, counting down.
CATGCGCTTGTAGCGGCACTTCAAAACGATAGTGCACCTGTTCACAAAATTACAATTATACCTCGTACATCTGGTGCACTTGGCTACACCATGCAAATAGACAGCGATGAAAAATTTTTAATGAGCAAAGAACAGGCACTAAATAAAATAGCAACATTTACAGGCGGTAGAGCTGCTGAAAAACTTATTTTCAACTCTATAACCACAGGAGCCTCTAACGATATTGAACAAGCTACTAAAATAGCAAGGGCAATGGTAACCCGCTTTGGCATGAGCGAAAAAATTGGTATGGTTGCACTGGAAACTGTCAATAATCAATATCTAGGCGGAGATTCTTCTTTAATATGTTCGGCAGAAACTGCAAAACTAATCGATGATGAAGTAGCTGAAATAATTCGAACACAATATAATAAAGCCATGCAAATACTAAATGAAAACAAAGAAAAACTTCATGAAATATCTAAATATCTTCTTGAAAAAGAAACTATTACAGGTGAGGAGTTTATGGAAATATTAAAAGCTTAATAAAGAAAGGAAAAAATTATGTTTGGAATGTTTAGATTGTATTATGACCCAACTTACTTTTTAATTATTCTTGGCATTATAATAACTATATTTGCCCAAGTTAAGTTAAAATCTACATTTTCAAAATATTCAAATGTTCAAAATGCGCAAGGATTAACCGGAAAACAAGTTGCAGAAAAAATTCTTAGAGATCAAGGATTAAATAACGTATCTGTAAGGCACGTAAGCGGTAATTTATCCGATCACTACGACCCCCGAAATAAAACTGTTAATTTATCAGATGCAACTTATAATCAAACATCTGTAGCCGCTGTTGGCGTAGCCGCACACGAATGCGGCCATGCACTGCAACACCACAAAAATTATGCTCCTTTAAACATTCGCACTGCAATTTTACCTGTAGCCAATTTAGGTAGCATGGCCGCAGTACCGCTAATAATATTAGGCATGTTTTTTACAGGTAGCACCTCACAACTTATTATACAAATTGGCATAATTGCCTTTTTTGCTTCTGTTGTTTTTCAAATTGTTACATTACCTGTAGAGTTTAACGCCTCTAAACGTGCCATAAAAATTTTAGATAACTCTGGAATTTTATTTAAAAATGAAATATTACCTGCTAAAAAAGTGCTTAATGCAGCTGCATTAACTTATGTAGCAGCTGTAGCGGCATCATTATTGCAACTATTTAGGCTGCTGCTTATAACAAAAAATCGCAGAAGGTAAATTTATTTTTTAACTATTTACAGCTTTTAAATAGCTTCAGAATTATTTATTGGCATACTTGGCGGTTGCCGCGCAAGCGGCAAGCCAATGGCATAAAGTAAAAAGCATATTGCACAAAGTACAATATAAGTAAAATCCTGCTCACAAGTGTAAGCAGGATTTTTTTACTCTTATTAAAGTATTCGTTCTTTGCTTTTTTAGTTTTGCATAACTTGTTTTAAAAAAGCACCAATATTAATTTTGACTTTGCTTAAACACGTCACTTGTTTCATTACCGCCATTGTCACGCACAAAATCGTCACAAATAAAGCCTGCAACATGAATATGATTTTCACCTACGCCATAGTGATTGCGCTCAAATATTATATCACCACATACTTTATTATCTGTACATATTCCATGGCCGTGTCCTGTTGCACCACTTGTCTTTACACGGTATCTATATCCCTCTATTACATTATCGGTGCAAGTTATATTTTCAACCCTGTTGTTTGTCATCACAGCAGTAACTATATTGTCGTCAGTTATTTTTTCTCCCCATTTTTTGTCATGGCGAGGATACCCGAAATTCCAATCGTACAAGCGTCCATCCATTTGGCATCCGTCAAAAACAAATGGGCAATCTACACCGTTTAGCTCGTTATGGTGTATATTTACATTTTTAACTATATTGTTTTTATGCTCAACAGGTCCATCTAAAAAAGTATACACACCTGTTATTACTACTCCAGCACCATCAAATTTATTATTATATATTTCTATGTTTTCAACAATATTACCGCAAGATATCATACCCGGATAGTAGTCTCCACGACACCCATACAAAAAAATACCTCTGGCCGGTTCGCCTAAATCTTCTATTGTTTGAATAAATTTGTTATCGTATATTTTAATATTTTTAATCTCAGAGCCCCCACCCTCACCAAAGTGATGTGCTCCCCCACATAAATTAATTCCCGAAATGCCTTGTTCACAATAGTTACCACTTATTTTAACATTGTTTATTTTAACAATTCCTGTACTAATACACTGTGCAACAACTGTGATACACGTGTCCCAACAGCTGTATACACGGTTGTTTGTAATGTTAATATTATTTACACAAAGGTTAGAATAACTTAAATTTTGATTAACAAAACTGTTGCCGCTTGGTATTGCAGTTAAAAAAGTTATGCCCGCACGTGAGCTCCCTTTTTTTACACAGTTATTAATATAAAGTCCATCTAAAAGGCAGTTGTCTATGTGTTCTTTGCCTTTATGCCTAGCACAACACAATATAAATCCCAAAGACAAATCGGCATACTCGTACTCTTCCCACTGTGCATCTATGGAAATAGAAGTACAACTGTCTATATATATATTGCGCAAAATAGAATTTGAAAGAGAAGATCCAACTTCAAATCCGTTTAGTGCATGTGTAACAGTAATATCTTGTAGTCTTACATTTTCCACACATTTGCCAAGTGCGTCTACTTCTACACCATACTTAAACCCCTCTATACACAAGCCTTGCACTGTGGTGTCACTTGATAAAACTGAAAAAGCAAATATATCACTGTTTTCACCTTTTATTACAGTATCTTTACCTGTTATAGTAATAGGAAAATTTAAATTAATAGTTTTTGTAAGAATGTGCGTGCCTGTAATTATCAACTCATTTCCCTTTATATCATCAAAATAAGGGCAATTCTTTCCGTTTAAAAAATCAGCAAAGTCGTCTAAAGAGTAATTTCCAAGTGAAAACTGTTTCATAACATTTCTCCATTTTAAATTGTAGTAACTTTTGTAGCATTATACAATAAATTGACAGCTACCTCTTTAATAATATATAATTATTACTATTATTGGCAAGCACAAAAATGAACATTGTGTTCAAGTTTTAACATATTTACGGAGTTTGTAAAATAATGAAGAATGCACAGCGAATTGAAAATAACAAAAAAGCGTTAAAAACTGCTTTAATTAATAACTGTAATGGCGATATTAATAATATTACTGTTGCTAAACTTTGTGAGCTTACGGATATTAGCCGCACAACGTTTTATAATTATTATGATGGGATACACTCTATTATAGAGGAATTGGAGGAGGAATTTTTAGCGCCTATATTTAATCCTCAAGCAGAACACACTTTAGACTTTTATGTTGACATAATGCTAAAAAATCCAAAAGAATACTCTTTTTTGCTAAATAACAGTAGGTTTGTTGAATTGTCTTTTAAAAGTGCATTGCGCATTGGCAAAAATCATTTTAACAACCATAATGATATTACAGATGAAGCCGTTAGAACAATTTCTTTGTTTATAATACCGGGATATATAAATTTAATTAAAAATTTTTCAAGCCCGGATTGCACAATAACAAAAGAGCGAATGGGCGAACTTTTTTGCATTATTGAAAAGCACGCATATGCCATGATAGAAGAATATAATGCTATTGAATAAAATAGCAGATAAAACAAAAGCAATAGAAGCATAAAACATATAGTTTTATGCTTCTATTGCTTTTTTAGGCTTTAATTAATAATATATTTAGTTGCTTATATTTTAATTTTTGCAACATTAAAAGCAGTTTAAGTGCACTGCTAAAAATTAGTAGTTGACAAAGTTAAATATAAGTGTTACAATTGTACTTGTCCAATAAGTACACATAAGTATACAATGTTTACATTTGAGTTTATACGCAGGGGGTATTAAGTGGAAATAATAATTAGCAGCAATACAAGCAAGCCTATATACGAGCAAATTACATCTCAAATTAAAGCAATGATTATGAGCGGTGAGCTTAAAACGGGCGATGCTATACCATCAATGCGCTCGCTAGCAAAAACAATACACGTAAGTGTAATAACCGTACAAAAAGCATATGAAGATTTAACAAGAGATGGCTTTATTGAGACAACTGTGGGCAGAGGTAGTTTTGTTTCGGCACAGAATAAAGACTTTTTCCAAGAAGAACAGCAAAAAATAATTGAAGCTCACTTATTTAATGCTGTTGATGTTGCAAAATCAAGTGGAATAAAATTAGATAAATTACAAGACTTAATTGCTATTTTTTATAATGAGGAGGAAAAATAATTGAGTAGCGCAATACAAATTGAAAACCTTTGTAAAAAGTACAAAGATAATAGTTTTAGCTTAAAAAATATAAATCTTACAGTGCCCCGTGGCTCTATTATGGGTTTTGTTGGCAAAAATGGTGCTGGTAAAAGCACAACAATTAACACATTGCTAAATTTACTGCATAAAGACAGCGGCACAGTTAAAATTTTTGATAAAGAAATGACAGACGATGAAACATATTTAAGAAATGAAATTGGCGTTGTTTTCGACAGCATTAATTTCTCGGGTAATTTAACAGTTAGAAAGCTTGAAAAAGTTTTATCGGATATTTACTCTAACTGGGAAAAACAGGTGTTTTACGCCTATATTGATAGGTTTAAGCTGCCAGCTAACAAAAAGCTTAAAACATTTTCGCGCGGTATGTCTATGAAGTTATCACTATGCGTGGCGCTCTCGCACGGGGCCAAATTATTGATTTTAGATGAGGCAACGGCTGGGCTTGACCCGGTGGTGAGAGAAGAAATACTCGATGTGTTTTTAGAGTTTGTAGAAGACGAGAATAACTCTATTCTAATATCCTCACATATTTCAAGCGACCTTGAAAAAATTGCCGATTACATTACATTTATTGACAGTGGAGAGATAATTATAACGGAAAAAAAGGACACACTTATATACGAATATGGCATTGCCCGTATGAAACAGGCAGATTTTGATAAACTTCAAAAAGCAGATTATATCTCATACAGGCAAAGGGGTTTACAACTTGAAGTACTTGTAAAGAGTAAAAAAGAATTTTTGGAGAGTTACCCAAATGTTGTTGTAGATAACTCCAGCATAGATGAGATATTACCGCTACTTACACAGGAGGTTTGTTAATATGAAAGGGCTTATTAGAAACAATTTTTATATGGTAAGCGGCAGTTTAAAGGCTATGGTTGTTTTTTCTGCCGTTGCGCTGGTGTGCATAATTATTGGCGAAATGAATGGTTCAATTGGCACTATGATTATTTCTGCAGTTATTGGCTCGCAACTTGGCGGCTTTGGTGCTTTGGCAGGAACTGCAATACAACAAGATGCCACCTCAAAGTGGAACAGGTTTGAGCTTACTCTTCCCATTAAGCGCACAGATGTTATAAAAGCAAAGTACGTTTCTTTTTTACTGTTTGTACTTATCGGTTTAGTTTTGGCAATTATAAGCACAATTTTGCATATTGCTATAACAGACGTTGTGAATTTTGAGCGCATAGGTTATTCTTTCACTTTTGGCCTTGCTTTTGCGCTGTCCATTCCCACTTTTATGATACCGCTTATATTAATATTCGGTGCCGACAAAAACGAGGTTATTTTGTTTGCTGCCGTTGGGCTTGGGTTTGCGTTATTTTTTGGCAGCAGTATGTTAATTGCATACATTTTGCCGATTGAGCATAATTCCAACTTAATTTTTCGTGGTGGATATCTTTTATTAAGTGTTATACTATATGCGGTTTCTTATTTAGTTTCTGTTATTATATATAATAAAAAAGAGCTGTGACGGCATTAAACTATAATAAAAATATCAGGCTTGAATTTAGCCTGATATTTTTGTGTATTATATTAATGAACACTTAAAAAAAACAAAAAATACTTGTTGCTATTGCTTAACTACAAACTGGTGCAGTATGTATATGCTAATTTAAAAACTGTGGTATAATAAACGTATTATCGAAGGTATTGTTATGAAAAACAACAAAAACAGCAATATTTTAAGTAAGAGCGAAAGCCAAACAAAACCGGCAGAAATAGTTATGCAGTTTATAAACGCAATTCAAACGAAATATAATTTTACTTCAGTAAATGTATATTACAGCGATAATAACGGAGCAAAACAAGTTTTGGTTAATGGTAGCGAGCCACTTACCCTTGACATGCTTATTGAAAATACAAAAGAGGTGAAAATTGTAAAGCAATAATTTTTTTACATTTGACAAACATACCATTGGTATGATATTATAATTACATACCAAAAGTATGTGAGGTGAAAACATGGCAAGAAACAAATATCCCGAGCAAACTGTAGAAAAAATACTTGATGTATCGGCAAGGCTTTTTATTGAAAAAGGATATGACAATACCAGTTTGCAAGATATTATAAATGAACTGGAAGGGCTTACTAAGGGTGCAATTTATCACCATTTTAAGTCTAAAGAAGAAATTTTTGATGCTGCTGCCACTAAAATAGGTAATGCTAATGGTGAAATTTTTTACGAAATGCGAGCTAATACAACGCTTACGGGAGCACAGAAACTTAAAGAAGTTATTAGGCAAAATATTTGTAGCGATGCATCGAGTAAAATTATTGAAATAGTGCCCAATTTACTTGATAACCCTAAATTTTTAGCAATGCAGCTAAAAACAAGTATGAATGAAGTTGTACCAAAATACGTATTCCCTATTATAGAGCAAGGCATAAATGACGGTTCAATTCTGTGCGATAAACCTTATGAACTTGCGGAACTTATTACCTTATTACTTAACACTTGGCTTAACCCTGTTTTATTAGGAACTGATAAAAGCAGAATGGCAAATAAGTGCAAAATGATTAATGAATTGGTAGAACAATACAATATTGTGTTGTTTGATGAAGAGATTATTAGAACTTTAAAAGAGCTTTAAAAATAACTGCCCAAAATATGGGCAGATTATTTTTAAATATATACATACCAACCGTAGGTATTAAAATTAAGGAGAAACTTATGAAACAAACAAAACTATGGCAACAAAACTTTACATTAGTAGTAATAGGGCAAATTATATCGCTTTTTGGCAATGGTATACTTCGCTTTGCACTACCACTTTATTTGCTTAACATAACAGGCTCCTCGGCTCTTTTTGGCATAGTAACTGCTGTGTCTTTTTTGCCGCTGGTTTTGCTTATGCCCATTGGCGGCATTATTGCAGACAGAACAAACAAACGCAATATTATGGTAATGCTGGATTTTTTAACGGGCATATTAATGCTGTTTTTTTACATTACTATAGATGTTATATCGCTTATACCGCTACTTATTGCCACACTTATGATTTTATACAGTATTGCCGGGCTGTATCAACCTACTGTGCAGGCAAGCGTACCTGCATTACTTAATGAAAATATCCTTGTAAAAGGCAATGGTATTGTAAGCAGTATCGGTGCACTTGCAAATTTAGGCTCGCCTATAATAGGCGGCATATTGCTAGGCAATTTTGGCATTGCGCCTATTATTTTGGTATCTATTATTTGCTTTTTTGCCTCGGCTGTTTTAGAGCTATTTATTAAAATGCCAAATAAAAAGGAAAATATTTCATCGTCAATGATAACAATAATAAAAAGCGACATGAAATTATGTGTAAACTTTATTATTAATGAAAAACCGACACTTAAAAAGCTAATGTTTGTGACTTGTTTATTAAACGCTTTCCTCAGTGCTTTAATAATAATATCATTGCCTGTACTTATTACCGAAAGGCTTTCACTTTCAGATGAACTTTACGGCTATGCAAGCGGTGTGCTTGCGTTCGGTGGGCTTTTGGGTGGACTTCTCGCAGGCGTTTTAGGCCAAAAATTAAGCATAAACAATCTTAGCAAATATATATTTGGGGCAGCCTTAGCCCTTGTGCCTATGGCAGTGGCAATGTTTTATAGTTACATTCCAATTGTAGCGTATGCATTAATTTTAGTAAGTGCATTTTTAGTTATGTGTCTGGCTTCTTTAGCATCAATTATAATAATAACTTACATTCAAAGCAGTACACCTGAAAACATGGTGGGTAAAATTATGGCTTTTGTTATGACTGTATCCATGTTTGCATCGCCCATTGGGCAAGCTGTTTACGGCATTGCATTTGAGTATTTAATAGGGTATGAGAGCTCTGTTACTATTGTTGCAATGATAATTTCTGTTTTAATTAGCTTTTACTCTTCAAAAATTAAATTTTACTAATACAAGTATCAATAAAAAACAAGCGACGCAACCCAATACAATGGGCTGCGCCGTTTTTCTTTTGCTATTTTATTAAAAATCTACTTTCGTGTCGTAGTAACAAGCCTTAAGCAATTCTTCCATCTGTGCAGGGGTAATAACACGTGGGTTAGAGCCTGTGCAGGCGTCACCAACTGCGTTCTCTGCCACTTGTGGTAGCTTTTCTAAAAACTCTGCCTCGCCAATAATGCCACCCTCATAATCTTTAATGCAAGTTGGAATTTCAAGCTTAGCATTAAGGTCACGAATGTGCGCAATAAGAGCTTCTACTGTTGGCTCAATACCTAGATATTTTGCAATAGCGATATAACGCGCTGCAGCAGCAGGCTCTTTCGCATTGTATGCAATAACCTTAGGTAAATACATTGCGTTGGCGCAACCGTGTGTAATATGCCCACCGCTAAACGCCGCACCTGTTTTATGTGCCATAGAGTGAACAATACCTAATAGCGCGTTGGAAAACGCCATGCCAGCTAGACACTGTGCATTGTGCATTTTCTCTCGTGCTTGCTTGTCACCACCGAAAGAAGCCTCAAGATACTCGCTAACCATAGCAATAGCGTGAAGTGCCAATGGGTCGGTATAGTCACAGTTAAGTGTAGAAACATACGCCTCTATCGCATGAGTCATTGCATCCATACCGGTGTGCGCTGTAAGCTT
>CAYJGU010000012.1:7179-59689 GCA_964369925.1 uncultured Bacteroides sp. | reverse complement strand
GGTGCGCAAAGCGGCACACAGCAAGAAGAAACTGATGAAGATGAAGATGAAGATGAAGACAGCAATAACGAGGACAACAGCGAAACACAGCAAAACACGGACGAAACAGACGAGGGCCTTGACGATATTGAAAAGAAAGACACACCACAGGTGCAAGTAGGTGACGATAACCAAATTACAATTATACCGCCAATTGGTGGCAATTCACTACAAAGTGTAATTGTAAACGGTGCAGTACTGCAACCCGGTGAATTTGTTGTTGACAATAACGGTAATGTAACAATTACAGCAGCTTATTTAAGCACTTTGGGCGACGGAACACACACACTGGAAGTTACTTATTCCGACACAAGCTACACAACGCAGATAATAACATCAGGCGGCGTGCCATTAAGTGCCGGGGAATTTACAGTAGCACAGCCGGCGCAAGAAAGTAATAATTTGTTAATTTGGGCCTTGTTGCTATTATTACTTGTAGTAACAATAGTAATTATTTTAATACTTATAAAAAAAAGAAAAGCTAATGGGCAAAATTAAAAATTGCAACTAACACACAAATTAAAAGCTACATTTCACTTTCGTGAAATGTAGCTTTTTTAGCGTTCGGTTATAAGCTTTTTGAAGAACCGCAGTTATATTAATACAAAAAACCGGCTACAAAACAGTGGCCTTTTTTTTTGTATTATGTTTATAATCTGCAGCTTTTTAGTATAACCTATAAACATGCTAATAATAATTCAAAGAAATTTTATAAATCATCTAATTTTTGTACTGTACACATAGGATATATCTCATCAAAATCTTTTTGTTCAAAGTAGCCGGCTTTATGGTGCATTGCATTTGCGGTAGACGTTGCCAGTGCAAATTGCATTGTTTTTTCAATGCTCCATTTTTCGCCAATACCTATGGCAAACCCTGCAACCATACTGTCTCCGCAACCAACTGTGTTTACAACTTTTATGTCGGGAGTATTACCTTTGTACACTCCACTTTCACACACTACTAAAACTCCGTCTTTCCCTAACGATACAGCAACTATACCTATACCGCTTTTTTGTAGTGTTTTTGCCGCTTGTGTAAGCTGTTGCATGTTTTTTACATCTATGTTTAAAAGTTGCTTTATTTCGTGTTCATTTGGTTTAATCATATATGGTATTTTGCCAACGCCGTGTTTTAAATATTGTCCACTTGTATCTAATATAACCGGTTTATTGTATTTATTAGCAAGGTCAATTAACTTTGCATAAAAATCTTCGCTAACTCCTTTTGGCACACTACCACATAATGTTACAACTTTTGCCAATGGCAATTTTTCTTCGTACTGTTTTAAAAAGTTTTGTACGTCTTGTGTTGTTACTTCACTTCCCGGCTCTAAAAGTTCGGTACTTTTATTTTCTTTTTCATCCCATACGTTTACACAAAACCTTGTTTGGGCATTTGTTTTAGTAAAACACATGTCAATGCCTTTTTCTGTAATTAAACTTTCAAAAAGTTCTCCGCTTTGGCCGCCTAAAAATCCCATTGCACTAGATTTATACCCAGAAATTACTGCAACCCTAGATGCATTTATACCTTTTCCCCCGGGCATATTTACAACTTCGTTTACCCTAATAGTTGTTTTAGGTTTTAGCTCGTTAACTTTGTAAAATTTGTCTATTGCGGGGTTAAGTGTAACTGTTAGTATCATAAATACCCTCCCATTTTTAAAAAAAGCAAATTTATTGCTTTTTTTTGTAATAAAGTTGTAAAATTAATCGTTATATATTGTAAGGAGTCTTCATCATATTGACAAAGGCCCTATAAAGATATATTATTATATTTGTTCGATAGCACATTTATTTTACATATGTTGCATGTTTTTTTTACCTCTTATTACATAAAATATTATCACATATGTAATGTTACAGTCAAATTATTGCTAGGAGAAAGTTAATGGAATTATTAAAATTAGAAGGCGTTACAAAACAAATTAAAAAGAAAACAATTGTTAACGACGTTAACCTTACAGTTAACAGCGGTGAAATTGTAGGATTTTTAGGCCCAAACGGCGCAGGTAAAACTACAACAATTAAAATGATAATGGGATTATTTTCTATAACATCGGGTAATATAAGTGTTTGTGGACACAACATAGCAACTGACTTTGAAGGTGCAATGAAAAACGTTGGCGCCATTGTAGAAAACCCCGACTTATACAAACACATGACAGGTAGACAAAACCTTGAATATTTTGCACAGTTTCATGGTAAGCAAGCTGTACAAAGTATAGACAATGTGCTTGAACTTGTTAAAATGAAAGACAGGGCAAACAGCAAAATTAAAACTTACTCGCTTGGTATGCGCCAGCGCATAGGCCTTGCACAGGCAATACTGCACATGCCCCCGCTTCTTGTATTAGACGAGCCAACAAATGGCCTAGACCCTATAGGTATAAAAGAATTGCGCGAACTTTTGAAAAAACTTGCACAAACTGCCGGCACAGGTGTGTTTATAAGTAGCCATTTGCTTAGCGAAATGGAACTGATGTGCGACAGGATTTATATTATAGACAACGGCACAATAATTGGCGAAAAAGCAATAGGCCAAGATGAAAACGATGAGATTTACCAATACACATTTGTAACAGACAACAACAAATTGGTTTTGGAAAAATTTAAAGAGATGCAAGCTAACTGCGATTTACTTCCCGAGGGTGTTAATATTGTTATGAAAAACGAAGAAATACCCAAAATCATAAATGGTCTTGTTAAAATGGGCATTAAAATTTATGCCGTAAATAGACAGAACCGCTCATTGGAACACGATTTCATCACTATGACAACAGGTAGTAAAACACAAATTTCTTAACATTAAATAAGGAGAGCAAACATGAATTTTCCAAAACAAGTAATAGCCGAAATGGCTAAAATGTTGCGCAGTAAATTTATATTAATTTCTGCCGTACTAATATTTGTAATTATGACAATAGGCTTGCCTATTTTAGATGCATACACAGACGACAACCAAAGCAACTACTATTATTATGGTGGTATGGATGAAACAATTATTGTAGATGGTGTGGAATATGAACTAAACAACCAATTTACACACGAACTTTATTATTTACAAGACACTGAAACTTACATTAGCGAATGGTTGTCTGACAGCGAAAGCCTATTATATGGGCAAGAAATGCTTGATTTGCTAATTAATTTTTACTCTGCATATATTCCGTTTGTAGAGAGCGACGAAGATTACCGTATGCGAATATCTTACGACGCAAGAAACCACATTAGCGACAAGTATATTTTAGAGCAGTTGCTTAAAGAAGATGTCAACGACCTTGCACTTCAATCGGCAATGGATACCATTGGCATATATGGCACTGATATGACTTATTTATCGGAACTTACAGTTGAAGAGAAAAATGAAAAAATTGCACAGGCCGATAAGTTTTTGGCAGATTTTGACGAGTTAATGAGAAACAACGATTTTGGCAAATACGTAGACATAATGAAAACCGACTATAATCAAAGAATAGAAGACAACCTAAGTCGTATAGAAACTCTTGAAGAAGACTTGCTTAAAGACCCATCGCAAGAAGAATTTATTGCAAGAGAAATTACTTCTTTAGAACTTTCTAACCAAGACATAGTTGAAAATCAAATTCCTGAACTTGAATACAGGCTGGAACACAATATTATTTATGATGACGGTAGTTGGCAAGATGGTGCACTTAGCGAGATTTCTCAAATGCAAAGCAGTATTTTACAAGGTACTATTTACAAAGAAACCGAAGAGAATTTTTACGAAAATGATTGGCTTGTGGAACGTTATGGCACATATGTAAAATACGAGCAAGCGCTTGAAAAAGAAGTTGAACAATACAGAGAAAACTTATTTGTAGCTCAAAGTAGTATGGATTCCGGCAAACCCGACATGAAGTTTGTAGAAGATGGTGCTAGACAATCTGTTTACGAGTACTTCTCAATGACAATTCTTATTTCCATATTTGGCGTACTTGTAGGCGGCTGGGTTATTGCAAGCGAATTCCAAAGCGGAACAGTTCGCCTATTAATGATAAGACCAAGGCATCGTTTAAAGGTGTTGTTTAGCAAATATTTGGCAGGTATTAAACTAGTATTTATACTTTACTTTGCAATATTTATTGTTATAATAATTACACAAGGCATATTAAACGGCTTTAGCGATTACTCGTACCCTAACTACACAGCAAGCGGCCAGGTTAACTTCTTCTTAATGTTTGTAGGCCACTTCTTTGCTGTTTCTACAAGTATGATATTTATATTCTCTATTGCCTTCTTTATGTCTATAATTACAAAAAATATGGCTGTGTCCATTGTGGTGCCTACAATTGTAACGTTTGGCTCTTTAATAGGCCTAACATTTTTAGCTTACAGGGCGCCTATTAATGCACTTGCATTTACATTTGTTCCTTATATAAACATGCACGAGCTTTTTACCGACAGTTACAGTGTAATATCGGAATTGGTAGACAAAGGTGTGCCTATTAGTATAGGCCTTGGCGTTTGTGTTATGCTTGTATTCTCGGCAATATTTGTTGCTATAGGCACTATTGTGTTTAAAAAGCAAGACATTTCAAATTAAAGCACAAGCAAAAGAAAGGTTAATGTTATTAACATGAGCAATGATTTTTTAGATAACTACAAGCAAAAATCTAACCAAGACATGGACAATATAGCAGAAGTTCAAGGCGCATATGTTGAAGATCAACCACAGTCGCCTAGTGTTAATAATGCTCAACCTCAAGGTGTTGCTACACAAAGCGGCAATGCAACAATGAACTATGAGCAAAAAAGCACGTTTAAGCCACCGTCTAAAAAGCCATCTTATAAAAGGCCAAAACAAAACAACCCTATTATAACATATATTATAGGCGCACTTATTTTGCTTGTAATTGTTATTGTAATAATAATTTTTTTAAGCAGGGGCAAAGCTGTTCCTGCAATGATTGGCAAAAGCATTAGCGACGCACAACTGTGGGCCAATGAAAACAATGTTATTATTTCCGAGGAAAATGTTTTTAGCGATGAAATACCGGCAGGTGAAATTATATCGCAAATTCCTGCCGATGGTGATACTCTTCAAGGCGGAGATTTCTTTCAGTTAACTGTATCTAAAGGGCCGGACCTTGATGTTTTAGTACCCGTGCCAGATATAATTAATATGACAATGAGCGAAGTGGAACAATGGGCAGATGAAAATCACATGACGGCTGTTAGAATAACAACACAAGACAGTGAAACGGTGCCAAGTGGCAGTGTTATTGAGTTTATGGTAAACGACAACACTGTATTAGGCGAAGAAATTAAAAGAGATACACCATTTTATGTCGTGTTCTCTCGTGGTAAAGGCGAGGGCGAAGCCGTAACACTTCCAAACTTTTTAACAATGAGCCTTGAAGAATCTAAAAAGTTTGCCGAAGACAATGATATTATTCTTCAAATAGTTGAAGTGTTTAGCGAAACAGTAATTAAGGGCAATGTAATTAGCCAAAATATTAAAGCCGAAGAAGTTGTTAGAACCGGCGATACCGTTATATTAAATGTTAGCAAGGGCGAAGAAATTATTGTACCTAACTTTTTTGAATACACAAAAGATGAGGCAGCGCTGAAGGCATCTAGCCTTGGTATTACTACTATTGTTACCGAAAAGTACGTTTTAGGATACGACGAGGGTAATCTGTCGTACCAATCTGTCAGTGCCGGTTCGCTTTACGAAGATGGCGATGTAGTAGAGCTTGTGTACTCTAAAGGGTACAAAATAGTTGTTCAATCATTTGTTGGCAGTAGCGAACCCTCTGTTAGGGCATGGGTTACTCCACTTAACGAAGAGGGCGCAAGCATTAAAATTAACACAACTTACACTGCGTCGGACAGTGCGCCCGGCACAATACTAGCACAAGATAAAATTGACTTTACTATGAGAATAGATGACACGTTAAACCTTGTTGTAAGTAGCGGTAAGGTAATATTTATGCCAGACCTTATAACGTCTGCATCTTCAAATTACGGCGACATTATTACAAGAGAAAAAGCAATAGAAATTTGCAACGCACTAAATATTGTTCCTGTTTTTATAGAGGAGAAAAACTCATCTAAAGAGCCGGGCGAAGTTTGGTATCAAAGTATTGCACCAGGTACAGAGGTAAAACAAGGCAGCACCGTTACGCTTAAGTACAATCCTGCCAGTGCTACAATTATAGTTCCAAACTTTATATCGTCTTACACAACAAGAGCAGCTGTAGAGGCAGATGCTACTTTAAACTCTAATTTTACAATTGTATTTGTTGAAGTACCGTCTACCGGCACTGTAGGCAATATTGCCTCTCAATCTATAGCGGCTGGCTCTACTGTGGCAGTTGGCACAACAATACAGCTTGAAGTAAATATAGCAATGCCCGCCACACCATAAAACTTATCCACTTAAATAAAAAAAAGTTAATATTATTTTTTTTCTAATAGAGCATGAAACTTTTTCGTGCTCTATTATTTTTTTATTAGTATCACTCAATTTTGTGAAATTTTTATAAATACATTTTTTAGTTGACATGTAATTTTTAATGCGTTATAATAAATTACATTAAAATAATTTGATGTATGTTTTGTAGAATTTTTATAAATTTGGGAGAATAATATTATGACAAAAAATAAACTTGCTAAAATTTTAGTACCTGTAATAATGGTATTTGTAATTGCACTAATATTTGTATGGCAAACTTTTTTTAACACAAATGTAATGGAACAGCACAGCGCTACGCAACAGAACGATTCTATTGACTCTGATTTTGAACTTGTAAGCAGTGAAATAAATTTAGATGATTTAAAAGAACACAACTTGCCCATTATAATAGATTTTGGAGCAGATGAGTGTGTACCTTGTGTTGAAATGGCACCCGTACTTGTAAATATAAACGAACAAATGCAAGGAAAAGCAATAGTAAAATTTGTAGATGTGTGGAAAAATCCCAATGCTTCTAACGGATTTCCGGTTCAGGTAATACCCACACAAATTTTTGTTAATGCCGATGGCACGCCATACATTCCAAGTGACAATTTAGGTATAGAGTTCGTTTCTTATTCTAATGTGCAAACAGGTGAGCACATATTTACTGTACACCAAGGCGGGCTAACCGAAGAGCAAATGAACACAATTTTAGAAGACATGGGGGCTTTGTAAATGGATGCACTTATTGAAAGTATATCGCAACTTATAGTAAATGCCACATGGCTTGCACCTATATTGGCGCTTTTGGCAGGTGTGTTAACATCATTTACACCTTGTGCACTGTCTAGCGTACCCTTAATTGTAAGTTACGTTGGCGGCACTGGTCAGCGCACTACTAAAAAGGCACTTTTCTTATCGCTAACATTTGCTTTTGGCTCTGCTGTTACATTTACCGCTTTGGGCATAATTGCAACTGCAGCCGGTAGTTTAATTGGCGCTACAGGTACGTGGTGGTATTTAATTTTAGGTGTGCTTATGATGCTAATGGCTCTTCAAACTTTTGATTTGTACCAAATCATTCCCTCCAGTTACCTTACATCTAAAAATACTAAAAAAGGTTATGTAGGCGCTTTTATTGCCGGCATTTTAGCAGGTATCTTTTCTTCTCCTTGCTCTACACCTGTTTTAATTGCACTTTTAGCCGTTGTTGCAAGTGCAAATAATATAGTTTTTGGCATTGTTTTACTTTTACTATATTCGGTTGGGCACGGTATACTTGCTGTTATTTGCGGTACAAGTGTTGGCTTTGTACAAAAGCTTTCATCTAATGAAAAATACGGTAAATTAAGCAATATATTAAAAATTATTATGGGCATTTCAATGTGTCTAATAGGATTTTATATGTTCTACTTAGCATTTTAAGCTTACTAATTTATTATTTTATTTTTTACTGCTAAATTACATATGTAAATTTAAAAAACCACCTTATTTTATAAGGTGGTTTTTACTTTTTGTTATTTTAAATAATAATTATACTTTTAGTTGTTTTTATTTTACTTCGACAAACTTAAAACAACGCCCTTATCGCCCTCTATTCTAACAGTTGTGCCGCTAGTTAAAATTTCGGTGGCATTTTGCGCACCTATTAGCACGGGTATGTCTAGCGCAAGGCCGGCAATTGCCGCATGAGATGTAATTCCACCTGTTTCTGTTACAATTCCGCTCGCCTTTCTTAAAATAGGCATAATTGCATTAGACGTACTTCTAATTACAAGTATATCGCCATCAATAAAGTTTTGTTTTGCTTCTTCTTCGCTTTTACACACGCATAGTCTGCCGCTAACGCTGCCCTTGTTTATTGTTATACCCTCTACCAAAACATCTCCAACCAGGTGTACTTTAAGCATATTTGTTGTGCCAGCTACTCCAAGTGGTATACCTGCAGTTATTACCGCTATATCGCCTGTTTTAACATATCCTGCTTTTTCTGCAACATCTACAACATTTTTAAACAAACCGTCAGTGTTTGTCATTTCGCTCATCATTAGCGGCATTACACCCCAAGATAAATTCATTTGGCGCATAATTTTTTCTTCCATACAACCGCAAATAATTGTACATGCAGGCCTATATTTGGAAATAAGCTTTGCCGTTTGACCCGTTTTAGATGCTGTTAATATTGCAACAGCTCCAAGGTCGTGTGCGGTGGTGCAAGTTGCATGTGATATAGCCGATGTAACGTCATTTTCTCTTTCAAAGCTGCGAGATTGAAACCTGCTAATATAATTTATATTTTGCTCGGTATAAAGTGCAATTTTGCGCATAGTTTTAAGTGCCTGAACAGGGTAATCACCTGCGGCTGTTTCTCCACTTAGCATAATTGCACTTGTTCCGTCATATATTGCATTGGCAACGTCTGTTGTTTCGGCCCTTGTAGGCCTTGGGTTTTTAATCATACTTTCTAACATTTGTGTTGCTGTAACAACATTTTTGCCCGCTGTATACGCTTTTTTAATAAGCTCTTTTTGTATTTTTGGTATTTCTTCAAAATTAATTTCAACGCCCATGTCGCCCCTTGCTATCATTATAGCATCCGACACTCTTATTATATCATCAATATTCTCTACACCCTGCGCATTTTCTATTTTAGATACGATTTTCATGTTCTCGCATCCAAACTCTTCAAGTGCATGCCTAATTTGAGCAACATCCTCTTTACTTCTAACAAAAGATGCCGCTATAAAATCAAAATCTTCTTCAATAGCAAACTTTAAATCTAGCATATCGGCGGCACTTACGTATGGCATGCTAAGCTCGCAACCCGGCACATTAATGCCCTTGTTGTTGCTAACTTTACCGCCATTTTCAACTATGCATACAATATTGCCGTCTACTATACTATCAACCGAAAGTGCAATTAAGCCATCGTCTATCAATATCATTGTGCCTTTGCTTACATCTTCGCATAATGCTGTAAATGTTAT
The DNA here is from genome assembly GCA_964369925.1 of uncultured Bacteroides sp. GTDB lineage: Bacteria > Bacillota > Clostridia > Oscillospirales > Ruminococcaceae > Ruthenibacterium. The sequence continues at coordinate 50,237 of CAYJGU010000012.1, read as the reverse complement.
TGCACAACCTGTTTCATCGCCTTCGTAATCGCTGCCATAAAGCACAAATTTTTGGCCTGTTTGCAGTACAACGCTTTTGTTTTTAAATGTTTTTAGCCTTATTTCAGGGCCCTTTGTATCCATTAGCAATGCAACCGTCTTGTTAAGTTCTTTTCTAACTTTCTTAACCATGTCGGCTCTCTCGCGTTGGTCTTTGTGCTTACCATGAGACATATTAATTCTTGCAACGTCCATGCCGTTTTGAATAAGTTGTCTTAATATATTTTCGTCGTCTGTTGCGGGGCCAAGTGTACATATAATTTTTGTTTTACGTACATGTGATTGTTTAATCATTTTACGCTCCGTTCTGCCGCTTATTGTAAGCACAGGTATGCAACTAATCTTTATAAGCGACAAATAAAGATTAATGTGCATGTAAACATATTCTAATGGTTACTTCTATTATATACAATTAATATGAATTTGAAAAGACATGTTTTTAAACATATGTAAAATATTGTATTATTTTGTAATTAAAAATATGTTTATATATTTAATTTAATATGTTATAATTTAAAAATGTTTATTAAAGCACAAAACATTTGTAAATATGCTGTGCAATTTAACATACAACGTACAAGTTTACAGTTTTTAAAGGATATATATTTATGCAAAAACTTATTAAAAATACAAATAATGCAAAAATGCTAAAAAAGCCTACAGCTACAAACAGCATTGTACTAAATATATTATACTGCCTATTAATACCAATAATTAGCATTGTTACAACCGAGTGGATAGCCAGAGGCACACTAGGCGAACACGAGAGAGATTACGGATTTTTAAAGGCCTTAGAAAATAATTTTTTAAGTTTTTTAGCTAGTTATTTATTGCTTTTATTTTTGTATTTAGTTTTACTTTTTATTACTAAAAGGCATTTTGTAAGCACATTAATTATTGCCATTGTTCCCAATAGCCTTGGCATTGCTACTTTTTTAAAACTCAGTTTAAGAAACGAACCTTTGCTTCCGTGGGATTTATTGCAATTGGGCACCTTTACAACTATAGTAAGTGAAATGAAACTTACAGTTGAGCCAAATATGGTTTTTACAGTAGTTTTATTTACTGTTCTTTGTATTTTGGGCTACTTTATAAAGTTACCAAAAATAATGCTAAAGCGATCTTTTATTAAAAAAAGATATATTATTGCAGCAGTTTGTTTTATGTTGGCGCTTGCTATATTTGTAGGTATTTTTTTTAATCCTGCTGCTACAGCAGCCATAGGTATAGAGTACGACATGTGGATGCAAGACAGATTTTATAGATACAACGGGGCGTTATCGGCTTTTTTAACAAATTTACAACTACTTAAAATAGAAAGACCCAGTGGCTATAATGAACAAACTGTAAGCGAAATTTTAAGCAGTACAAAAAGCGATGATACACCGTTTTTGTATGGAAATACAGTTGCACAAGACACTAACCTTGGCCAGCAAAACCCCGATATTATTTTTATAATGGCTGAAGGGTTTTGGGATATGGAGTTGCTTGAAGGCATACAGTATGACAGAACGCTTACACCAAACTTAAACAGGCTTATGAGCGAGGGTGCTAGCGGCCAGGTTTACACCCCTAGTTTTGGCGGTGGCACATGTGACGTTGAATTTGAAGCCTTAACCGGTTTTTCTATGGATTTTCTGCCGTCGGGCAGTAAGGCTTACCAGCAATACATAAACGATGATGTGTTTTCTTTACCGTGGGTTTTAAAGCAAAGTGGATACGAAACACTTGCAATACATGGGTATGGGCAGCGCTTTTGGAACAGAGATGTTGTTTATCCTCGCCTTGGTATAGATACATTTATTGCAGAAGAGCAAATGGAATATGCACAGCGCAGGCGCGGTTTTATTAGCGACATGGCTATAGTAGATAGGATAATTGAAGAGCAACAAAGCCGCTCTACCGATGATAATTCGCTTTTTGTGCATGCAGTAACTATGCAAAACCACACAACTTATTCGCCAAGTAGATACCCCAGCGAAGACCTTGTTAGAGTTATTGACAACACAGCGGGAATTAGCTCTCAAATAATTGAGGAGATAGAGGAATGTGCAACGGGCATGTACGAAATGGACGCTGCGCTAGGGCACTTAACCGACTATTTGCTTACAATTGAAAAGCCCACTATCGTTGTTTTCTGGGGCGACCATTTAAACCCAATGTCGGACGGATACGGCATATTTGAAGATACAGGCTTTATAGAAAGCGACGACACGCAAAACCCTAATTTATATAAAACACCGCTATTAATTTGGAGCAACACTTCAAATACACAAGTAGATTTAGGTGTGTTGAGTACATATTACATATCTCCTGTTATGATGCAACTTTATGGTTTTGAAATGCCCGATTATTTTGAGTTTTTATGTGCTCAATTACAAGATTACACAGCTTCTGGTAAAGGAACAATGCATTTTGCAAACGGTACAAGTACTAGGCAAGCTACAACCGAAGAGATAGACCTTATGTATGAGCACTCTGTTTTACAGTACGATTTACTTTTTGGCGAAGAATACTTGCTTGACGGTATAAGCTTATTTAACTAATTTATTTTAATGCGTACAATACTTAGTTATTTTTATCTACCGGCTTGTAGCTAAAACCTTATGTGCCAAATACGCAAATACACAGTTAAATACAAAATAAAAACACGGCAGAAAAAATCTGCCGTGTTTTTTTAGCTGTTTTAAATTCTATTTAAGTTATAACAATCTCTTCGCCTTTTAACTGTACTACTAAATTCGCGTCAGCTGTATCATCTATTATTTTTTGAGCTATTTTATCTTCTATTTCTGTTCTTATAACTCTGCGCAAATCTCTTGCGCCAAACTTACCACCTGCCGCTTTTTGGCACAGCCATGCAAGTACTGCTTGCTCCCATGTTAAGCTTATACCTTTTGCCGCCAATGGTTCTTTATACTCTGCAAGCATAAGTTCTGCAATTTTTTCAAGCTGTTCATCTTTAAGTGTATCAAAAACTATTACTTCATCTACTCTGCTTAAAAATTCAGGGCGTAAAAAGTCTTTTAACGCTTTCATTGCCTTGTTTTTGCTCATTTCGTTTTCGCTTTTATTAAAGCCCGTTTCGCCCACTTTATCGGCCGAACCCGCATTGCTTGTCATTGCTATAACAGTGTTTTCAAAATTAACTGTGCGCCCTTGTGCGTCGTTAATTTTTCCCTCGTCTAAAATTTGTAAAAGCAAATTCATAACATCAGGGTGTGCTTTTTCTATCTCATCAAGTAATATTACACTATAAGGCTTTCTTCTCACCTTTTCAGTTAACTGGCCTGCCTCGTCGTACCCAACATAACCCGGTGGAGAGCCTATAAGCCTAGACACAGCATGTTTCTCCATAAATTCGCTCATATCAAGGCGAATTAACGGGTCTACCGTATCAAACAGCTGTTTAGAAAGCTGCTTTACAAGCTCGGTTTTACCCACACCTGTTGGCCCTACAAATATAAAGCTCGCCGGTCTTTTTCTGGCCGATATATCTGCCCTGGATCGCTTAATTGCATTTGCAACTAAGCGCACTGCCTGCTCCTGACCAATAATAACATTGTTTAAATTTTCCTCTAATGTTAATAGTTTTGTGTGCTCGCTCTCTTTAATTTTTGCCGCCGGTATACCCGTCCACAACTCTATTACCTTAGATACATCTTCCATTGTAACTTGTATATCTTGTACTTCATTTTCAAGCTTCGGCAATTCTTCTTCTATTTTTAATATTTCACTTTTTAGCGTTGCTAAAGCCTCGTAATCTGTTTCTTCGTTTTCCTCTTCTTGCTCTTGTTCCTCTAGTTTTAGCTTGTCAAGCTTTTTAACCATTTGTACGTAATCTGTAATTTGCGTATGGCGCAAACTACAGCATGCACAGGCTTCATCTAACAAATCTATCGCTTTATCAGGTAAAAATCTATCGGTTATATACCTTTCCGACAATGTAACAGTAGTGCGCACAATATTATCGCTTACTTTTACATAATGGTGTTTTTCGTAATATTGTTTAATTCCGCTTATAACCTCAATTGTGTCTGCTATGCTTGGTTCCTCTACTTTAACGGGCTGAAATCTTCTTTCAAGCGCTTGGTCTTTTTCTATGTGCTTTCTGTATTCGGCAAATGTTGTTGCACCTATAACCTGTATTTCCCCACGAGATAATGCCGGCTTTAATATATTAGCGGCATTCATGCTGCCCTCACTATCTCCTGCGCCTGTTAAATTATGCACTTCATCTATAAAAAGTATAACGTTTCCGGCAGCTTTTACCTCGCTTATAAGGCCTTTTACACGGCTTTCAAATTGCCCTCTAAATTGTGTTCCGGCAACAAGGCTTGTTAAATCCAATAAATATATTTCTTTATCCCTTAAGCCGGCCGGCACAGTGTCGTTTGCAATGTGTAGCGCAATACCCTCGGCAATTGCTGTTTTACCAACACCGGCCTCACCAATTAGGCATGGGTTGTTTTTTTGTCTGCGAGATAATATTTGTATTGTTCTGTATATTTCTTTATCGCGTCCAATTATATTATCAAGTTTGCCCTCTTTTGCCTTTTTAGTAAGGTTTTCGCAGTAGTTATCTAAAAACTTCCTTGCGGGAGGTTTTTCTTTTTTATCTTTTTTGTTCTTTTTACCGTCAACTTTATCGCTGTCTTCACTTTTGCTTTTGCCGGCACTAAATATGCCAAACGGAAAAGTACCTGCACCACCCGGCGCAAAATCTTCGTCATCATTTTTTTGCTGTACGTCATCTTGCTCGTCGTTTTCTTGCATTTGTGGCATAGACAGCTCCTGCATGCTTTTCATCATTTCGCCCATGTCCATATCGCTGTCTTGCATCATACCGTTAAAACGCTCTTCCATTGCTGTTAAGTCGTTTTCCGATATTCCAAATTGTTTCATTATATCATCTACAGGTTTTATGCCAAGCTCTCTTGCACATGTTAGGCAGTAACCCTCTGTTTTTGTTTCGCCTTGTTCTGCTTTTTGTATAAATACTATTGCAGGACGTTTATTGCATTTTACACATATCATTTAAAAATTCCTCTATTATTAAAAAAATGGATTGTAAGTTATAAATATTCTAAAGAAAAAGCTTTGGGATAAATCTGTTGCAGAAAATGCTGCCAAACTACTTTGTGTAATGGCAAGTAAAAACCAAAACAATAGCATAACAAGCAACATGTTTATTATGCCGCCAAATATGCCCATTACACCGCCCAAAAGTTTGTTTACACCGCCAACTATTGGCAAACGGTTTACAGCTTTTCCTATTGGCCCACCAATAAATTTAAATAGTACCATGCATATAATAAAAAATACTATAAAAATTACTATGTTTATAAACGATGTAAATATAGGTGCTACAACACTATCTACTATATTATTTGCAGCACCTGCAGCGTTTTCGTTTATTATTGTTGCTATAGAGCTTTGCACACTGCTTTGAAAAGTTTGTGGAAATACCGACAATATACCATCTAAAAAATTATCTGTAGTATACGTACCGTAGCTATTTAAACTTTCTTGTGTAGAATCGAGCATACCTTGCCTAAAAAATGTATTAAAAACAACAGGTGACAGTGCGTTTGATATTATAAAACTTATAATAAACGAGCCTAGTGTGCTAACAAGATTTATAAAACTTGTTACAAACCCCTTATTTATATAATGAAACACTGTTGCTACAAATACTATTACTAATAATATGTCAACAAATATACCGAATAAGCTTACCATTTTATCGTTTCCTCTCTTGTATGTTAATATTCAAATTTATAATTTGCAATTATTGCTGTGTTTGTTCTTCTTGTGCATTTAGTGGTGCAATTTCGCTCTCAGTTATATATAACATTTCGTTAGCATCTATTATATCTAAAACTGTTTGCTGTGCTTGTAGTTGTTTTTCGTATTGCCAAACATTATCATCACCCTGCTGTGTGTATATTTTTATTGTGTCATCATATGCCAAATACACATTATTGTTGGTAATTTTCACAAAATCGGCGTTTGGCTCAACGTCTAATTGTACCACATTTTCTATATGTTTATCAAATATAACCAGCTTTGTAATACCCGGATAATTTTGCATTGAAATAAGAATAGCCACATTTGCTTTTTCATCTATACTAACGCTTTTAACAGAGGATATGTCGTAAACATATTCGGCTATTTTTTCTCCTGTTTTAGCGTTATACACGCCTGTAAAAGTGTTGCAAACCACTATAAACTCGTTTTGTGAATAAGCCATTTTTATAGGCACAGCGTTTTTTATATCTATTGTTCCTGTTGGAACATCTGAATTTATATTGTATAAGTAAATATAGGTGTTTGTCAATGCATTTTCGCTGTTTAAAGTTGCAACGGCAAAATTGTTGTCGTTTTCGGCAAACTGTACACCAAGTGGTATTTGCGTAGGTGCTTGCCATGTCCAAACCTCGTTAAAATACTTGCTGTAAATAGTAAGCTTACTTTTAGTAAAAACAGCCAGTTTGCCATTTTCGCTAAGTGTTGCAAGCTGTATAGGCGAGTCGTACTCCTGGGTAAATTCTGTTTGAGATCGCCCCTCTACGCTAAGGCGCGTACCACCTATGCTGTACATACATATGCTGTTTTTACTTGCACTTATTACCGGATTTGCAAAATTATGCGGTACAGTGCGCAATAAATTCCCCTTTGCACTATATATTAAAAGTTCGCTGTTAAGCATTACGCCAACGCCGCCCTCTAGCTGCTGCGATGAAACAAAGTTTTGCATGTCTCTGCTTACAGGAAAGCCATCTCCCGGCTCTACGGCTATAGTTATATCGCTTATAATTTGTTCGGCTGCGGCAAGCGGCACATTAAATGCACCTAAAATATATAAGCTTATTGTCAATGTAAGTATTGCCAATATTAAAAAAGTTCTAAGCCGTCTAATTTTTCGCCTTTTTCGTATCTCTTTAATTTTTTTAGACGTTTGACCGCTATTTTCTTTATTGAAATTCTGGTTATGTGCCATATTCACTTTTGCGGCCTCCTTTAAAAATTAATTAATAATTTACCTTGTACAAAAAAAGTCCATGTGCAGGCGCTGTATCACCAGCAAAATCTCTGTTTCTTTTTTCTATTATTTGTGTAATATCTTCCGGCTTTCTTCTGTTTGCTCCCACATCTATAAGAGTGCCAACTATAATGCGCACCATATTGTATAAATAACCGTTTGCGCATATATGAAATGTTATTTCATCGCCCTGCTGTGATATATTTAAAAAGTGTATTGTTCTTTTAGTGTCTTTAATATCGCTTTTAATGCTCATAAAGGACGTAAACTCGTGTGTGCCACAAAATAAATTTGCCGCTTTTTGCATATTGGGCACATTTAATTTGCCGCAAACTTTAAAACTTGTTTGCATATTAAAAACATTGTGTACATGGCTGTTATGTACTTTATATACATACTCTTTCGAAATTGCACTGTACCTTGCATGAAAGTCGTTATCTACTTGTTTTGCCGATAACACGCGAATATCACTTGGCAAAAACCTGTTTAATGCAAGCGGTAGTTTATGCGTTTGTATTGGTTTAGGCTGTATAAAACTAACGCAATATTCAATAGCATGCACCCCTGCATCTGTTCTGGAACACCCTTTAACGTCTGGCCTTGTACCATAAAGATTTTGCATGGCATTTTGCAGTGTTTCGCACACTGTTACGGCATTTTTTTGCACTTGAAAACCATGGTAATTTGTGCCTTTAAACTGCATTGTTATTAGCACATGCATATTAATAACCTATCCTTTTAAACCATATAGATGTTAAACCCATTATTACAAATACAGCAATGCAAAACAGTGCATAAAGCACATCTTTAAATGTAGCGCGAAGCTGTCTCATGCGTGTTCTGCCCTCGCCACCACTGTAGCATCTGCACTCCATAGCCATAGCAAGCTCGTCGGCCCTTCTAAATGCAGATATAAACAAAGGTATTAACACCGGTACAAGTGCCGTTATGCGCTGTTTTAATGTGCCGCTGTCTAGCTGTGCACCTCTTGCCTTTTGCGCGTTCATTATTTTTTCTGTTTCCTCTATTAACAAAGGTATAAATCTCAATGCAATTGTCATTATCATTGCAAGCTCGTGCACGGGCAAATGCAACTTTGCAAATGGGTGCAAAAGCTTTTCAATTGCATCTGTTAAGGCAATTGGGCTTGTTGTATATGTTAATAAGCTCGTTCCTGCTATAAGCAATATAATTCTTACCGTTATTAGTAGTGCATACTCTATGCCAACTGTATATATGTCAATTATCCAAAGCGAAAACAGCGGCTGTGTGTCATCTTTCATAAAAAACAAGTTTAATACACTTGTAAATAAAATTAACGGCACAATTGGTTTTAAGCTTTTTATTATTACCTTAAGCGGTATTTTAGAAGCTGTATAAAGTAAAACTAAAAATAAAAAAGACACCGCAAGTGCGCCAAAATTTGGGGTAGCAAAAAGCATTACAACAAATGCTATTGTAAGAACAATTTTTAACCTTGGGTCGGTTGAATGTACAGCAGATTTGCCAGGAAAATGCTGACCTATTGTAATATCTCTTAACATTTAAACACCATCCTTTTCGCTGGTGTTTATATTGCTGCTTTTTGCATTTATTATTGTTTTTACAGCATATTCCATTGTGTAAACATCTGTTTTTATGTTTAAGCCCATTTGTTTTAACTTTAAAAATATTTGTGTTATTTGTGGCACACTTAGGCCTATATCCATAAGCATTTGTGCGTTTGCAAAAACATTTTGTGTTGTATCGTACATAACTATTTGCGCGTTATTCATAACAATTACTTTGTCGGCATATTTTGCAATGTCTTCCATGCTGTGGCTTACAAGTATTGTCGTAGTTTTTGTTTCGTTGTGGTAATCTTTTATTTGGCCTAAAATTTTATCTCGCCCTTTTGGGTCTAATCCGGCTGCCGGTTCGTCTAGCACAAGTATTTTAGGTTGCATTGCAATTACACCCGCAATTGCCGCACGCCTTTTTTGCCCACCCGAAAGCTCAAACGGACTTTTTTGCAACACTTCACTACTTAAACCACAAAACTGTGCTGCTTTGCTAACTCTGTCGTCTATTTCGTCTTTATTAATACCCATATTACTTGGCCCATATGCTATGTCTTTATAAACAGTTTCCTCAAAAAGCTGATACTCCGGATACTGAAAAACAAGCCCAACCATAAACCTAAACTCTCGTATATTTTTTGGTTGTTGCCATATGTCTTGCCCACCAATAAATATTTTTCCGTCTGTTGGTTTGTTAATGCCGTTAAAATGCGTAATAAGCGTGCTTTTACCGCAACCTGTTGGCCCTATAAGGCCTACAAAATCGCCCTTGTTTATTGTTATGTTAATATTGTTTAAGGCAACTGTTTCGTCGGGCATTCCCTTATTATATATATAACTTAAATTTTCTGTTCTAATCATTTCATTCATAGCGGTGCCTCCTGCATAGCAAGAGCCTTATAAATTTCTTTTGCACATTCTTCAACATCTATTATGTCGCTTTTCATGGGTATGCCAGCCTGTGTAAGTTGTGCACAAAGCTCTGCTGCTTGTGGTACATCTAAATGATACTCTCTAACCTTGTTAACATTACTAAAAACTTGTTTTGGTGTGCCCTCCATTACAATTTTACCCTTGTTCATTACAATTACCCTGTCTGCAAGCGTGGCTTCCTCCATATAATGTGTTATATGTACAACCGTTATATTATAATCTTTATTTAATTTTTTAACGGTACTCATTACTTTTTCTCGCCCAATGGGGTCAAGCATAGCCGTAGCTTCGTCTAACACAAGGCAGTTAGGGCGCATTGCTATTACGCCTGCAATTGCAACACGCTGTTTTTGCCCGCCCGAAAGTTTATGCGGCGCTTTAAGCCTGTGTTTGTATATCCCCGACATATTCATTGCCTCGTCTACCCTTTTGCGCACTTCGTTTGGCTCTACACCAAGGTTTTCAAGCGCAAATGCAACGTCCTCTTCCACTATTGTAGCTACTATTTGGTTATCGGGATTTTGAAACACCATTCCCACTTTTTGGCGCAACTCTATTAAACGTGCTTCATCTTTTGTGTTAATGTTTTGCACGTATACTGTACCTTTTTGCGGTAACAAAACCGCGTTAAAATGCTTTGCAAGTGTGCTTTTTCCACACCCATTTGCACCTAACACAGCTACAAATTCACCTTTATTTACGCTCATAGTAAGTGAATCTATAGCTGTTTTGTCCTCTTCTTCACCGTAAGCAAATGTTATGTCTTGCGCACTTATCATGTTGTTATCAGAGTTGTTCAAGTTATGGGTTGTCCTTTCAGTTTGTAAGTTTGCTATTATTTTTAACCACTTATTTGTACTTACTTAGTGGTTAACTTATTTTATTATATTAAATTTTTGCACTGCTATAAGCCTTAGTATTATAGCCGGTTCATTAATGAACTTTAAATATTTTTATACTTTTTGTTAAAAGCTATTTAAAGCGGCATTTGCACCGAATTTGCAAGCCATAGTGCCGTTGCACCACAAGGCACATTTCCATTTGTACTAGATACTTTTAAGCCTATTTCATCGCACACTGTAGTGCCACCGTATACGCTTTTTACCCTTGTGTGCAACATATATTGCATTACACTTGGCGATAACCCTGTAGTATAGCTATTAACCGCAACAAATAACGGATTATTGCTTAAAACACCTGCACAAAGGTCTATTAAATCGTATATACTGTCCTCTATTTTCCACACTTCGCCGCCCGGGCCTCTGCCGTAGCTCGGTGGGTCCATAATAAGGGCATCGTACTTTTGGCCGCGTTTTATTTCCCTTGCAACAAATTTTGCACAGTCATCTACTATCCAGCGTATTGGCTTGTCGTTAAAGTTATTTGCACTTGCGTTTTCTTTAGCCCAGCTAACCATGCCTTTGCTGGCATCTACGTGGCAAACGCTTGCACCTGCGTATGCGCACGCAAGTGTTGCACCGCCTGTATAGCCAAATAAATTCAACACTCTAATTGGTTTTTCTCGCTTTTTATTTTCGGCCGTTATAATTCTAATATATTCGTCCCAATTAACTGCTTGCTCGGGAAATATTCCGGTGTGTTTAAAGCCTGTTGGCGAAACTATCATTTTTAAGTCGCCATAATTAATATTCCACTTATCTTTAATTTTTCGCTTATATTGCCACGCACCACCGCCTGTAGAAGACCTACTGTACACAGCATCGGCTTTTTTCCATTTATCGCTTTGTTTTTCACTCTTCCAAATAACTTGTGGGTCGGGGCGAATAAGTATTACATCGCCCCAACGCTCTAGTCTGTTATTACATGTTGCGTCAATTAGTTCGTAGTCGCTCCAATTTAAAGATACTCTCATTGATTATTCCTAACAGGCATTGCACATTTTAAGTGATACAGCCTTATAAATATAGTTTATTTGTGTATTCTTTGGGTAATTTTATCCGATATTTTTTTGGCAGCTGCAGAAATTACACTCTCATCTCTGCCCTCTACCATTACTCTAATAAGCGGCTCTGTACCAGAGGCACGAACGAGCACACGACCTTGACCCATAAGACTTTGTTGTTGACCTTCAATAAATCCTTCAATGTACTCGTCATTTTTATATTTTTCTTTTTCCTCTTTAGACGCTTTAACGTTAACAATAACTTGTGGAAACTTTTTATAAATATTGTTTAAATCGCTCATTTTGCACTTTTTTTGTGCAAGCGTGCGTAAAAGCATACCTGCTGTAAGTTCACCATCACCTGTTGTGCAGTAGTCAAGCAGTATTACGTGGCCGCTTTGTTCGCCACCAAAAGAATACCCCTTATCAATCATTTCTTCAAGTACGTACCTATCGCCAACTGCTGTAGTTGCTGTTTGAATATCGTTTTCTCTCATGTACTCCATAAAGCCCATGTTGCTCATTACTGTAACTACGGCCGTGTTTTGTTTTAGCTTGCCCTCTGCTTTTAATTGCGCCGATAAAATAGCAATTATTTTGTCGCCGTCAATTTCTTCGCCCTTTTCGTCTACTGCAAGGCATCTGTCGGCATCGCCATCAAACGCTACTCCGCAGTCCATATTATTTTCCACAACAAACTTTGCTAGTTTGTCTAAATGAGTAGAACCGCAGCCTTCGTTAATATTTTCTCCGTTTGGGTTTATTCCTATAAATTTACATTGTGCATTTAAGCTTGTGAATAATTTTTGCGCAACGTCACTAGCGGCGCCGTTTGCACAGTCTATTGCCACTTTTATTCCCGATAAATCGGTATTTATAACTTGTTTTAAGTAGTTTGTATAGTCATCTTGCGCATTTTGTGCATATGTAATTTGTCCAATATCCACGCCGCTGCAAAGTGTTAAGTCTGCTCCGCCGTTAAGCACATGCGCTTCAATTTCATTTTCAACATCATCTGGCAACTTGCGTCCCTCGCCGCCAAAAAGTTTAATTCCATTAAACTCTACCGGGTTATGAGATGCCGAAATTACAACGCCTGCATCTGCATTATATTTTTGCACAAGGTACGCCACCGCAGGTGTTGGCACAACACCTAAAAGTTCTACATTAGCACCAACACTACAAAGTCCTGCAGCAAGCGCACTCTCTAGCATATCGCCAGAAATACGTGTGTCTTTACCTATAATAAACTTTGGTTTATGCTGTGTTTTTCCTGTAAGTACAGCCGCTGCAGCCCTACCTATTTGCATCGCAAGCTCAGTAGAAAGTTCTTTCCCTGCTACTCCTCTTACTCCGTCTGTTCCAAATAATTTTCCCATTGTGTTCAATCCTTTCTGCTATGTAAATACATAGCATATACAATAATTTACGCTTTAAATTATTTTTTGCACATAATTGCAATTAAAGCGCATAATAAATTTTAATTTTAAACACCGTATATTATTTTACAACAAAAATATTAAAAAATTTCGTACATTAAATAAAATTTTAATGTTTTATTATTAATAAATATTTAGTTGCGTTATATCTTTCAATATTTCAACAATATTGTTTTTTATAAATTTAATTTTCTTCATTATAAAAACTTTGTTGGCTGTTTTTTAACTTGGTATTTGGAAGTTTAATTCCCAAATGGTCTAGCGCAAGGTTTGTTACGCACCTGCCGCGTGGCGTGCGTGTTAAATAGCCCTGTTGCATTAAATATGGTTCGCACACATCTTCCAGCGTAACAGCCTCTTCACCAAGTGCAGCGGCAAGTGTTTCTAGGCCTACCGGCCCTCCACCATACATTTCAATAATAGCCCTTAGCACGTTTCTGTCAAGCTCATCAAGGCCCATGTAGTCAATATCCATTCTTTTTAGTGCTGTAAGCGCTTGCTCTTTAGTTATTTCTCCGTTGCCAAGCACACTTGCAAAATCTCTTACTCGGCGCAACAGCCTATTTGCAACCCTTGGTGTTCCCCTGCTGCATTTAGCCATTTCTTGTGCACCCTCATTTGTGCAATTTACCTGTAATATATCGGCACTTCGGGTTATTATTTTAGCCAGTTCATCTGGGGTATAAAGTTCAAGTTTTAGTATAACGCCAAATCTATCTCTAAGTGGGCTTGTAAGTTGCCCGGCCCTTGTTGTTGCCCCTACAAGTGTAAACTTTGGCAAGTTTATGCGTATGCTTTGAGCCGAGGGCCCTTTTCCTATCATAATATCTAAGGCATAATCTTCAAGTGCAGGGTAAAGTACTTCTTCCACTTGTCGCGAAAGTCTGTGTATTTCATCTATAAAAAGCACATCGCCCTCTTGCAAGTTTGTTAAAAGAGCTGCTAAATCTCCCGGTTTTTCTATAGCAGGCCCCGAAGTTATTCTTATATGCACGCCCATTTCTTTTGCTACTATACACGCAAGTGTTGTTTTACCAAGTCCCGGTGGTCCATAAAGCAATAAATGGTCTAGCGGTTCTTGCCTTAATTGCGCGGCTTGCAAGTATACTTTCAAATTTTGTTTTACTTTGTCTTGTCCTATATATTCATCCAGTGTTTGTGGGCGCAAGCTCACTTCCGAATCTAATTCTTGCGGTAATTTTTCTGCACTAATAATACGCTGTTCTTTTTCTTCTTGCTCGTAGTTTAGCTCAACCGATTCTATAGCCATTCGCTAACTCCTTTTGCCTATATTTTGCAGTGCAATTCTAATAATTTCAGATACCGGCAGTGTCTGATCTATATTTGCAAGTGCAGCGCTCGCCTCTGCCGCTGTATAGCCAAGGCCCGTAAGTGCCGCCATTGCCTGAGAAAAATCGTTACCTATATTTGCGTTTCCACCAGTAAGCGCACCTTGCATATCGCTTTGCGTTAGGCCTTTTCCAACTTTGTCTTTAAGTTCTAATACAATGCGCTGTGCAAGTTTTGGTCCAACACCGCTTGCCGCAGTAAACGCTTTAAAGTTTGCACCGGATAGCGCCAAAGTAATTTGTTCGCAGCTAAGTGCACTTAATATTGCAAGGCCTGCTTTTGGCCCCACACCGGAAACACTAGTTAAAAGCAAAAACATTTTTCGGCTATCTATATTGTCAAATCCAAATAATGCTACATCGTTTTCGGTAACATTCATAACGGTGTATATTGTGGTTTCTTTGCCCACTGGCGGTAATTGCGCGTTTATTCTTTGTGGCACCGATACAAAATACCCAACGCCAGCACAACTTATAACAATGTAATCCGACGATTTTTCAGTTATTGTGCCATTAAGGCTGTATATCATAAATATCTCCTATCTTTTGCTTAAATATAACACTATATTGCATAATTATATGTTAATAATACCCTTGCTGTTGGCGTTTTGTAGGTGTTATTGCATACTGTTTGCTTTTGTGGCTGTATGAGTGACATATAGCAAGCGCTAAGGCATCGGCCGCATCATCGGGTTTTGGCACAGCTTTCATTCTTAAAATTGTTTTTGTCATTTCTTGCACTTGTTTTTTTGTCGCTTTTCCATACCCAGAAACGCTTTGCTTTACCTGCATTGGTGTATACTCAAAAACAGGCACACCCGCCTTACACGCCACTAGTAAAATTACACCTCTTGCCTGCGCTACCGCCATTGCTGTTTTTTGGTTTGTTGTAAAAAACAAACTCTCAAGCGCAATTGCCTCAGGTTTTGTAGCAGCTATTATTTGCGATAAATCATCATGTATTTCAAGCAATCTTTGCTCGAAATTTGTTTTGGCTTTTGTTGTTATAGCGCCGTACCTTATTGGCTTAAACGCATTGTTTGTGTAGCTAATAACACCAAAGCCAACTATTGCATAGCCGGGGTCTATTCCTAAAACAATCATTGCGTTTCTCCTTTAAATATATCATTTTATTATAACATATTTTAAGTTGTTTTTCAAATTTAAAACTGTATAAAATGCATTGCCTCGCTTTATATTTTACTGCAAATACTGCTTAATAGTTTGTACTGCACTTTCTACTTCCTGCAAAAACGCCCGTGCCGAAACACGCATTGCACCATGCCCCATAATTATAAGTTGTTCTAGGCTATCACTTGTTACAACGCGCACATAATGTTGCCTTGCTAGGCTATGCGTTGTTTTTTCAATATACATGTCGGCAGTCTCTGCCTCTTTAGTATAAATTACATGTATATTTCCGGTTTTTTGCACTTCTCCAGGGTTCCCTTTTACTTTATATGCATCAAAAACAACTATTGTTTGGCAGCCAATTATACCTGTGTGATTACATAAAATATCTATTAATTTTCTCCTTGCACCGTCTAAATTATCTTGTGCAATTTGTTTTAGCTCGTCCCACGCATATATTACATTATAGCCGTCTACAAGTAAGTATTGCGGCCCTGCTTGCTTTACAATATCGGCACTTTTAGGTTTTTGTAGTTGTATTTGTGTTGGCTTTAACGGCTTTTTAACACTTTGCATACTTTTAGTAGGATCTTTTTTTATTTTCCCATATGTGCGCTCAAATATTTCAAGTAATTCTTTGTCTAGCTCTAAAGATTCACAATATGTTTTTGCCCTGTTTTTTACTTTTTCGCTAACAAGCTTATGTTGAACAGTAATGTCGGTTTCTTTTTCATCATCGCCATAATTTGTTATGTGGGCATAGTTGTGCACATCCCACCATTTAACCGTATAACTTGTACCCTGTTCACAAAATATCGAATCAGCTATATTAAATTCATCTGTGTCGCTGTTATAATTAAATTCTTCAATAATTTCTTCACTATTATGGCTTGGTGCATACCCACCGCTTTGTAATAATAGCTCTCCCTCTCCATTAGTGTATATGTTCACTTCTCTTGCATAATCCATAGCTGTAGCTACAGGTAGCAAACCCTTAATTTTAGTTGCATTGTCAACAGTTTGTGTATCGTCTATTTTGCCGTACATGCGCTGAATATCTGACATTGCTTTACCTGTACAGCTTTGCGGAACAGATAGTGTGTAGCTGTACACCGGTTGTAGCACAATGCTTTTTGCCTTTTTTAGTGCGTTTCTTAGTGCTCTGTTAGTTGCATGCCTAAAGTCTGCACCCGATGTATGTTTTTTATGTGCTTTGCCTGCAATTAGTGTAATTTTAATATCTGTAATCGGTGCATTAAGCAGTACTCCTGTATGCTTTTTATGTTTTAAACAGTTTAACACACTGCTTTGATAGTTCTTATCAAGCATATCTTCTCGGCATTGAGTTTGCAGTATTATACCGCTATTTTGCGGCAAAGGCTCTACTTTTAAATGTACTTCTGCATAGTGCTTTAGCGGTTCAAAGTGGCCTATACCAATAACTGTACTTTCAATTGTCTCTTTATACAGTATACCAATTTTTAAAAATTCTACATCTATGTTAAATTTGCTTTTTATTTGCGCTTTAAGTACTTGTATTTGTATTTCGCCCATTATATTTACGTGTATTTCACCTAATTTTTCGTTGTACGTTATGTTTAACATTGGGTCTTGCTGTGTTAAGCTTTGCAGTTTTTCCAGTGCAAAACCTATATCTGTTGTGTTCAATATTTCTATTTTATATTTTAAGTAAGGTTCTATAATTTGCTTTTCGTTGTTAATTTTTTGCGCGCCAAAAGCCAAACCGGCGTATGTTAAACAAGGGCCTGTAATAGCACATACCATGCCAGCCGTTGCCGTTTGCACGGTATTATATTTTTTTCCGTCGTAAATTCTTATACTCTCTATTTTTTCGCTAACAGTTTGTGCGTTTTCATCTTCAAACGTTAGTGTTTGCTTTACGCCTATTTCACCACCTGTTATTTTTATGTGCGTTTGCCTTTTTCCTTGGTCGTCATCGTCTATTTTAAAAACTTGCGCACTAAATGTACTTTTGTACTGCGGCATATTAATTAAAGCTGTTATACCGTTTAAAAGTTCGTTTATACCGGTAAGTTTTAATGCAGAGCCAAAATAGCATGGAAATATTTTCCTATTTGAAATTGCATTTGCCACATGTGATTTGAAAATTTTACCACTTGCAACAAAATCGTTTAGTATACTGCTATCTTGCAGTGCTGCTTGTTCTGCTTGCTCTTGCAGTAAATCTACATATTCACTTTGCTCATTTTTTAGTGCGTTTGTAAAATTTATACACCCTCCACCGGTAAGTGCATTTAGCTTAAGCATTATATCATTTTGCACTCTTTGTTCTACATCTGTTTTATTTACAAAAATAATTATTGGTATGTTGTGTTGTTTTAACATTTTAAACAATGTAACCGTGTGGCTTTGCACCCCATGTGTAGCACTTATTACAAGTATTACGCAGTCTTGCACCATAAGCGTGCGCTGTGTTTCGCCTACAAAATCTACGTGGCCCGGTGTATCTAGCAGTGTAATTTTAGCACCGTTTGTTTGCAGTATTGCCTGCTTAGAAAATATTGTAATACCGCGATTTTTTTCAATTTCATGAGTATCTAAGTGTGCATCTTTATGGTCTACACGGCCAAAACGGCGCAAATTGCCCGCCGTATAAAGCATAGCCTCACACAGCGTAGTTTTACCGGCATCTACATGTGCCATTATTCCAATTGTCAGTTTCTTTTCCATTAATTAACTATGTTATAGCCCATGCCCGTAAGCACGCTAATTGCATTGTTATGCCCTTGGCTTGTTACTGCGGCACATAAGTTTGCATATATATTTATTTTAGAATTTATAAATGCACTGTGCAATATAATTGCATTGCTAATTACACAAATGTCTGTTACAACTCCACAAATACTAATCTCGTCGGGCTGTTCTTTACACAATTGCAAAACGTGCTGCGGCAAATTTGCACAACCAAATGTAGGTTTATTTACTATAAGTATGTTGCTGTTATCTACATTTTCATATTCACTTAATGCACCATATAAGTTCCAGCCGTGTGTGTTTTTAACGCAGTGAGTTATGGGTAAATGCTTGCCCTCTCGCGTTTGCAGGTATTCATTTTCGTGAGTGTCTTTAGTAAAAATTACAAACCCACCTTGTTGTAATGTGCTGTCAACAAGCTGCTTTATGCCATTTTCTAGTTTTTTAGCAGCATCATTTTTTAGTGCGCCTGTAACAAAATCATTTTGGTAATCTACAACAACAAGTAATTTATTTCTGTTCATTATCGCGCCCTCCCAAGTAGTTTATTATTTGTATTTCTTTGCCATTTTTTACATAAACCTTTGGCACTCTATGTCCAATTGATGTAAGAATTTCGTAATTAATTGTACCGCAAACGTCTGCTATTCTTGTGGCATCATCAGCTATTCCGTCGCCAAAAAGAACTGCTGTATCGCCAATATTAACATCATCAATGTCTGTTACATCTACCATAAGCTGGTCCATACATACTCTGCCCAACACTTTTGCTTTATTGCCATTAACGCTAACAATACCCCTGCCAGACATAAGCCTTGGGTAACCATCAGCATACCCCGCACACACTGTTGCAACTTTCATGTTGCTTTTTGCACAAAATGTGCGGCCGTAGCTTAAATAATCGCCAATTTTTATATGCTTTACTTGTGAAACAACAGCTTTTAATTGCACTGCATTTTTTAAGTTTTGCTTTAATTCTTGCGATGGCGATTCTCCATACAAAATTATACCAGCACGCACAATGTCGCAGTGATACTGTTGAGATGAAATAATGCCTGCAGAATTTGAACAATGTATATAAGAGAAAGCCTTACCACCTGCAGCTAACATATCTTGCGTTTTACAAAGTAGCTTATATTGGTTTTTTGTATAGTCTAAATCATTTTCCTCAAGGCTGTCGGCCGAGGCAAAATGTGTAAATAACCCCTCTGCATTTAAATGTTTCATATTACATACGTGTAATATTTCTTTTGTTGCGCTTTTTATATCATCGCAAACTAAAAATCCCAGTCGGCCCATACCTGTATCTACTTTTATATGAACAGTAATTTCAATATTTTTTTTAGCACAAATATTATTTAGCATTTCGGCATACTGCAAACAATTTACAGTTTGAACCAAGTTGTTTTCAGCTAAAATATGCGCATATTCGGGCATTGTATACCCCAAAATTAGTATATTTTTATTTATACCCGCTCTTCTAAGTTCTAATGCCTCTTGTAGGCAGCTTACGCCAAACCACGCTGCGCCGGCTTCATCAAACAACTTACTTACCGTAACTGCGTCGTGTCCGTAACCATTTGCCTTTACAACAGCCATAATGGGTATGTTATTAACTTTTTGTTTTACAAAATTAAAATTACTTTGCAAAGCATCTAAATCTATTTCCGCCCAGCAATGCCTTTCAAAATCCATTTGTAGTTGTCCTTTCAATCGCAGTTTTTTATGCATAAAAACGCCTAAATTTTTGCATATTTACATTATATTATATCATATTTTTTAATAAAAATCATCTTTAACATTATTGTAAATGTTATGCCTTTATTTACTTTGCATGTATATTTTAATTGTAAACAGCACAAAATACTAAAAACAAGCTGCATTTTCTTGCAGTTGTTATTATATATATTTTTTAGAAAGGAAGTAATTATATGTCGATATTTTATAAGATTTGCATTGTTTTAATTATTGTTGGCGGCATAAATTGGGGCTTAATTGGCCTTTTAAATTTTGATGCTGTAGCATGGCTGTTTGGCGGAGCACAAACATTACTTGCAAGAGCTGTTTATACTGTTGTAGGTATAAGTGCAATTTGTAGTATTCCATCACTATTTCAAAAACCAAGCGAGGGCAAAAAGGCAGAAATTTAAATCATTACTATTTTGCTTTAATGTTTATAATATTTGCAAAAAAACAAACCCTAATGTTTGCTAAATTAAAAGCAAATATTAGGGTTTGTAATATTATACTGTCAGTGCCGGCTCTTCCATTGGGCTAACTATTTCTCTCCATGTTCTTTCCGCTTCTTCTACACACTCAAAGTACGTTGTAGTTAGCACTTCCGAAGCTATATTTAGCTCGTTAGCATATAAATCTAAATTTGCCCAGTCGGCGTTTTCGTAGCAAAGAATAAGTGCATACATAGCGCCATATTTGCCTTTTTTTTCTAAAAGAGCTTCTTTTATCTCATCCGAAATTGGAATCTCTTCTAATATTTCTACTAATGGGGCATCTATTAAGTAGTTAAGTGTGCTTAGCATACCCATTAAATATGCCTCTTGCCTGTTTAAAACTGCGCCTTTAATGTGTTTTACCAGTTTAGTGCAAAAGCTTGCACGTGTAAACGACAACCGCAAAAACTCTTGTGCTGCATCATCTGCGCTCTCTACATCTCCGTTAGTAGCGCTAATTAGGTACACCCACTGTTTCATCTCTGTCAATCCCATTGTCATAATAGCTTGCCTTACAGTGGTAACACGTTTTCTTAGTGCAAAGTATACCGAGTTTACAACTTTTAATATTGCGTATGTAAGTGTAGCGTCTAAAGAAATAATTTCCTCTATCTCATCAACATCAGGTACTTCTTGTGTAACTGCTACCATTAAGCGGAAAAAGTTACTTTTTAAATATTCGCTATTATGCGCCTTTGTTGCTATTTTTTTAGCTACAAAAGCTCCCTCAAATGCAAAAAAAGGTTTTTCTTTTACCCTGTCATACAATGCTTCGGTATCTATACCATAAGCTATGCATTTTTTATCCATGCTTTTTGCTATTTCAAGCAAATGGTCAACTGTTTCGTCCACTGTTGTTTCTATATTAATTCTTATAAAATCAATATGGTTCATAAAAGCCATATACCTAGGCGTAAATTGAAAATCATTAACTGCTATTTTATAGTTGCTTTCAGCATATTGTTTTACCATGTGCATTGCAAGCGGGTGTATAAGCACACTGTCGTCTATTTGTATAACCAAATCGTTCACATCAAACAATAGCGGTGTTTTTTTAACAAGCAACGTACTTGTAAATGTCATAAAATTAAGCGACCCACTAAAATGTTTGTCTTGGTTTTGTGTTAAAAAGCCATAAACCGTATCTGCTGCAACAAGGTCGGCCGTATTTGAAAGTGATTCTGTTGAGCCGCCAAACGCATAATTTTCTCCGTAATACTGTATGTCATAACCCACAATATTACTCTGCGCGTCTTTCATTGGTTGCCTAACAATATATTTACTGCTCATTTTTTCACTCTCTTTCACAAATTTAAAAATTTTGCATTTTTATTTTTTTAGTTAACAAACCTGTCTATTATTCCAACAAGTTTTCCTATTTCAGGTTTGCTAAGTTGCTCATCGGCTCCTACTTGTTTGCCTTTTTCCCGCATTTGCTCAGATATTAATGAAGAGAAAATTACTACAGGTAATTTCTTAAAATCTTTATCTTCTTTTATTAATTTTATAAGCATATGCCCATCCATCTCAGGCATTTCTAAATCTGTTATAACAAGCTTTACGTAGTCATCTAAGTTTTCTCTATCTTTTATCTCGCCTAATGCCTTCCAAAGCTCTGCTCCGTTTGCAAACATTGTTACATTTTCATACTTTGCTTTTTCAAGCGAAGTATGTATTAGCTTTGTTAACAATGTTGAATCCTCTGCAACCCAAATAGCGGCAGAGTTATTATTTCTTTGGCCAAGTGTGTCAACTTCGCCTACTTGAATACCTGTTTCAGGGGCAATGTCCATAATAATTTTTTCAAAATCCAAAATACTTATTATGTCTTTGCCTATTTGTGTTATACCTGTTAATATTGCACCCGAAGAACTTGCCACCGTTGCATCCGGAGAGTGAATATCACGCCATGATATACGACTTATTCCCTCTACTGAATGAACCCTAAATGCAATAGACAAATTATTAAAACTTGTAACAATAAATAAGTCTTTTTCTGTTTTTTCTACTGTGCTTTTTTTAAGAAACGATGGTAAATCTATTACTGTTAAAACTAAATCTCTAGGTTTAAAAATACCTTCTACCGCAAAATGTACGTGCGGCATACTTTGTACCGGCTCGCAAAGCATAATTTCTTTTACTTTTGCCACATTTATGCCATATATGTTGCCACTAATTACAAAGCGCATTATTTCTATTTCATTCGAGCCCGGTTCTATAATTTTTTCATCGATACTATACTCGCTCACACTCGTCACTCCTTAGTTTGTATTAGCTTAGCTAAATTATATTCATTTATTGGCGTTTTATTTGTTTTTTACCTACGAACCTTTTAATAAAAATATGTACTATTACTATATTACTACATTTTTATTCATTTTTAAAGTACAATATCCGGTTTACCATAACTTTTTAGTGTACATGTTCCGGTTGCAACATCTACCGACATTGTTCTCGCTTTTTCTCCACCGACATCTTGCGCTAATATTTTAATTCTATCTCGCTTTAAACACATTAATACACTGTCTATGTTTCTTTTACCTATATTGCTCATTGGGTTTTTAGGGTCTGTTGCAAACATACTTGCACCACCTGCAATTTTTGCAGTTATTCTCAAGCGCGATGCACCTTTTTGCTCCATTTCTTTTAGTGTTTGAGGAATAGCCGTATCGGCATATTTAAATGTAGATGTTCGCTGAGGCTCCATATTAATTGGCAACATAATATGTATTAAAGCACATATTT
Organism: uncultured Bacteroides sp.; assembly: GCA_964369925.1. Taxonomy (GTDB): domain Bacteria; phylum Bacillota; class Clostridia; order Oscillospirales; family Ruminococcaceae; genus Ruthenibacterium. The sequence goes on along the minus strand of CAYJGU010000012.1, from coordinate 27,127 downwards.
TTACAATGGGGTCTAGCAAACAAATTCCTATACAAGAGCCAAGTGCGTATGTAATTATTTCTCCCTCGTTTTTCGACATCTTCATGTCTGCAATTCCAACAATTATTTTACTCATCAAGAACTCCCAGTTTCTTTAATAAATAGTTTAACGATCTAACATCGGGCGACAACAACAAACTACACGGTATTACTTTATCATCGCATATAAATTCCGAACTTATTGTCATTATGTAATCAGACTGTCCACCAAACTCTGCCATAGGCACAGTTAAAATTGCGCCTTGCATGTCTACGGTAAATGCCGGTACAGAAAGCGCTATGTTAATATCGGCAAAGCTGCATAAAGAATTTATAAAGGTGGAAATCATAATGTTGCTAACCTCTATAAGTGCCGATCCATCAAGTTCTGTTAACTCCTCATAATTCTCAACTGTATTGCCAAGCATATTTCCTAAAACTAAGTTAACAAACTCTACTCGCTGCACCATAAGCACAACACCGGTTATTTCTCCCGACATCCTAACAAGTGCGCCGGCCGTTATCGGCTCCGGCCCACCTATCCACTCTATTGCATCGTTGTATTCTAATATTTTAACCTGGGGCACGCTTATACGCACTTCTTTTCCAAGCATACCCGATAGCGATGTTGCCGCATTGCCGTTTCCTATACTTCCAAGTTCACGCAATGCGTCTATCTCAAGTCCGTTTAAATCTTCAAATTTTTTCACAATTCCCACCTGCAATTTCTATTATTATAAATAATATTATTTTTTTTGCTTAAACTTATGCTAAATTAACTTTTACTTAACTTATCTTAAATTATTAATAGTGGTTTCAACTTCATCGGCAGTTTTCATCATAGAAATAGCATAGCTGTAAGCATGTTGCGTTTCAATTACTCTTGCCATCTCTGTCGATAAGTCTGTGTTACTCTCTTCTAAAAAGCCCTGTTGCACTTGTGTTTCAAGTGCAGTTATTGCTCCATTTTTTTCAGGATCTGCTAAAAATCTTCCGCCATCTAAGTGTAGCAGTCCATCTTTATATTGTATTCCAAATACACCAACAGGTTGCTTTTCTTGTATATCTGTTACAAGAATTGGGTTTAAATCCTCATCAAGTACAAGACGCCCGCTTCCGTCTGACAAATAAAATTGCTCGCCGTTTGCCGTTTCGTAACTTGAAATAGTAAACGAACCGTCTTTTGTATAAGAAACCTCGCCTGTAGATAAATCTCTCAGTGCAAAAAAACCTTCGCCAAAAATGGCATAATCAAGGCTACGCCCTGTTTGCGTATATCCACCCGTATCGTAATTTGTAGAGGTAGATACCATTTGAGTACCTGTGCCTCTTTCGAGTGTATTATCGTTTACACCCGTTAGCATACCATACATAAGTGTGCCAAAAGATGGACTTATAGCTTTAAAGCCATATGTATTAACATTTGCAATGTTGTTAGCCTGCACAGCCATTCTGTCCATTTGCTGTGTTGCGGCGGTACTTGCTGCATAAAAGCCTTGTATCATAGCTTTACTCCTATCGTTTGTTGGGGCAAAAACAATTGCCTACCGGTTCTTATGTTAAATTCTTGCTATATCGTTTACCGATTTTGTAAGCACTTCGTCGTACATTTTAAGTACTTGCGCAGCACTTTGAAGAGCCCTTTGCGCTGTTAACATGTTGCTCATTTCACTGGCAAGGTCCACGTTCGAGTTCTCTACAGCCTTCCACATTACTTGTTGTGTTTGTGCAGGTGTTGCTACTTGTCCTCCTACATCAAACAAACCAAGTTCGGTTTTTGCAAGTAAACTTTCATCTTCAAATGTAAATAGGCCTATTTGTCCAATTAAATTTCCTGTTTCGCTATCAAAAAGCCTACCTTGCATATCTGCATCAATTATATCGCTGTTAAGCTGTATTGGTTGGCCGTTTGTGCCAAGCACCCTGCCATATGTGGGAGCATATAAGTAACCTTCTTCATCTAATTGAAAGCTGCCGCCCCTTGTGTACTGCACCCCATTTTGTGTTTGTATGCCAAAAAAGCCCTCACCCATAATTGCAAAGTCAAGGTTTAATCCTGTTATATCCAGGCCGCTCTCAGTGAGGTCGTAGTATAGTTCATCCGACGCAAGCATATAACTTTGCGAACCTATAACTTCACTGTCACTCTTATCGCTATTACCTACTCTGCTAATAAGAACTTCCTCGAACGTTGTATCTGTATATGTTTCTTTTTTATACCCGGGTGTTGTAACATTAGTCATGTTATTTCCAACAACGTCTAGTCGCCTTGTTTGAGATAATATTCCACTTGTTAAGTTATAAAATCCTTTTGTCATTTGTATTCTCCAGTCTTTTATAGGGAACTCAGTCGTCTTTGTACTCGTTATTCATATAATATTTTAGCTGCTGTACAGCTCTTGCATGCAGTTGCGATACCCTAGGTGCGCTTACACCCATTACATGTGCTATTTCTTTCATTGTAAGCTCTTTTTCGTAATAAAGCGATAGCACCAGCTGTTCGTTGTCTTTAAGTTTAGATATTCCGCTATGCAAGTTTCTAAACATATCTTTTTCTTCATAAATTTCGCTTGGAATATCGTTAGAATCTTTAGATGATAAAATTTTTCCCGATGTATTGCCGTATGTATCTATTAAAACTTCAAGCGACATCAGATTAGTAACCGATATATCTTGAAACGTTTCACTGTATTGCTCTTTTGTCATGCCCATGTGTTGCGCTATTTCCTGAGTATTTGGCATACGCCCAAGTTTTATGCTTAGCTCTTCTACTACTTTATTTACCTTAATAGCCCTTTGTCTTAAGTGGCGGGGCAACCAATCGTTCTTTCGCGCTAGGTCTACTATCATTCCTCGCAGTCGTTTAGATATATATGTTTCAAATTTTACTTCTTTATTTGGGTCAAACCTATCTACCGCACTTAGTAAAACAATTACACCCTCGTGTATAACGTCGTCCATTTGGGTAAATCCGCTATACAAGCCACATGTTTGTATTGCTATTCTTTTTATAAAGTCGGTATAACGCAAAGCAAGTTCCCATTTTAAATCGTTATCTTGCGTTTGCTTATATAGTAAAAGTAACTCTTCATTTGTCAGCTTATGCACATCACTATTTAGTTTTGTCATTTTTTGCGCTGCATTTGTTTCACTCAATGCTTGCCCTCCCCTCACTTACAATTAAACTGCTATTTTATGCCGATTCTTCGTTTACTAGCAGCGTTATGTTGCCAAGTGCTTGAATTTGTACATTACTGGTTATTTCGTTAAACGAAAGCACGTACACGTCGGGGTAAAAACCTTTAATAAGTCGGCTTAGGTATACTCTTATAACTTGACTTGTTAATATGATTGGTGTTTGCGATAAATCGTTAAACTTTTTGCGCAATTCGCCCATTTGAGATATAATTTGCTGCATAATGTCGGGGCTTAATGCTAGGTATATGCCCTGCTCGTTTTTGGCCAGTGCCGATAATATGCTTTTTTCAACACTTGCATCAAGTGTAACAACCCTAAGTTGACCATTTTCGCAAAATTTACGTGTAATAGTTCTGCTTAATGCGCTTCTTACATTTTCGGTTATAGTATCTATATCTTTTGTTGTTATGCTCGAGTCAAGTATGGTTTCAAGTATTACTGCAAGGTCTTTTATCGGTATACCTTCTTTTAAAAGGTTTCGCAGTATTTTTTCAAGTGCCGCATACGTAATTGCCGAAGGTATTGTATCTTCCACAAGTTCTGGCATTGTTGTTTTTAAATTTTCAACAAGCTGTAGCGTTTCTGTTCTTCCAAGTAATTCATGAGAATGCTGTTTTACCGTTTCGGTTAAGTGTGTTAACATAACCGTTAATGGTGTTATTACAGTATAGCCGTATATTTCAGCAAGCTCTTTGTTTTCAGGTAATATCCATCTTGCCGGTATACCATATGCCGGCTCTATTGTTTCAATACCGTCTATCTCTCCGCTTGGGCTACCGGGTTCTAGTGCTAGGTAGTAATCTACTAAAATTTCTCCCTTTGCTACTTCTTCGCCTCTTATTTTTATTATATATTGATTCGTTCCAAGGCTTGCACCATCGTGTAAGCGTATGCTAGGAACAACAAATCCCATTTCTTGTGCATATTGTCTTCTAAATATAACAATTCTGTTTATTAGTTTACCGCCGCTAGATTCATCTACTAGCGGTATTAAGCTGTAACCAAATTCCATTTCTACCGGTTCTACATTTAATAGCGAGTACACATTGTTTATATCTTTAAAGTAGTCTCCCTCAGAAGGCACCTCTTCGGTTTTACCCTGAGCATGCTTTTGCTCAAGCATTAGTTCTTGCTCTTTTTCTCTTTGCATTCTTTGCATTATTGTATAGCCAAATAAGCTAAGTGCTGCGCCAACTACCAATAGCGGTAATGTTGGTGTGCCCGGAATAACTGCTAATATTAATAGCACTAGTCCTGTTGCTATTATTGCCCTTGGCTGAGTTTTAAACTGACGCAATACGTCTGTGTTAAGGCTTTCGTCTGATACACTTCTTGTAACAATCATACCTGTTGCCGTTGAAATCATTAGCGAAGGCAACTGCGATACTAAACCGTCACCTATTGTTGCAATTGAGTATACGCTAAAAACTTGCCCTATATCGGCGCCACCTTGTACTACGCCTATTATTAAACCGCCTACAAAGTTTATAACGGTTATAACAATGCTCATTATGGCGTCGCCTTTAACAATTTTTGTGGCACCGTCCATAGATCCGAAAAAGTCTGCTTCTTTTTGTATGTTATGCCTGCGTGCTCTGGCCTCTTGCTCGCCAATAAGCCCACTAGAAAGGTCTGCATCTATTGCCATTTGTTTGCCCGGCATAGCGTCTAGTGTAAACCTTGCTGCAACTTCACTAACGCGCTCGGCGCCTTTTGTAATAACAATAAATTGCACTAATACTATAATTAAAAATATAATTATACCTATTACTATATTGCCCTGTGTTATTAAGTCTCCAAAAGCTTTAATAACAACACCTGCAAAACCACCGTTGCCTAGTATCCACCTTGTGGACGAAACGTTAAGGCCAAGCCTAAAAAGAGTTGTTATTAATAACAATGAAGGAAATATGCTAAATTCTAATACATTTGATATATTCATTGTTATTAACAATATCATAATAGACAAAGATATATTAATGATTAATAGTATGTCTAGTAATACCGTAGGTATTGGTAAAACCAAAAACAGCACTATAATAACCACAATTAGTGATATTGAATTGTTTAATAACCGTTTCATATATAAATGCTTTCCTACCTTTGGGTTTGGTTTTGTTAATACGAATATTTTTGTTTATGTTATTTTGCCTTTTATTTTGTAAATATATACTAAAACCTCTGCAACGGCATTGTATAAGTCCGGCGGTATTTCGTTGTAAAGCTTACCTGTTGCATATAGCGCACGCGCTAAAGGTTTATTTTCTATTATTGTTATGTTGTTTTCTTCGCCTACTTGCAATATTCTTTTTGCAAGTTCATTTTGGCCCATTGCCAATATTAAAGGAGCATTGTCTTTTTCTGCTTTATATCTAAGTGCTACGGCATAGTGCGTTGGGTTTTTAATTATTACATCTGCCTTTGGCACTTGTTGCATCATTCTGCTGCGGGCCATTCTTCTTTGTGTTTCTTTAATTTTGCGCTTAATTTTCGGGTCGCCCTCAAGTTGCTTGTATTCATCTTTTACTTCTTGCTTTGTCATTCTCATGTCGCGTTCAAATTCCCACTTTTTGTAAAAAATATCAAACGCTGCAAGTGCAACATACGCTATAGAAACATTTACAATAACTCCAAAAGCACTTTCAAACATGTGGGTAGCCGCTACACGAACATCTGTGTGCAAATACCTTGAAAACAAATTTGTTTTTGATAAAATATAACTAAAAATAATGTATAAAAGTAACCCAATTTTTAATATTCCTTTAAGTGCTTCTACCACACTTTTAAGCGAAAAAAGCTTTGCAAAGCCTTTTATTGGGTTAAGTTTGCTAAATTTAGGTTTTATAGATTCAGGCGCAAACAACATTTTGGTTTGAAAAAACGTTACGCCTATAGCCATTACCACACAAGTTAAAAAAAACGGGCCTGCGGCTAAAACAAAAGACCATATGAAATTTGAAAAAAGTTGTGTAAGTTCTAACGAGGGAATTTCCTTGCCTACCATATCTGTAATAAGTGTTACGCAGTACAGCAAAAACGAATACACTTGGTTTGCTATATTAGATGCAGTAATAAACAGCACCGCAAAACCGCATACCATTACCGAAATTGACACAGCATCGCTACTTAAAAAAACATTACCTTTTTTTCGTTCATCGCGACGCTTCTTATTGGTCGCTCTTTCGGTTTTTTGTGGATCCGGCAAAACGCATTTCTCCTTTAGTTAAACTATAAATTTACGAAATGCTTTGAATAGTTTGCAATATACTTTGCACGTCGTTTAACATTTGCACTTCTACTGCAAGCATAAATTCACTTATTGGCACAAAAAATATAAACAACATCGAATACCCAACTATAACTTTAAGTTCCATATTTATAACAAATGCATTAATTTGCGGTATCGCTTTCATTAAAATGCCCATACCTATTACACCTATTAGTTGTGCAGCTAAAACAGGCAAAGCCAATTTAACCGATAATATTGCATAAGAAAAAAATATTTCTACTATATGAGAAGTTATTTCTGGGCCAAATGCCGCTGTACCGTATGGAACTATTTCCCCCGAAGATATTAATATTCTCATTAAGGTATAGTGGCCGTTTTGCGCAAAAAATATCATTAAAAACAATACATTTAGGTAAGATGACGTAACAGACATATTTGCTCCGCTACTTGCATCGTATATTTGCGACATTGTAAGGCCCATTTGGGTATCCATTAACTCTCCGCCCAGCTGAACAATTGAAAAGAACATGCGCATTACAAAGCTTAATGTAAAGCCTATTGCCAGTTCTATTATAACAATTAGCGCAAACTCTATTACTGTTTGGGGCGGTTGCGGTATAACAGTAGACGTTGATGACATTAAAAACAACGCCAATACAAACGAAAAACCTGTTTTAAATAATATTGGCACATTGTTTCGGCCAAAAAGCGGGCTAAAAAATATAAACCCTGTCATTCGTATAAATATAAGTTCAAAGCCGTATAACTGTGTAAAATCCATTTGCACCAACCCCTACATTAACGTAAACAGGTAACGGCAAAAATCAAGCAAACTTTCAAGCATCCAACCGCCCGCTATAACCAGTGCTGTAATTATTACTGTAAGTTTTAATATAAATGCCAGCGATTGCTCATGAATTTGTGTTACGGCTTGAAATATAGCTACCAAAACACCTACAGTCATGCTAAGCAGCAATAGCGGTCCAGCTATTCTTAGTGCAATGCTAAGTCCTTCGCGCAATATATCTGTAACTTCCATAATTGTCCCTCCGTTTTGCTGTATTTACCATTTGCTTAACACTTTAAACAATATTTAATTAAGTTTACACTTAGTTAAATGTGCGTATAAGTGTTGTAAACAAAAGCTCCCAGCCATCTAAGCTAATAAATAATAGCAACTTAAACGGCATAGATATCATTGCCGGAGGTAACATTATCATGCCCATAGACATTAAAGTTGAGGCAACAATTACGTCTATTAGCAAAAATGGTATGTACAAATAAAATCCAATTTGAAATGCTCTGCTAAGCTCACTTGTCATAAATGCAGGTACAATCGTTGTAAGAGGTAAATCTATAGCTTCTTGCTCTGTTTGCGGTGCCTCTTCTCCCGACATTTCTACAAACACATCAAGTGCTCCTTGCTCGGTTTGTCGCAACATAAATTCTTTTAGTGGCACTTGTGCAATTTCTATAAACTCTTCCTGAGAAATCTCTTGTTCTGTATAAGGTGTATATGCATTTGTTTGAATTTCGTTTAACACCGGTGCCATTGTAAACAGTGTTAAAAAAAGTGCCATACCTGTAAGTACCATGTTGGGCGGGTTTTGCTGTGTGCCCATTGCTGTTCTCAAAAACGAAAAAGATATTATATACCTTGTAAATGAGGTCATCATTACAAGTAGCGATGGTAAAAGTGTTAATAGCGTTGTTACAAACAGTATTTGAAGTGTTTGTATGCTTTCTCCGTTAACATTAATAAGCGCATCCAAAATTATGGCCTCCCTTTTTTGTTTAATTGTTCGGCGGCCTTTTTCAGTGTGTCACTAAAGCTTAACTTCTCCTGCTGTAACAATTTTTCCTCATCCTCTTTTTGCCAAAGCTGCGCTTCTTGTTCGCTTACTTTATCTATGCACACAGCTCCCGCTGGGCCACTTGCTATAAAATAAATGGTTTCACCCATTTTTACAAGCATTAACTTTTGGTCTTTACCTGTTTGTATTTGCTCTTGTATTTTTATGCGTTTGGTTGTATAACCCATGCCGCTTAAAAACGACCTAGAGGCTATAAACCTTGTGCATAGGTAAGCAAGTGCCAGAATGAGTAATATTATTATAAGAGTACTGAGTAGGCTTACTATATTATCTAACATAATATTATTATGGGTTGCCAAGTATAGATGTTACTGTTTTCATCAATCTATCTTCTTTAAAAGGTTTAACAACAAAGTCTTTAATACCGGCTTGCACTGCTTCTACAACCATTGCTTCTTGGCCCATTGCGCTACACATTACCACGTTAGCATTGCCGTCTTTGCCCCTAATTTCTTTCAAAGCTTCAAGCCCGTCTTTTATAGGCATTGTAATGTCCAGCAACACTAAGTCGGGTTTTAACTCAAAGTATTTGTCAACAGCATCTTGGCCGTTAACACCCTCATGTAGATCTGTAAAACCATTTTTCTCTAGTGTATCGCGTATAACTTTTCTCATAAAAGCTGCATCATCAACAATTAAAATTTTAGCCATGTGTTCATTCATCCTTTTCTTGTTAATTATAATTTTTTACGTTTTGTTTATTGTCTTATTTGTTTTTATATATTTTACTTTGCATTTGTGGCTTCTAGCAATTGGCTTTGTGTTAAAACTTCAGTAATTCTAACTCCAAAGTTATCGTTAATAACCACAACGTCTCCTTTTGCTATGCAAAGTCCGTTAACATATAGGTCTACTTGGTCGCCTGCTAGCTTATCTAATACTACAAGCGAACCCTTAGAGAATGTCAAAATTTCTTCAACTTTCCTTCTTGTTCGCCCTATTTCTACGCTAACTTCAAGTGGAACCGATAAAATTAAATCTAGGTTTGTTGCCTGCTCTGCCGGCAATCTGTCGCTTTGTGATAATACAGGCAATTCGGCAGGTTGTGTACTTATTACTTTCGGATCTTGTTGGTACATAACCTGTCCCATATATTGTGGTGGCATTGGATACGCCCCCGGTTGCGGTGCATACATCATTTGCGGTGGTGGTGCGTACTGCATTTGTGGCATATTTGGGTCTTGCATTGGCATTCCTTGTACAGGCATTTGTGGCATATTTGGATCTTGCATTGGCATTCCTTGTACAGGCATTTGTGGCATACCCGGGTCTTGCATTGGTGCCGGTTGTGCAGGCATTTGCGGTGGCGGTGCTGCTTGTTGTTGAGCAGTCGGTGCCGCTTGTGGCTGTGCAGCTGCAGCTTGATCACTGCCGGCTCCACTTGCTTGCACTTCCTGTGCTGTGGCTGTTTGAGGTGTTGGATCCATACCAAAGCCTGCTAGCATATCATCTACAAGTTCTACAGGTATCACATTTATAAATTCACTGTCAAGCTTATCTTCTATTTTTAGGTTAAATCTAACCACAACAACCGTTCCCGACAAACTATCAATATGCTCTTTTTTAAAGTTCTCTAAATCTTCAAGCATAAATGAAGTTGGTGTAGATATATTTACCGACTTACCTAAAAAGTCTGATAAGGCCGTACTTGCCGCACCCATCATTTGGTTCATAACTTCACATACAGCACTTATGCTAAGTTCATTAAGCTCAAATTCTTCAGGTTCGGTTTCGGCACCCATTAATATATCTACTATTACTCTTACATCGTCTTTTTTTAGCATCATAATGTTGCTGCCTCTAAGGCCCGCAACATATTGAATTTCTACACAAACCGCAGGTTCCATTTCACCCAAGCTAAATTCTTCAACAGGAACAGCCGTTGCAACAGGTGTAGATATATCAACACGGTGGTTAAGCATATTAGAAACGGCCGTAGCAGAGGAGCCCAGGCTTATATTCATTACTTCCCCTATGGCGTCAAGTTCTAATGCACTATATACTCTATACTCCATATGTTCTTATATTTCCTTTCTTTCCTCTTCATTGTTGTGGAATGTATCGCGTATTTTAACGGCGATGCTGTTATTTTTAGTTCCAAGCAAGCCGTTAAACCAAACTTTATCTCCTACAAACACGCTTACCGGTGCTTTAACAGGGTGATTAAGGTTAATCACATCACCTACATTAAGCGTGTTAATGTCAGATAAACGCACACTAGTACGTGTAAGTTCTGCTTTAAGTTCCAGATCGGAAACTTTTAACATGTCAAGTATTTCATCCGAGTTATCTTCTCCGTTGCCTTTTCCGGCTTTACTGTTAGCTGCCATAAATGTAAATATGTTTGTAAGCATCATTCCGGGCAAGCATATGCTTACCTGCCCCGAACAGTTTTCAAATTTTACATCTAAGCCAACTATAACTACCGTTTCATCTAATCCTATAATTTGTACAAGAGTTGGATTTGTTTCAACCTTTTCAAATTCAAAATCTACATTTATATAGTTTTCCCAACTGGACGAGAGCACTTTTGTAAATGTTTGAGCTAAACTCTCATATAGTTTTAATTCTAAATCGGTAAAAATATAAGAGTTAAGCGAACTATCCGTGTCTCCTAATCCACCCATAAGCCTATCCATCATACTTAGCATTACTTGTGTTGAAAAATGGTAAATAATTGGCGAATCCTCAGGTAATTTTGCACTTTCTATTTTAGCCCCTACAAGAGTTAAAACATCATTTTCCGAAATAGCATTTGAAAATTCGTAGTATCTTTGCTCTTCTACGGACTTAACCGTTATTTCACACGAGGTATGCAGTATACCATTTAACCTTGAGTTTATAATTCTTGAATAGTTTTCAAATACACCACTTATAATTCGTATTCTGTCTTTTGTAAATTTTCTTGGGCTGTAAAAATCGTACTTTCTGTACTTCTTCTCCTCATTATCCTGTGATGCTTGTGGTGGAGCGTCAGAATTATCTGTACTGTTCGCGGCTTTCAATAACGCGTCTATTTGGCTTTGCGAAAGCACATCTGCCATTTTCTCTCACCTCTTCCAAGTTATAGTTAATTTTGTTATCGGCTTACATTAATATAATATGTGTTTTTACTCTTCTTGTTGTTCACTATCTTCTACAGGCTCGCTATCGCTTTGCTCTTGCGTTTGGCTTTCAGCATCTGCACTCTGTGTTTCACCTGCTTCATCGCCTTCATCTTCTTCAGTCATTCCAATGCCTTCTTCTTTAACTTCTATAGCAGTTTGGGCATCTTCTTGCATATTGTAGTAAATGTCAACATCGTCTTTGTTTATATTGTCCTCGTTGTAACCACTTACAACAAGCTCAACACGCCTGTTAGTTGCTTGCTCTTCACTTATGGCGTTATCGCCTATTGGTCTCCATTCGCCATAGCCAAGGCTTACAAGCCTTGAGGGCTCTATAATATTTTTAAGCTGCAAATATATTGTAACAGCAGTTGCCCTATTAGATGCAAGAAATCTATCTGTACTTACAATATTGGCATCACTTGCATCTGCCCTTGCAGTATGTCCAAGCACCTCTATTACATTAACAGTGTTGCTAATTTTGCCAATTGCTTGTGCAACATTGTCTAGTATTTCTTGCCCCTCGTCGCTTATTGTGTAGCTGTTGCCTGCAAAAAACAACGCATCATGGAACGAAATAAATACATATCCACTACCTTTGCTAATGCTAACGTTGCTACCTAGGTCCTCTTCTATAAAAAAGTCTACTAAATCTTCGTATAGCTGCTCTAAGTTTTGCTCCGATTGCTCTTCTGTAACAGTATCTTCCGGTGCCGGCGGAGGGGTTTCCTCTGCCGTGTCTCCTAAAAAGCTGTCTTTTGCATCAGGATTAAACGATTCAGCTATTGCAGCGTATTTCTCTTGGTCTACGCTTGACATTGAGTACATTAATATGAAAAAACACATTAATAGTGTAACCATGTCACCATAGGTATCCATCCAGTTGGCCCCGCCGCCACCGCCGCCCGAGTCTCTTTTTTTCTTCATTAATGTTTCTCCTTGCAGATTATGGCTTTTTATTAAACTGTCTGCATTTTATTAAATAATATTATTAATATCAAACATTCAGGTTTATGTAAAAAATTACTCCTCTGCCGCTGGTGCTGCGCCTTTTTTACCTTTTTTACCGCCACCGCCGTCACGCAGTTTTTGGTTCATAAACACAAGCAAAAATTCTTTTAAAAACTTCGGATTTTCGCCGGCTTGTATGGCCATAATACCCTCTACAATAATTTGCCTACATAAGTATTCTTCTTCATCTCTTGCCTTAAGGTTTGTTGCAATTGGTGTAAAAAATACGTGGGCCAATACCGAGCCGTAAAGTGTGGTTATCATAGCCGTAGACATGTTAGGACCAAGAGATGACATATCACCGCCGTCTAGGTTACTAAGCATGTTAATAAGACCTATAAGTGTACCTACCATACCAAGTGCCGGCGCCGTAGCCGATCCTTTTTCGTACATGGCAATAACCCTATTATGTCTTTCGCTTGCTTGTTCCATATCGTTTTCAAGCACGTTTCTAACACGGGCCGGGTCATTTGCGTCTACTATTAAAGTAATAGCTTGTTTAAAAAACGGGTCTGTTTCTGCATTTGCTTTTTCTTCCAGTGCAAGCAATCCGTTTTTACGTGCTACTTGTGCTAAATCTATAAGCTTTTCTACATATGCATTTGGGTCGTGGCTGTTAGATTTAAACATAATGCCAAAGTGCTTTATTAATGCTTTAATTGTTTTTGGGTAACAGGCAATAACAACGGCAAATGTACCGCCAACAACTATTAGCACACTGGAGGCATCAAAAAAGTTACCGAGTTTGCCCGGGTCTACCGCAAACCCCGCAGTCATATCCACCATAATACCAAACAGCATAAATATTACCGCTAATAATATACCAACTAAATAAATTATGTTCATATTATAAACCCCTTATAAAAAAACCGTTTAAAAGCTAATTTTTTTAATACACTATTTTTATTTTGTATTGTCTTTAATTGTAATTTCTTTGCGAATATCAAGTATTTTTGAATCGTAACTTAATATTTTATCAACTATCTCTTTTGCTTTATCTTTTACAATATAATAACTGTGGTTCATCATAACTACTTTGCAGTCCGGTATAAGCTCTATACACTCAATTTGTTGATGGTTAATTAAAAATTCTTCCCCGTTCATTTTTGTAAGTTGTATCATAAGTCGCTCCGTTCTGCCTTTATGGCCACATAAGTTAAATTAATCGTTTATATAAATAAAGAATCTCTTTAATAAATTTCTATTTTAGTTAGTGTAAAATATTATTGTTTTTATTTTTTATGCTTATTATTATATTTTACACCTTATTGAAGTATTTTTCAATTTTTTTTTAAATATAATTGTTAATTTTTCTTTACATTGTACGTTAAGCTGACATTTTTTGTTTTTGGTGCATCGCCTTGCCCTTATAATTGAGCCCTATAAAGGCAAGGCGATAAATTAATTAAAATTATCGTTTCATGTTTACAAGTTCTTCAAGCATACTGTCTGTTACGCTTACAATTCTTGTATTTGCTTGGTATCCGCGTTGGTATATTATCATGTTTGCAAATTCTGTTGCAAGGTCAGTACCAGATTGCTCTAAAAAGCCCGGCATGTATGTTGTACCTGTTTGTACCATTGTAGAACCTGCTGCTTGCCCGTTGTTTAAGTCACCCGAAAACTCGCCGCCCGGTATACCTATTGTAATATTTCCTGTGCCGCCAAGTGCTTTGTAGTATGGGCCTTCGGTATGTGTTAAAGCTGCCGGATTTGTAACAAAGCCAAGTGCAACATAACCAATTAATACCGGCTCTTGTGTTGTGCGGTTAACTGCTGCTATACGTCCATTTTGATCTATGCTTATACTTTCAACTTCAATACTTGTCAATGTATCTAAATCTGTAAGCGCTGTTCCCAGTTCATTAACACCACTTGTTGCGTTAACACCAGGGTATATTGCATCGCCAACTTCTGCGCCTGTAAGTAAAGCATTTAGCACGCCACCTGTTGTGTTAGCTGTTAAAAATGCTTCTGTTGCTTCAAGCGGTAACCTTATAGGTACAAGGTTTGTACTAACTTCTTCTCCGTTTAAACCTGTAGATGCGCTTATATCTCCCGTTACAGGGTCTGTGTTAGCTGTCATAAAGCCATAAACTATGTTTCCGGCTCCGTCTGTTAAATAGCCGTCTTGGTCAAACTTTAAATTTCCAACCCTTGAAAAATCAAGTGTTTCAAGTGCGTCTACACCAACACCTGCTTTATCTCCCAATAAGAAAAAGCCATCACCTTGAATCATAAGGTCAAGTGCTCTGCCTGTAGCCTCTAGGCCCTGTGTGCTCATATCAAGGTCTACAGTACCTATACTGTTGCCATAACCTGTTTGTCTTGGGTTTGTGCCACCAACAAGCTGTGTGCCGTCAGACGCCGCTGCTTGTGTTGAATATACGCTTTCTCTGAAAGTAACGCGGCCTGCTTTGTAGCCGTATGTATTAACGTTGGCAACGTTGTTACCAACAACATTTAGCGCCGACATGTGTGATTTTAAACCAGCTATGCCTGCACTCATCGAACCTGCTAATGCCATATTGTTCTCTCCTTTAATGTAAACATTAAAGTGCCTTTTGTAATAGTAAAACACATCATTCGCATGTGTTTTAAAGCCTCCTAAAAGGTCCTGCTTTTAATATTACAAAATAACAGCGCTATCAATGTTTGTAAAAATATTTTCTTTCATTTCTGTGCCGCTCATTGTTGTTATAACTTTATTGTTAGGCACATTAATTATAAAAGCTCTGCCTGCATCTAGTGCAAGTATGTTTTGTGCACCCTTTTCTCCTGCTTTTTGTACGGAATCGGTTAGTTTTGTTAAAAGGTTGTCGGTTAGTTCTATTCCTCTTTCCTGAGCCCTTGCCATTGCATGTTTTGAAAACTCAACCTGGCTTGTGCTTTGAGATTGGAGTAGTTCTTTTTTTAGTATATCGTTAAAGCTTTGATTGTCGTTTGTACTAACTTTTGTGTTTTGGCTAACCTTTGTACCAACACCAGGGCCCGTAACAGACAGCGCTTTGTTAAATAAAGCTTGGGAGGTAATATCTACCATTTACCGCCGCCCCCTTGTATGTATTTTGTATTTAACTAAATAGTTGTAGCACCCTGTGTTCCATCGTCTGTGCCTGTGTCACCCTCACCACTGTCTGTTTCGGGTAAGTTTGGCAAAGTACCAACAGCCATAATGTCGCTTAGTGCATACATTTCGTCATTTACAAAAATAACAGATACGCCTTGGTATGTGCCTGTTCCTTGAACTGTGCCAACAATTTCTTCAAGCTCGTTTTCTTCGTTATAAGATCCAACTGTAACAGTTTTACCTACAAGCGAGCTTGCATATGTTAGCGTACTTGCCATTGCAAGCGATTCCATGCTCTCTTGAAGAGTGCTCATCATTTGAACATTAGACATTTGAACTAACTGGTTTAACATTTCTGTAGAGTCCATAGCCGAATCTATTGTTTGGCTTTGAAGTTGTTGTACCATAAGGCTTAAAAAGTCTTCAAATTGAAGGTCTTCTGTTTCACCTGTATCGTTTATTGAAATGTCGTTGTCAATAATATAGTCCCAGAAAGAGCTGTCTAAACCGCTTGTGTTACTTTGCGAGCCGCTAATACCCGCCCAGTTATCCAGCGATGCCGGCATAAAATAGTCGCTCATAAAATTCTCCTTCTACGCAGATTGTACATTCGTATCAAACAGCCCAAGCCTGAGTTTATTTAAAAAGTCATCTGTATTTTGTTTTTCATCTTTTTGTTGTTGCTGTTTGTTGTCTGTACCGTCTTTTGCATCTTTATTTGGGTTTTGCATCATACTTTCGCTTTCTTGCGGTGGTACTACTTGTATTTTAACTTCGTTGTTGCCATTGTTTAACAAACTTGCAATGTTAGCCGAGTGCTCGTTCAGCATTTTTGCTGCTGCTTCTGTTTCGGTGCTAAGCACTATACTAATTGCACCTGTTGGCGATTTCATAATGTCAATTACAAGATTACCCAAATTGTCCGGCGTTAGTTTAATTGTTACTTGCTCTGTGCCGTTAGCCGACGCATTGATAATTGTGTTTGCAATGTTAATGTCTGTTGTAGCAGCTTGTGTAGGAGTTTGCATTTGCCCTTCACCCACTTTAACCGGTACAAACTTTGCGTCTTCAAAAACAGAGTTTTGCACTGTATCGGTTGTTGTAAGTTGTAATACTTCGCCTTCTTTTGCATTTTCACCGCTTTTAGCACCTGTACCGCTTTGGTTTTCACCGTTTTGTAATAATTCATTTTGTACTTGCTGCAACGGTGCCTCGCCTTGGCTTGCATTTTGTGTAGTTGTTTGGGCTGTTTGCTGTAAAGGCTGTTCTGTTTTAGCATTTGTTAAAACCGCTTGTTGCTCTTGTGCGTTTTGCGGTATTATTTTTTGTGCTAATGCCTCATTTAGTTTTTCGCCCGTTAACGGTGTAAGGCTAAGTGTTGTTTGTTGCGGTATTACAAGCGACAAATCTATCATTTGAATTTGTGAGTCGTCTTGCAAAGTTTCTTCAGGTTTTTCTTGCTGGTTGTTATTTGCATTCGGTTTTGTATCGCTGTCTACTTTATCGTTAGGCTTATTTGCATCGTTTAAAACCGATGAGCTTTCAGAATCTTCGCTTGTACTTTGTAAGCTTGAATATTCTTCGCTTTTGTCTTCAAGCATCTTTTTAAACTCACTGTTTTGTATATCGCTTGTATTAGATGTTGCTAGCATTTGCTGTGTTGAATTTGCCACAGAGTCAAACATCATTTGCAAAATTGTTTGTGCACTATTCATTCATTCACCTCCTTTAATTAAATTATGCAAGCATTAATAAGTTGCTTGCCTTTATATAAACCGCAAATGCGGAATATAAAAAAATTAATTATTCGGTTAAGGCTGTTTATTCGTTTGCATTAACAACCCTTTGCAGTGATACTATTTCATCTATAAAATGTTCTTGCTCTTTAATTTCTAATTTTTTGTACTCTTCAAGATTTTTTTCTTTCAACTTTTCCATTGTCATTGTTTCTTTTTTTGCTTCAACAAGCAACTGCCTTTTTACTTCTGCTTGCTTTTCCAGCTCGTACAATATTTTAGTCTCATCTTTTATCCGTTTTTCAAGTACTCTAAGGCCAATTTCATAGCTCATTGCCTCGGCCACTGTAATTCCTTCAATTTCTTTTTCTCTTATTTGAGCATTAAGCTGTATATGTCTGTTTTTTAAGTTATCTAATTTTTTTTTCTGCTTTCTCACTATTTCTAGTGCTGCTGCATATTCATTTCTCGCATTATCCAGTACCTGATTGTTATATTCCAGTACTGTTTCAAGGTTAAAGTTAAATTTTTTCATGCCATTACCCTTTATGCAATTTAAGTTTATTGTAAAATAGCTTTCATGTTTTTAATATTTTGCTCGTATGTAAAACTTTCTGTAATGCTTTGTTTTAAAAAGTTATTTATTGCATCTATTTTGTTAAGTGCATAATCAAGCTTTGGGTTTGTGCCCGCTTTATAAGCTCCTATTGTAACTAGGTCTGCATTTTTTTCGTATATGCTAAGTATGTCTCTCAAATCTGCCGCAAGTCGTGTGTGCTCGCTTGAAACTATATCTATCATTAAACGCGATACACTTCCGCTTACGTCTATTGCGGGGAAATGATTTGCACTGGCAAGCCGCCTTGACAATACAATGTGCCCGTCCAATATACCCCTAACTGTGTCCGATATCGGCTCGTTTGTATCATCGCCTTCTACAAGAACAGTATAAACGCCTGTTATGGATCCTCTTTCAAAATTGCCCGAACGCTCTAGCAACTTTGGTAGCTCGGAATAAATAGATGGCGTATATCCCCTTGCAACAGGTGGTTCTCCCACGGCAAGTCCAATTTCTCTTTGAGCCATTGCAAACCTTGTAAGAGAGTCCATCATAAGTAAAACGTCAAGTCCCTGATCTCTAAAATACTCTGCTATACCTGTTGCAACGCTTGGGCATTGCTTTCTAAGCATTGCCGGTTGGTCTGATGTTGCAACTACAAGTATGCTTCTGCTCATACCCTCTGGGCCAAGGTCTTTTTCAATAAACTCTAACACTTCACGCCCACGTTCTCCAACAAGTGCTATTACGTTAATATCGGCTTTTACGTTTTTTGCTATCATTCCCATAAGTGTACTTTTACCAACACCACTGCCAGAAAAAATGCCTATGCGCTGGCCCTTACCTATTGTAAGCATACTGTCTATCGCCTTAATGCCAAACTCCATTTTTTCTCTTATAGGTGGCCTTGCCATTGGGTTTATATAGTTATTGTTATCTACACAAAACGATACTCCACCAACAAAATCGCCTTTTCCGTCTATTGGTTGCCCTAAAGCGTCTATTACTCGGCCCTTTAAAAAATTGCCTATTTTTAAGCTCAGTCGCCTTTGTGTGTTGCGCACAAAATTACCAGCCGATATTCCGCTCATGTTTGTGTATGGCATTAAAAGCGTTTTGTCGTTTTTAAAGCCAACAACTTCGGCCATAATTTGCTCTCCGGTTTGCCCGTTTAGTATTTGGCAAATATCTCCTTTTGCACTGCGCGTGCCGCTTGCCTCTATGGACATGCCAACCATATTTTCAATTTTTCCAACATAGCTTACTGTTTGCATGTCGTTTACGTGTTTTATCATTTTTGATATCAACGTCGGCACCTCCTTTGCAAGTCTGTTGTTAACTATTATATAATGCTACGCTCAACTTAAATGGTTTAAAGTATCTTGTATGTTTTTAAGTTGAGTGCTAACACTTGCGTCTATAATTTCATCGGGCATTTCTATAATACAAGTGCCACTCTCACATTCTTTTAATGGCACAATTTTTATATTGTCCGATAACCCTCCTAGTGCTGCCATAAGTGCCGGAGATGTTTCAACAAGGCCTTTTGCCTCTTCATTGTTTATATATATTCTAACCCATTCTCTTCTTTTTAACTTTTCTGTTGCAACTTGTATCATTCGGCCTATAACTTCTTTGCTACTTTTAAGGCTAACTTGAATTACTTTTTCTGCCACACTAACAGCCAAATCGCATAGCTCTTTTTGGCTATTAATGTAAAGCAATTCGGTTTGCTGTGTTGCCGCTTTTAAAAATTCTTTTAATTGCAAAACACTTTCCTGTGCTGCTTGCTCACTGCCCTGTGCAAAACCTTCTTCATAACCTTTATCAAAAGCTTTTTTTTGCACGTTTTGCACTTGGTTCATTGCGGTTTGTGTTAAGTTTTCAGCTTTTTCTGTAGCCTCATCAATAATAATTTGTGCTCTTTTCATGGCGTCTTCAATTATTTCGCTCGCCTGCACATTTGCAAAATCCATTTTACTTTCAACAGCATTTTTATGTGCCATTTCATTTTTTTTATTTTCAATGTCCACAACGTTATAATCTTGCTCGCTGTCTTGCTTTGCCTGTGCTATCATAAGCGCAATTTCATCGTCAAACATCATGTCGTTTAAATTTGCACTGCTTTCGTTAAAACTATCATCGC
>CAYJGU010000012.1:0-7169 GCA_964369925.1 uncultured Bacteroides sp. | reverse complement strand
GTCAAGTTCAAACTCGCCGACATCTAATGTATTTTCTTCAAAAAATTCATTTTCAAAGTCGGCATCTTCTCTGTTTTCAATGTTCTCTTCGCCCATAGATATAAACGCATCGTCACTCAAGTCTATTTCATCTGCACTTGGAAAAACGTACTGTTCGGCAAAAACACCTGAAAAACTTTTAAATATATTAGACAATTATATCGTCGCCGCCTCCCTTGAGGATAATTAACTCGCCTTTTTCTTCCAATCCTCTTATTATGCCAACTACGCGCTGTTGAGCTTCTTCTGCATCACGTAGACGTATGTTTGTTGTAACTTCAAGGTCATCTTTAATGCTTTGTGCCATACGAGAGGACATGTTTGCAAATATTTTGTTTGCAACTTCGTTACCGGCACCTTTAAGCGCAAGAACAAGGTCTTTCGGATCGCAATCGCGAACAAAACGCTGTACACTTCTGTCGTCCATAGTAATAATATCTTCGAATGTGAACATTCTTTTGCGAATTTCTTCGGCAAGTACTTCGTTTGTTTTGCCAAGATGATCGAATATACTTTTTTCGCTTGCTCTGTCCAAATTGTTCATAATTCCGGCTACGTAATCTATGCCGCCAACTTCCACGTTGTCTGTACGTACAAGTGCACTGAAGTTCTTCTCAAGCTCTTCCTCTATAAGTTTAATTGCAACGGGCGAGGCGCTTTCCATATTTGCTATAGCTTCAATAACTTTAACTTGTTTTTTAGCATCAAGCTGTTCTACAACGCTTGCCGATTTGCCCGGAGACGCATAAGACAATATAAGTGCAATCGTCTGTGGTCTTTCGTGTTGCAATGCCGAAAATAGCGATTTTTCATCAGCTTTATCAAGAAAGTCGAATTCTTTACTCATTAACGCACTTGTTACTTTTTCAAGCAAACTTTGTGCCGCCTGAGAGCCAAATGCATTTTCAAGTACACTTCTGGCGTAATCGTATCCGCCTTCGGTTACAGCCTTATTTGTAAGGCACATTTGATAAAATTCATTAAGCACAGCCTCTGTAGTGCCCGCGTCAATAAATCCAAGTTTTGCAACTTCTATAGTTAAACTTTCAAGGTCTTCTGCATCTAAGTGTTGGTAAAGCGCCGAAGCTTTTTCTGTGCCCAGCGACACTATTACGGCGGCAGCTTTTTGCTTTTTGTTTAAAGTTACCTCCGGCAACTCGGGTACCGCATTAGCCGGCGCAGCAGGTAAGGCATCATCTGCTACTTCATCGCTTACATCGCCTTTTTTAGACTTTGCATTAGGTTTTACTTTTTTTTCAGCCATAGTTTACGTACCCTCCTTTAGCCAGTTTTTAACCATTTGGGCCGCAATTTCAGGGTTGTTTTTAGCAAACTCTCTAACTGTTTTTCTAAGTTCTACACTCCTGTCGCTTCTTATATCCATTATGTCTACCATTTGCTCGCTTATCTCTTGAGGTGAAAGCCCCGCTAAAGCAGGATTTGTACTCATATCAAAACCTTTAGCAAGTAGCTGTGCCTGTGCTGTTTGTGTTGCATTTGCCATATCTTCTTCTGCTTGTTTGCGGCGTTTTTTCTTTCTTCTTCTGCTAATCAGTATTATTATAATTAGCATTATAAATAAAAATGCTGCCAAAGCTATTAAAGGTATTATCATCCATTCTTGAATAAGTGCATCTTCTGCAAATATTGTTGTTTCTTCTTCAAAAAATGGAGCTATCATAATATCAATTTTTTCTTGCTGAATTTCAGAACTTATACCTGCCGCCCTAGCAACTAAGTCGTAAAGTTCGTTTGCATCCATTCCGGCAGAGGCCTCGCTGTTTACAGTAATGCTAACAGTTAAATCGGCAACTGTGCCACCCAAACTTTCCGATTGGCTTTTTGTTGTATCAACCAAATAATTTTCTTCCCCGTAATTATTAATTTGGTCAAGGTTCGGGTCTTGTAAAGCCTCATCTTCAACGTATGTATTTATATCTGAATTTGTTGTAGTGCCAACAGCACCACCCTCTTCATCTTCGTTTTGCCTAATTATTTGTTGGTCGTATACTTGGCTACCAAGTATACCCTCACCATCTGTGCTTCCATCTTGTGCCCATTCTTCAAGTGTATAGTTAGTTGTGTCTGTAACGCTTCTGTCCATATCTACTACACTATTTACACTTATTCTAAAGTTTTCAGTTCCAAACAAAGGTTCTAGCACATGTGCAATATTTGTGCGCACTGTGTTGTTAACTTCGCGCTCAAGCTCTAGTTTTAACGCTGTTGCACTTTGGGTTAACGACGTTGCATCATCCGAGGTTGAGTAACTATTGCCAAGTGTATCTGTAATGCTTATATTCTCAATTTCAAGGCCTTGCACAGCTCTGCTAACAAGGTCTCTTATAGCTTTAACTTGATCACCGCTAAGTGTTGCATTTCCAGACATTGTTACCATTACAGATGCGCTTGCCTGCATAATATTGCCACTGTCAAGCACATATGTATTGTCTTGTCCCGGCACTATAATAACTTGTGCATCGCTTACAAAATCAAAGTGCTTTATTACTGCTTCCATTTCATCTTGTAAGCTGTAAAGCTCAAGCATACTTCTTTCCGATTCTGTTGACAACGCACCCACATTATCAAGATATGTACTATAGCCAAAGCCGGAAGACGGGTACCCTTGCATTAACAAGTCTGCCTTTAGTTGCGCCGCTTGAGATTGAGGTACCAGTACCGTATCGTTACCTTGTATTCTGTAATCGGTTATGCCATTGTCAGACAAATAGCTAACAACATTCGACATATCTTCTTGGTTTAGGCCTGTAAACAGTGTGGCGTAAGGCCTTAACATATTTATGCCCAACACTAAAGCCGCTATTATAAGCGCAACAACAAGGCCGATGTAAATCCACTTCTTAATTTTTGGAGAAGTGTTTTTCCAGCCTTGGTTTATTTTATCTGTATATGTTTTTATTTGCTCTTGCACAATAATTTTACCTCCGAGTTGCCCTGAAAAAAATAGCTTCAATCGGACTATCTATATCATCATCAAATTTTAAAACGACATCGTCATCATGGTGTTATAAGATTGAATAGCTGTATTTCTCAGCTGCACCAAAAGCTCTACCGAAATAGCCGCCTGTGTGGAGGCAATAGTTAGCTCTGCAGGGTTATCTAGTTGACCCGTTGCAAGCCTATATTGTAAATCATTTTTTACTTCATCTGTTTGTTTAACATTGTCTATCGCCGAGGTAAATATGTCTGCAAACATGCTTGTATCTGATAAAGACCCTGTTTCCTTTTCATTCGCATTTTCAATAAACGGTAATTCTATTTTAGTTATCGGTGAAAAGTCCATATTAACCATCCTTTATATTTATTTTCCTATTTCCAATGCTTTTTGCGTAACACTTTTTAATACGTTAAACGCTGTAACATTTGCCGAAAACGCTTGGCTTGCCGCCATTGCATCTGCCGTTTCTTTAATTAGGTCAACATTCGGCATTTCAACATATCCGTTTTCGTTTGCATCTGGGTGGCTTGGGTCATAAACTAATTTTAAATCCGACTCATCTTCAAGTATTTGCGCAACTTTAACTCCACCTTGTGTTTGTGTTGTAGAGTTATATGCGTTTTGCATAGCATTTGAAAAAGAGTTGTTTTCCTCGGCTTGTAGCACAACAATTTTTCTTCTGTAAGCTGTACCATCCTCCGTTCTTGTTGTGTTTATATTTGTAATATTTTCACTTATTACGTCAATTCTTTGTTGCTGAGCAGTAAGGCCGCTGCCTACAACGCTCATAGAGTTTAAAAAAGCCATCATACCCTCCTATTTTTCAGCAATTAGAGCAAACTAACCACTTATAGCAGTTCTAAGAATACTTAAGTCTGTAGAAATAGAATCCATTACAAACTGCATTTGATATGCGTTTCTTGAAAGTTCTACGCTTTGTTCTGTAATATTTACACTGTTTCCATCAAGCCTGGTGCTCTCGGTTTCGTTTATATGTACTTCAATATCTGCGCTGCTTATTGCTCTTTGAGCATTTTTTGTAATGCCCCGTTCATCTGTAGAAGACAAAATTGCATTGTTAAGTGCATCTTCAAATGTTACATACTTAGCTTTATACCCCGGTGTTTCCACGTTTGAAATATTGTCAAGTATTGCCGATTGTTTTGTCCATAAATAGTCTAAAGATTTTTGCATCATAAACATTGAACTGTTTGTTATTTCCATTAGCACCACCCCTTTTCATATTAAATAAATATAAATTATTAAATAAATACTAATAAATAATGTAAAGTATGTGAAAATATTATAACACTTAAATTTGCAAAATTCTACATGTTTTACGAAAAAATTGCATTTCATTTGAAAAAAAAATTTTCCAAAAAAGAATGATGCGATGTAATATATTGAAAATATATGTATTTTTTAACGTTAAATCGTATTATTTTGCTTTTATGCAAAACTTACCATTATGCACAATTGTTGCATATCTTACAAACAAAAAAACCAAACACACAAAAATAATGCAATAACTTAACATTATTTTTAGTATATTTGGTTTTATAATTTTATTAATTATTTTATTTTTTTGTAAAAAACATAAAAACTATAATTTTTAATTTAGCGCTAAACCGCTTTAATTTTCAGGGTTGTATTGAACTTGTAATCTAAACACAGTTTCTCTAACCATAGTTTCTTGTTCATGCAACATTTCGTGAAATTCAGCTGCATACATAAGCCTACCATCGGGCAATACTTTTGTTCGCAACACTTTTAGCAGAAGTATTAACGGGCGCGAGGTTATAGGCAATACAGTTTCAACAACTTCACCTATTTTAAGTTCTCTCTCACTAAAAAAAGCAAAGCCACCGCAACTTAAATCGTTGCCATGTATTTGTGCTCTACCTACCCAGCTGTCGTTAACCGGATAAATATACGTAGAAAATTTAACAGGCATACGTAAATTTTCTCTCACCCTTAGGCCTTTAACCGTAACCATGCTTCCGTTAGATGAAATAACACTACCTTCTATTGGTTCTTCTTCACTACCGGGGATAATTACTTTTACATTTTTTGTTTCAATAACCACTTGAGCATCTGCTTGGGCTAGTATAAGCCTCCATACAGGGCTCGTCGGCGGATCATCCGAAAAAGCGTTGCCAATCAACTTTCCATCGTTGTCGGTAACTTTGTACTTAAATGCCATTATCCTCTCCATTCTTTTGCCTGTAAATTCTATATTTTAATACACATTTACAAGCAAAGCACCGCAATTTTTTTTACCCCTATATTATAGCGCAATTTTTCCATTTTTACTATTGTTTTTTCACTTTTTTTAAAAAAAAATTATTCATCGACACTGTGTTCAAAATTAGTTTCTTCGGCTTCTTTTTGCTCTATTTTTTCTTGTCTTTGCCTGCGGTACTTCTCAGGATCATTTGGATCGAAGCTTAAAAAGTATATATAAATTTCAACAATTGCACTGTAAAGTTCCTCTGGTATTTGCTTTCCAAGCTCTAACTGCGAAAGCACAGTTGCCAGCGAATTGTCTTCATAAACGGGCACACCGTTTTCACTTGCAACTTCTACCATTTTTTCAGCTAAATGCCCCATGCCGGATGCAACTATTACAGGTGCTCCGTGATCTGTATCATAGCTTAGCGCAACCGCCCTAGGTTTGCTTGCCATTTCTTTAAAGTTTTTAGATTTTGACATTTACGTTGCGCCCTCCTTTAAACAAGTTTGGAAATACTTTCGTTATTGCGATAGGTTTTTCGCATTTAGCTACATTTAAACTACTGCAATTTAGCGAGTGCTGTTTAAGTATTCCCCTTATGTCCTCAGCTATAATTTCAGCTGCATCGGCCATTTCCTGTGGGCCAAAAACATTTAAATCAACGTTGTCTTTTTGTGCCGAAAGTGTCATTTCCACAAACCCTAAATTTTGTATATCGAGCTTAAACAAAAATTGTATTCTCTCGTTATTTGCATTTTTATTTTTACCGTTTTTCGAGCCGTCTGCATCAGGGTCTACCCACATTTCAGAATACATCATTTTTCCGTTGTATTCTAAAGGCAAAATACTATGATTAACCGTCATATATACGCTTTCATTAAGCAACATTGCCCTTACTATTTCCGAAAAAACATCTTTCATATCACTGCCGTAAGCACCGCTAAGCGCGCTTTGTGCTATTTGAGAAAACTGCGTTGTAAAAGCATCGTTTGTTAAGGCTTTTGCATAATTTGAGTTCATAAGAAGTCTTAATAGCGCACTATTGTCTAGCCTGTTTAGTTCTGTTAGTGCTTGGTTGTAACTGCCAAGTTGCCTAAACGCCATAAGCATACTATCTTGAGATCCGTTTTCATACCTTGCTATGTTGAGCATTAGCATGCTCAACAAAGTTCTTGCAAACCCCATGTCGTTTGTGCGCTCTATGTACGAGGCAAGGTAAGGTATTATATCGTTTTGTAAAAGTTTTAGGTTTTCTGCTCTGCTTGATGAATTAAAACCCTGCTGTAGTTTTGCTGTTAACTCAAACAACTTATCGTGCCAACTTGCCGGTATATAGTCGCTTATTTGCTTTAATATACCCTCCATGCTTTTCTCTATATGTGATGTAGAAGTAAAATCTCCGTATTTTTTTAAAAAGGTTAATATGCCCTCTTTTGCTGTTGTGCTTTGTGTAGAATTAAACATTGCTCTGAGCATATCAAATAAAGGTCCGGCAAATCTGCTTTGTGTATTTACCTGAGATTTAAAAAAACTGCGAAAATCCTTTTCGTCCATGCTTAGCATTTTTAAAAAGGCGGCCATTTCACTTGTTACGTTTTCCGAAAGACCGGGTGTAGAAACAGTACTTTGCATTATTGTAATGGCTTTCGTCATTTCTTTTGCAAGGTCTGGTGCGCTACTAAGCTTTTCTAAAAAAGATTGCATGTTGCTGTTGTACCTTAATGCAGCCGATTGTGCATCTTGCGCACCACTTTGGTCTGTTCTGGCATCGGCTCTAACAACACGCGAGGGATCGGCAATATTTTTAACCGTTGTATCGTTTATTTTTGCAGGTTCTTGCGATGGACGGTTGTTCGACATACTGTCGTGAGCCGGGGACGGATTTGTTACACCCATTAAATTTGCCATTTATTTTATCACCTTTTCTTAAAAAATAAA
>CAYJGU010000011.1:56198-67286 GCA_964369925.1 uncultured Bacteroides sp. | reverse complement strand
GCTAAGAGCTTGAATTTGCTTTTCGAGTGTCCAGTTTATGCATTTTTGTTTATGGGTATACATTTTATATAAGCAAGCCAGTCGAGAAACTCGACACCAAAGTTGCCCTTTAGCTTGTGCTAGAGGGCACTTTTTATGCCCAAAATTTAACGGTATGCATTTTGTATAAGCAAGCCACGTCGTCGCGGACTACATTTAGTTCGCGACGATTTTTTTGCAAAATTATAAAAGTCATCGCTCACATTATTTCGTCGCTCCTCCTCTTCCGAAAAAAGGCACGCTCGGTGTAGCTATGGCTTTGCAAGCGCAGCCATTACGCTACATTCTCGCTACCACCTTTTTTCGGTTTGCGCCTGCGGCGCTGTGTTTTTTTATGGGTATGCATTTTGTATAAGCAAGCCATCTTGTGTATACAATTTGTTATAACATCTATGTCTAAATGGAGCAATTAGTCCAAAAAGGCCTGAATTCAGCGATGAATATGGGCAAAGAAATAGGAAATGATTTTGAGTTTTTTATGAGTAAAGACAATTTTGTCGTCATTCAAAAAAGAAGCGAAACCGGCGAAGGTGTAATGGCGATGTATGAAGTTATGTCCGGAATACAAATTATGTTTAACGATTTTAATCTGTCTGAGTTAAAGTCGAATTTTTCCTCCGATAAAGAGCTGTTTTGCATTGACCATTGCAGAGAAGGTCTAATTGAACAAGAGATAGTACCCGATACAATTAACTATATTTCGGCAGGAGATTTGCGAATTGATGACAGAAAAAACCACAAACTAACAATAAAAATTCAAACGAGAGCACATACGCCACCGACAGCATATACAATAACACAGAGCAAGCTACCAACAAGGCCTCGGTTAATACAAACTAAACAAAACATCACTTGCAATTTGCTTAAAATGCTCTGTCACGGTTAAAAAGTCTTGCCAGTTATCGGGGTATGCGTTGCTGCCGCGAAAAGTTTGTTGTGGCTTGCCAAATTCTTTGTACGCCAAAGTCCAGTGTTGTCCGTCCAATATATTTTCTTGCGGGGTGTAAACTTCTTGCCACGAATAAATGCCGATATTTTGTATTTTTTCTAGAAAAACCTCGCTGTCTTGCCTTGAAAATGCGTATATTTTGTCTTGCTTATTGTCAACTCTTGCGGTTTCAAAATATATGCTAACAATTTCGTTTGACACACTGTAAGATATACTGTACTCGCTTATTAGGCAGTCGAGAATAGTAATTCTCATATATTCAAGCATTTTTAACATCATCTACCTTATCTTTTGTTTTAGCAACGAAAAAGTGAATTAGAGCATAGATCTGAACCTCGAGTGTTCAGTTTGTGCTCTTTTTTATGCTTAAAAGCCTGTATTTATTGGCTTTATTCTTATTTTCAAAGTTTGCACCAAAATACAAGAAAGTTAAAATTAGATACGAACTTAAGTGACTGAGTATTTAACACTTGGAAGTCTTGTTATTTATGGAAAAATGAAATCTCAACCGCTTTTTATAGGTATAAAATTTGTATACGAAAGCCATTTACATTTTGTAGTTCTACCCATTTATGAATATATGAATGGTGAACTTTGATCTCTAGACTAAAACAGCTTTTTAAGAAGAATAAATAATTGCCGTTCTTCTTAATTTCTAAATTAAGAAGAATTTTCTCTATACATATAAAAAAAATTATTTTTAGAAACGTAATTGCAGTACTTTCTACTACATTATATATTTTCATTGATATACTGTCAATATATCAACTTGATACTGTTAAATCAATTAAATAATTTCCAAACGAGATCACGGGTTTAAACCTCAAGTGTTCAGTTTATTCTCTTTTTTATGCCTAAAAGCCTGCAAATGCAGGCTTTTAGGCATAAAATTTACACTTAAATAAAAAAAGTTCAAATTTATAAAACAATCCCTGTTAACAAATAAAAATCTACCATCGTTTGTTGATGTGCATTTTACATAGGAAGCTTAGTAAATAATTATAGCACCAAAACCACCATTTAGCTTTGTGCTAGTAGGCACATTTTAAAATACAGGAACTACCGAACCCGAATAGGTTTTGTTTATATAGTCTTTTACTTCATCACTTGTAAGCGCTTGTATAAGTGCATTGGTTTTTTCGCTTTCAAGTTCATTATTATTAACTGCTAATATATTTGCATATGTTTGTGCCGAAATCGATGTCGATGTTTCTAAAGCAAGTGCATCTTGTGCCGTTAGCTCTGCTTGAAGTGCATAATTGCCGTTAATACAAGCAATTTCAACATCCGGCAAAACTCTTGCTAACTGTGCTGCTTCTATTTCTTTAATTGTAACATTATACGGATTCTCTTCTATGTCTAACACTGTGGCATCTATACCCGCGTTATCTTTTAGTTTTATTATTCCATTAGCTTCAAGTAACAGCAGCGCACGTGCTTCATTACTTGTGTCGTTTGGCACTGCTATTATTGCGTTTTGTGGTAAATCAGACAAGTTTTCAAGCTTAGATGAATAAATTCCAAATGGCTCAAAGTGAACACCTAATGCCGATGAAATGTCTGTGTCATTGTTAATATTAAAATCGTCTAAATATGGTGTGTGCTGAAAGAAATTAGCATCTAATTCCCCACTGTCAAGAGCAATATTTGGCATCACATAATCTGTGTATTCAATTATTTGCAAATCGTATCCTTTCTCTAGTAACAACGGCTTTGCAACATTTAAAATTTCGCTGTGCGGTGTAACACTGGCTCCTACCTTAATAATTATGTGCTCACTTTCCACATCATTTGTTTGCACAAAAGAGCATGAAGCGAGCACCAACACAAAACATGTAGCAATAAGTAAAGTTTTAATAATATTTTTCATCTTAAATTCTCCTTTTTTCTTTATAAAATTTTTCGTTTATCAATTTTGTTTGCAATTTTCATACCCGACATTTGAAACAATTGAACAATAATTATTAGTAAAGCAAGTGTTATTAGCATTATGCCCGTTTCGTACCTATAAAGGCCGTAATTAATTGCAATTGTTCCAAGGCCGCCGCCACCTACAAATCCTGCCATTGCAGAATAACCTAATATTGTTGTTAGTGCAATTGTACACCCTGTTATAAGTGATGGTAATGACTCACTTATAAGCACATTGAAAAGTATTTGCATGTTACTGCAACCCATTGCTTTTGAAGCTTCTATTACACCTGCATTAACCTCTTTAAACGACGCTTCCGCCATGCGTGCCACAAAAGGGGTTGCAGCCACAACAAGCGGCAATACAACGGCATTAACACCTAAAGTTGTACCTAAAACAAAGCGCGTTATAGGAATTAACGCAAGCAATAAAATTATAAATGGAGCAGATCGCAACATGTTTACAACAAAGCCGACAAGTGCATTAATAACTTTGTTTGGACATAATGAATTTTCGGCAGTTGAATAAAGCAACATTCCTATAGGTATGCCTAGCAAATATGCAAAAAATGTTGCAACTAACGTCATATATAAAGTTTCTGCAGTTCCTAAAAGCAATAACCTAATAAATTCAGTGTTCATAATTACTCCTTTCATAAAAAAACATGTTTTATATTTTATGTGTTATTTAACACTCATAAAAACCTCTTCCGGTTTGCCTAACTTTGCAATTCTCCCCTTATCTATAACAGCTACTCTATCGCAAATATTTGTTGTAATGCTAATATCGTGTGTAACAATTATTATAGTTAGGTTATACATTTTATTAATTTTTGCCAATTGGTTTAAAACCGAATGTTTTGTTTCGCTGTCTAACGCACTTGTAGCCTCATCGCAAAGTAATACTTGTGGTTTGTTTACAAGCGC
Source organism: uncultured Bacteroides sp. (assembly GCA_964369925.1). GTDB lineage: Bacteria > Bacillota > Clostridia > Oscillospirales > Ruminococcaceae > Ruthenibacterium. Next base: position 63,460 of record CAYJGU010000011.1, on the reverse strand, counting down.
TCTTGCTATTGCCACACGTTGTTTTTGCCCACCCGACAATTGTGACGGATATGATTTGAGCTTATGTTTTAACCCCACAATTTCCAGCATTTCAGCTGCTTTCTCTTGTGCTATTTTTTTTGCTACACCATTTATCTCAAGCGCAAAGCTAACATTCGATACCGCATTTCTTTGCTCGAATAAATTAAAATGTTGAAATATCATTCCTATTTTGCTTTGTTGCTTTCGCAGTTCTTTTTTACTTAAATTAGTAATGTTTATGTTATCAACAATCACATCGCCACTTGTGGGGTTCTCAAGCAAATTTATACAGCGCATCAGTGTGCTTTTACCAGCTCCGGATGTACCTATAATTCCAAATACTTCACCTTTTTCAATTTGCAAGTTAATATCTGTAAGAGCTTTTACATTATTTATTTTGCTTTTAAACTCCTTGTTAATATTTTTTAGCTGTATCACCGTAATCTCCTTAATAGCATTGCTGTGTATTTTGTGTTGAGATAATAATATCATATCAACTTGATATTGTATAATACATAAAAACAATAGCCTGTTATAGTTTTAAACTATAACAGGCTATTGTTTTTTAAATATTCGTTTAATTTATCTATATATAACTTAGCTAAAGGCGATAGATATATATTGTGCTTATATATAATCCCTATTGTCATTGGTTCACTTTCTTTTATAGGCACTGCAACATGCTCGTTTCCATTTAGTTCTTCGCATATAATCCCCGAGCACAATGTATAAGCATTTAAGCCTACCATTAAATTTAACGCTGTTGCCCTGTCGTCTACTTTAATTAATTTTTGGTAATCATATGTGCTTTTCATTTCCTCAGCAAAATGATAAGAATTCTCGCTACCTTGCTCAAACGCTATACAAGGGTATTGATTTAAATCATTTAAACAAACAATACTTTTATTTGCTAATGGGTGCTTTTTATATAAATAAGCGTATGTTTCACATGTTATTAATTCCTTAAAATCTATGTTGCTCTCTCGCAACATTTTTTTTATTACTTGGCTATTATTATCATTTAAATAAATAACACCTATTTCGCTTATAAAGTCTTTTACATTTTTAATAACATCGGCTGTTTTTGTTTCATGTAAGGCAAATTCAAAATTTTCCGCACCTATTTCTTTTACAAGTTCAACAAATGCCTTAACTGCAAAACTATAATGCTGTGTGCTTACACTAAATTTCTTTTTAGTTTGCTTTAATATATATTTTTGCTCTATTAAATTATATTGCTCTATTGTCTGCCTTGCGTAAGTTAAAAATTCACCACCCTCAGGTGTTATTTTTATGCCTTTGTTGTATCTTAAAAATATATTTATGCCAAGCTCCTTTTCAAGCTCTTTTACAGTAGCAGATAAGCTGGGCTGTGAAACAAACAACTGTTTTGCCGCTTCATTCATAGAGCCCACATCTGCAATTGCAATTACATGCTTTAATTGTTGCAAAGTCATATTTTCACCTCCGTGTTATTTTAATTATTATATCATTGTTTTAAAAAAATACTATATAGTACTGTTAAAAAATTATATTTTACAATACATAGTGCATTGTGTTAGCTGCTTTGCATTTATATTTAAATACAGTTTTTTATTAAAATTTATATAATTAACAAGTTAATTAAAACAGGAGCTCATACACTATTCAAAGTAACCTCAAAATATAAGCTTGTTGCACAAATGCCTTTTGGTGAAATTTTACAGTCGGCACCAAAAAAAGAAGTTTCTAATTTAGATGAAAGATTTTGCACTAAGGAATAAGACTTAAACGTAAATAGGCACATTTGCATATATCTAACAAAATATAAAGCAACATTTATTAAATCCGATTTAATGGCAACGCGCTCAATTGTTTTTAATATTTTAAGTATGTTTAAGTTTTCTATCATATACTTACAAGCATAGCAAAAATAATAACAATTAAATTGGAGAATTATTTTATGAAAAAAATTATTACAATTACATTAACATTAGCTATATGCGTAAGTCTTGCTGCGTGTCAAAGCCAAGACAGTGAAATTTCTTCGGGCGACACAGAGCAATTACAAGAAAACCAGATGGTTGACAGCAATAGCACAAAAGAACAAGCATCTCCTCCCGCAGGCGATACAGAAGGATCCGGTCCACCTCCTGGCGAGACACAAACAACAAGTACTCTTACAGTTGAAGAGGCACAAACAATTGAAGCTGAGCTTGTAGCAGATGTTGGATATGAGGCAACTGTAGATGGATATCCTATTGTTGATACTAATCAAACTACATTCTTCTCAAACGATGCTATTATAGATAAACCAGATGAAAGCGATGCCTTTTATGGCCAAGATGCACAATTTGTAGGCAATGCCCCTAGCTATACCGATAATGGTGATGGCACTGTTTCTGACAATGTAACAGGGCTTATGTGGGTTCAAGATCCTGGCGAAAAATTAACATGGCCTGAGGCCGTTGAACTACTTGAAGAATTAAACCAAAGTAATTACCTAGGTTACTCTGACTGGAGAATTCCCTCAATGAAAGAGCTTTATTCTTTAGTAGATTTTTCCGGAAACACCGGAACAAGTTCATCTACATCTACACCATATATTAACACCGATTATTTTGTATTCGAATATGGTGATGCAGCAGGAGAATCACGCTTTATAGATTCTCAAATCTTAACTTCTACAATTTATGGTTCAACAACATTAGGCGGAAACACCACAGTATTTGGATATAACTTTGCTGACGGGCGCATTAAAGGCTACGAAATTGATAAAGATTTTTATTGCTATTTTGTTCGCGGAAACACAAGCTATGGTAAAAACTTATTTGTAGATAATGGCGACGAAACAATTACAGATGAGGCGACTTCGCTGATGTGGTCACAATATGACTCCGGTTATTACGAAGGCTATACTGACGAAAATGGCAATGGTGCAATGACTTGGGAAGATTCATTGGCTTGGGTACAAGAAAAAAATGAAGAAAATTTCCTAGGTTATTCTGACTGGAGATTACCAGATATTAAAGAGCTTCAAAGCTTAGTTGATTATGAGCAATCGCTTGCAGTTACAGGAACAGCTGCTATTGATAGTTTATTTGACTGCACACCTATTATAAACTATGCCGGTGAAGATGATTATGGGTACTACTGGTCTGGAACAACTCACGATGATTTAAGTGCTTCTTCAATTGAATATGGCGCTGCTTCTTATATGGTTTTTGGAAATGCCCTTGGCGAAATGGATGGAGAAACTGTTGACGCGCATGGCGCAGGTTCTCAAAAAAGCGACCCAAAAACAGGTAGCGCAGAAGATTATCCTGTTTCTGACTCAAATGCTCCACAAGGCGATGAACAGCGTGTATTTAATATGGTAAGGCTAGTACGCGATGCTGACTAGACATAATTTGTTTACTAATACCATACCTCAATAATATAAAAGCATAGCAAATTAGTTTTAAATTATAACAGGCGGTGTGAAGTTTCACACCGCCTGTTATTTTACATAATAATTAGTAAGCGCCTTTAGAGTATGTTACCTCGTAGCTGTGAGTATAAATTTCAAAAACAATTCCAAACGGATCTTCCACATAACACATTTTATATGGTTTTTCATTTGGATAGTATTCTTTAATTGGCATACGCTGTTTACCACCGTTAGCTACAATTTTTTTAATCATACCTTCAATATCTGGGTCTTGTACAGAAAAATGGAAAAGACCCGTATTTTTAAACTTAAATGGCTGCTTTTGCTTATCATTATCTACAAATTCAAACAGTTCTATACCTATAGCGTTAGATGTTACCATGTGTGCAATTTTAAAGTCACCATGACCTTTGCCAAATACCTCTTCACACATAATACCTATGGCCGAAGTGTTTTCTTCTTTAATGACAGATGGTTGCATTACAACATACCAACCCATAACTTCACTATAAAACTTTACTGCCTGTTCTAAATTAGGCACAGACAAACCTATATGAGAAAATGCTCTTGGATAATTCATTTCAATTACCTCCTTTTAGTGTATTTTTATTATACCCAAAGGAAAGCAGTTTAGGCAATAACGTACTTTTTTGTACCTATAATACATCTTCAAGCGTTATAGCATTTTCTTTCGCGTATTCTTTTGAAAAATCACAAAAGCCCTCTACTAATGGTATTAGCCCTTTATACTCGGTTGATAAAGAGTACTCTACATTTAATGGTTTTTCACAAATAACCGTTCGCACCAATATGTTGCTTTGCTCAAGCTCTTTCAATTGTGTTACAAGCATTTTATGAGTTATATCTGTAATACCCTTTTGCAACAATGAAAACCTATTGTCGCCATGTAAAACATGCCACAAAATCCTCATTTTCCACTTGCCACCTAGTAAATCCATTGACAACAGCAACGCACAAGTGTAGTGTTCTTTTATTTTCATAATATAACCCTCGTTTTAATTACAAATTTGTAGTTTAATTATACCACAAACTCTATAAATCAACAATAATTATATCTAGCCGTTGCAAATGTAATATAACTGAATATCAATAAAAAACGCAATAAACTGCAAACAAAAAAGCACAAAGCTGTATAACTATTATCGCTTTGTTTATATATTAAAAAATACATTTTAAAAAACATTGCCTTGTATTTTATTAAATATAGTATTATTATATTAATTGTATGTTTATGGGCAGTGTAATTATTTTTTTATTTAATAGCATTATATTTTGTGCTATACAATAACTAAAGGGTGTGTGAAAGAATGAATGATTTTTTAAAACGCAAAAACATTGAAATCACTTTTAAGCGGTATGGAATAGACGCACTTGGCGCAATGGCACAAGGTTTATTTTGTTCACTTTTAATAGGTACAATTATTAAAACACTTGGCCAACAAGCAGGTATTACATTGCTTGTAACAATAGGAGATTACGCAACACAAATGTCGGGGCCTGCTATGGCAATCGCCATTGGTTATGCACTAAAATCACCTCCAATGGTCTTGTTTTCTTTAGCTGCTGTAGGCCTTGCAGCAAACACCGCCGGTGGTGCAGGTGGGCCTATTGCTGTTTTGTTTGTTGCTGTTATCACCGCAGAAATAGGCAAAGTTGTTTCTAAAGAGACAAAAATAGATTTACTTATTACGCCTGCTGTAACTATAATAACCGGTGTGTTGTTGTCTGTTTCAATAGCACCGCACATAGGTCGGGCAGCATCATCAATTGGAAACATTATTATGTGGGCAACTGAATTAGAACCGTTTTGGATGGGTATTTTAATTTCTGTTGTTATGGGAATAACCCTTACACTTCCAATTTCCTCCGCTGCAATATGTTCTTCTTTAGGGCTTGTAGGCCTTGCCGGTGGCGCTGCACTTGCAGGCTGCTGTGCACATATGGTTGGTTTTGCTTTTTTAAGCTTTCGCGAAAACCGCTGGGGTGGGCTTTTGTCACAGGGCATTGGTACATCAATGCTGCAAATGCCAAATCTAATGAAAAAACCAAAACTATGGCTACCGCCTATATTAATTTCGGCCATAACAGGGCCACTTGCAACAAGCTTTTTTAGTTTGCGCATGAATGGAGAGGCTATATCCTCTGGTATGGGAACTTGTGGCTTTGTTGGGCAAATTGGGGTCGTTACAGGCTGGATTTCTCCGTCACAAACAGCGCTGGCAAACGGAGCTGTAGCAATTGAAGCCGGTGCTTTTGAATGGACGGGGTTAATACTTATATGCTTTGTTATCCCTGCTGTTCTTGGCTTGCTTATGGGATACTTTTTCAGAAAAACAGGTTATATTAAAGAAAATGATTTGAAATTGTAAAGCTTAAAATAGCACAAATTTAATTTATTAAAACTATAAATATTATTTTAAAAAGTAAAATAAAAAAGTGCTTCCAATTGTAGTTGGAAGCACTTATAATTTGTATACATAAAATTTAAAATATTGTTTTACTGTTTTCAAATTAACTTGTTTTCTTAGGTTTTTTACAACCTGTCTACTATTAATTTATAATTTTTAATATAATTATTCTTTATTTAACCCTATAAAAGGAAGAATATTGTTAATAGTCGTTGGTTTTAAGAAAAAATAACCTTGCATATAATCACATTTGCAACTAACACATAAATCTTTTTGTTCTAACTCTTCAATTCCTTCTACAATAATTTTTTTATTAGTGGCTTTAATTCCTAGAATAAGATGTTCAAAAAAATTCTTATTCTCCTGAGATTTAGTAGCAGCGAGTATAAGGCTCCTGTCAATTTTAATTATATCAAGCGGCAAATCAAAAAACACGCTCATATTTGAATACTTAATTCCAAAATCATCAAGCTCAAAAACAAATCCTTTTTCCTGCATTTCTTTCATAACTGTTTTCATACCAAAACTATCTGAAATAAGAGCTCTTTCAGTGATTTCAATTTTAATCATAGATGGAGGGATATTGTATTTATTTAAAATTGCCACAACATCTTCAACCATATTTGGCAAAGTGAATTGATAGTATGGGAAGTTGACTGAGATAGATTCAAACTGCTGACCTAATTGATTATTGTCTAATAAACGTCTCAAATCACTACATACAATGTCTAAAACTTTATAAGTAATTTTTGTTATAAGTCCTGTTTTTTCGGCTAGCTCAATAAAGCTGTTTGGATATAATAATTTATCATCATCAAGCATTCTCACTAAAGCTTCTGCTTGTGAAAACATATTTTTATTAATAGAAAAAATAGGCTGATAATGAACTACAAAACTATTATTGCTAAGCGCTTTTTTAATTTTTTGTGTCATCAGGTTTTTCTCAGACATTTTTTGCATAATTGAAATATCATATAAATATTTAGAATCACCGGACTTTTCTTTCAAAGTGCGCACTGAGTAATCTGCAGCTGAAATTAAGTCTTTAGAATTTTTAGAAAAAGTTGGATAATCAACCCTAACAAAAATTAAATCTATAACCATATCAAGCCCGTCTATGGAAATTGGACTATTTAATAAATCTATAACTCTTGCAACTTCTTTAAGATATTCTTCACTTAAATCTTTTGAAAGAATTGCAAACTCATCACCGCTATATCTATATATATTGAACATAGAAAATTTCTTTGATAAGTTTTCAGACACTAATCTTAATAACTTATCGCCTGTTTCAAGTCCATATCTTTCATTAACGCTTTTAAAGTTGCGCAAACTTACTATGTATAATGAAAAATCTACATTGTTTTTTATGCTCTCATTTATTTTATAAGTTAGGGCAATTC
>CAYJGU010000011.1:6775-56188 GCA_964369925.1 uncultured Bacteroides sp. | reverse complement strand
TTAACTCCCGTTAAGTGATCTGCAGATTTTCGCACGTTTTGAATATATAAATGAACAATTAAAATACCTAAAGTGTAAATTGTACCGGTAAGAATAACATCGTCTACAATTAATTGCACTATTATTATACCCGATGAAAAAACAAAAGCAAAACTTAATACCTGCATTATTTCTTTATAAACGGTTTTTAAGTTTTTAACTGTAAGATATAGTAAAAAAATAATATAAATTGCATTTACAACAAAAGGTGCTTGATACCAATCACCTCTTATATAATGAAGGTTGTTATCTATTGTAAAAATTTTATTTGTAAATATGTTTGCTAATATAACCACTAAGTAAATAAAGTACGGCAAACAATATGGAATTAACTTTTTATAATGATCTCTTTCATTTGAATTTAAATCTGTTAATGTAATTGAATACAGTATAAATAGCACCGGTAGGCATGGCAAAAATATAAAGTATAAAAGCATTAATGTGTACGATAAAAAATAATTTGAATATGCTGCGAGTGTAGTTGTTGCTAGTACAGAAAGTATTGTTAGCACACTGCTAACAAAGGCCGAGTAATACATAGCCTTTAAAAATTTATACCTTAAATTTCTTGCCTCATAATCTCGCTTAAAGCTTATTATAACAGCTGTTAAAATAACCAGCGAGGTGTATTCTGATATTAAATTATATTCTAGCATCTATGTACACCTTCAATAGATTGTAAAAAAATTCGAAGTATCACCTACATTATACATCTATTTTTGTTGTGGTGTCAACAAAAGCAACTAGTCTTATAATAATTTAATAGTAACTTAATAGTATTTTAATGTTATTTGTAGCGCCAAATTACAATTTATATATTTATTACTTTCACCGCATCAAGCATATTTATCTCAAATGCCTCTTTACCATATTTGTCTACTTGTGCTTTATCTTTCGGGCCATGTGTTAAACAACCTGCTCCTCCAATGCAGCCATCTGTGCACGCCATACCCTCTATAAAGTTAGCATCCAACAAATTTTTAGACAACTTTAAAAGTGCAACTTTGCAAGCATCAATACCATTACATCTTTCAGCCTTTAAGTCAAATTCAATGTTTTGCTCTTTTAACGCTTGCACTACTGCGTCAGACAGTCCTCCGCTTCGTGCAAAAATTCTTCCGAAATATGACGCGTTGTCCAAAACATCTTCTCCTAATTCCGACAATTCCATTTCTTTGCTGTCAAATAAAGCTTGAAGCTCTTCAAATGTTATTACACAATCAACATACGGCTTTACATGTTCAAGTTGAACCTCTGCTTTTTTTGCGGTACATGGCCCCATAAATATTATTTTTGAGCTCGGATCTGTTAGCTTTATGTATTTTGAAATTCTTGCCATAGGCGATAAATTGTGAGAAACATGCTTTTTCATATCAGGGAATTCGTTGTGTATATAATTTACAAAGGCAGGGCAACACGAGCTTGTTAACAAACCTTTTTCTGCAAGCTCTTTTGACTCTTCTAATGCTACTGCATCTGCACCTAACGCAGCCTCTACTATTGTATAAAATCCAAGTTGTTTAATACCACTTATAACTTGCCCCAATTTTGCATGTTGAAATTGGCTTGAAATTGATGGCGCAACTACAGCATAAACTTTATATTTACTGTTATTTTCGCTTTTTTTAATAATATCAATTGCATCTAAAATATAGCTTTTATCTGCAATAGAACCAAACGGACATTGGTAAACACATGCACCACATGCTATGCATTTTTCGCTAATAATTTTTGCACTGTTATCTTGCCCTTTTTTAATTGCATTAACTTTACACGCACTTTCACACGGCCTTTTACTGCTTATAATAGCATGATACGGGCACATTTTTGAACATGCACCACAATTAACACATTTGTCGTTATCAATTTCAGCAACATATTTATCGCTAAAAGATATTGCACCAAATTTACAAACTTCAAAGCATCGATGTGATAAACACCCTCTACATGAAGATGTGACTACATAACCCGACGAGGGACATTCATCACAGGCAATATCTATAACTTCAATTACATTTGGGTTAGATTTATCTCCACCCATTGCAATTTTAACGCGCTCTGTTAATATTGCACGCTCTTTATAAACACAACAGCGCATTGTACTTTCCTTACCCGAAATAATTGTTTTCGGTATACTCGTTATGTTTTCCAAAAGCGTGTCTTTCCAAGCATTTTTTGCAACTTCTCTTAAAACTTTATATTTTAAATATTGTACTTTTGTATCAAATTTTTTCATTTATTTGCCTTTCTTAAATTATTTATTACATTTGCTAAATTTGTTAAAAATAGCTTACCTTAATTTTTTTACCTATTTTTTCAAGGTAGTGTGAAAGTTCTTCAATAAGCTGCATTTTTATATTAAAATTTATTGGCAAACTGGGGTTTTGGTGTGCAGGGTTAATAGCTTTACCAATGTAAAAATTAATATCTGTTGCCTCCTCAAAAAGTAAACGCGATATACACGATGCAGCGTCTTTTTTTGTGCTCCATTGCGGGTACAATAAGTTATCGTTTGCATAGTCTTTTGCATAAGACAAAACTTTGTTTATTGTAATTACTCCCTCTGTTACTAAGTCTACCCCCTCTATTTTTGCCATAGGTGGTATTTCACTCTCTTCATAACTAAGCAACACTTCCAATTTTTTATTTAAATGTTTTGCAGCTAAACTTGATGTTGTTCCTCCGCAAACAATGTGTTTGCCCTCTTTTGCAAAAAATAGCGACATCATCTTGTCCACATCATTATGATTAGATGGAGGACCTATAATTAAGTTCATAGGTTGCCTTTTTCTTATCCTCACCATGCACGAAGTTGTATCATCTCCTGGCATTGCACCGTATAGTGAATAACATTCATCAAGCAAAATTGTATTTAATGTTTTTGCTGTAAAGCCAACATGCGTAAGCGGAGAAATAAATTCGGCAATGTCTTTTCTATCCCAACCAAAATTCAGCAAACTTCCAACGCCTGCATGAATACAACCATCGCTCATCAAAATAAACAAGTCGTTTTCTAAAACATCTATTTTAGACATAAGTATTTTTTTACCGCCAATAGTCATTTCATTGTATGGTATTTCAAAATTTTCACTATTTCTCAGCAATATAACTTTTGGGTTATCATATTGTATAATTTCAGCTTGTCTATTGTTATTTATCATTCTAAAAATTGTAAATGTAGAATATGCTATACCACGAACTGCACAAACCGGCAATGTCTGCGCAATTGTTTCCACACAATCTGTTATGCTAAGTCCCTCAGAAATCATTGTAGATATAATTTTTGCTGTTAGTGTAGAAAGTATATTAGCCTTAACCCCACTTCCAAGCCCATCTGCCAATACAATAGTTGTACAACCGTTTTCCCCTTCAATAACATCTATTTGGTCGCCACATAGTTCCTCTTTATATTTATTTAAGCTGTTATAACCAATGTCTGCACAGTAATTAATCATCGCTTATCGACTCCTTAAGTTTTGTAAGTGCAATTTTGGTTTCAGCCGCAGTTTCGCCAAGTAAAGACGCAATCTCATGTACAACACGCATCTGTTTTTCTATAACCTTATTTGTTGTTTCTATCGTTTGTTTGCTTATTGTTTCTTTTTTCTCACGTTCAATTGCTTGCTGCGTAACATTTCGCATTATATTTATAAACACTTTGTTTTGCTTATCATATATAATGCTTTCGTCAACATATTTATTGTATTCAGCTAAATATTTTCGCGCATTTTTAATAGATTTATTATTTGTTCGCACTTTTATAAAATCTGTTGGATCTAAAATTCTAACTACAGACTCTCCTAAAACGTCGGATTGATTTTTTATATTTATAAGCTCTAAAGCAGCAGAATTTACCCTTTGCACCTCTAATTCATTATTTAAAACAATAATTGCATTTGGTGAATTTTCTACTATCGTGTCAGAAAACGACTCCGATTTTTCATACAAAGATGGCAAGCACATTGAAAGGTCTGCCTTGCCAAAATAAACAGCTGCCGCTTTTTCTCTACATGTGTTATAACCGCAAGAGCCACAGTCAAGCTCATCCTCTTTACTTTCTTTTCCAAGCTGTATTAAAATATTTTTCAAATCATATTCAGATGGCATAATGTTTCTTAGCTCAATAGGTTCAAAGTTTTTATGTAAATATTCATTTTCAAGTATATCAACTTCAAAATCTTCACTGCCTGCATAATTATTAACAGCCACATAATCTATTAGCGGTTTTTTTCTGTATTTTTCCATTACTGGCCCACCAATACAACTTCCCACACAGGCCGACATTTCAACAAAACATTTTGAAATCTTACCTTGTTCAATTTCATCAAGTGCTTTCATGCAATTATCAACACCATCTACAGCAATATATGTATAATTTTCGTTTTTGTTTTTTATACTTTTTATTATGCCACCGGTTGTAGGAAAAAACCTAGCTCTACTTTTTTCTATGCTCTCTTTTGGCTCATTCAAATCTATTGTTATGTTTTCTTCCGCCATCCACTGTGTTAGCTCTTCAAATGTCAATGCTGCATCTACTATACCCTCATAGTGGTTTGCCTCATCTTTTTTAGCTACACAAGGCCCTATAAACACAACTTTTGCATTAGGGTATCTTTTTTTAATATTAAGCGCATGTGCCTGCATAGGAGACACTATATTTGCAAGGTGCCTTAATAATTTAGGATAGTATTTTTGAACAAGCAAATTTATTGAATGACAAGAAGAGGTAATAAGCACATCACCTTTATCTTTGTCTATTATATTTTGATATTCATTTTTTACAATAGTTGCACCAATTGCTGTTTCTTCTGCCGAATGCATGCCCAGCTTTTTTAATGCACTTTCAATTGCATTAATGCCCGCACCATTGTAGTTTGCAATAAAAGATGGCGCAACACTTGCAATTACCGGTTCCTCGGACATTAATAATACCTTTACAGCTTCAACACTGTTAGTAATTTCTTTTGCATTTTGAGGACAGCTTACAAAACATTGCCCACATAAAATACATTCGTTGCCAACAATAATTGCTTGTCCGCCAGTAAACCGTATAGATTTTACAGGGCAACATCTAATACATTTATAACAGTTTTTACAATTAGATTTTTTAAGTTTTAAAAATTCTGCCATTTTATTTCTCCAAATCAACTAAAATATAAAGTGCAAACATTTAATTATAATTTACAACTAACCTGTTTTTCAAAAAAACTTTCAACTGTTTGTGGCGTTACAGAAAAAATCTCATCGTTAACGCTAACGCAAACACCTTGCTGACATTTTCCCATACAAAATGCACCCGAAAGTTCTACTTTATTTTTCAAGTTGTTTTCTTCTACCATTGTTTGAATTTTTTCAACAACTTGCCTTGATCCTTTTAAATGACATGAGCTACCTATACAAACTTTAATATTCATATATTCTCCTTTATTCTTTGTTAAATTTTTAACAGATATCATTATAGCACTACTTTGCCGTATTGTAAAGCATTATATTTAAGTTACCATATTATTCTTGTTTTAATTTTTAAACAAATTATAAAATTTAATTTATAAAATTAAATTTGCAGCAGTATTTTACTTACTTATTTTTAATAATTACGCTATTTGTTTTTTAATAATTAATATTTAACCAATTGCTAAACAATGAAAGTTACACTTAAAATTAAAAAAAGCACAATTAAATTTAATTTTAAGTGTAAATGTAACCAAGATGTAACAGTAGTAGTATATAATCAGTTACATTATGTTAAAAATCAAATAATACTGACTAGATGGAAAGAATTAGGAGAATGGAAAAAAATGAGTTCGAGACACACTATCACACGTACATTAAGTATATTATTAGCAATGGTGCTTGTATTAAGTACATTTAGTTTTACTGCACTTGCAGCATCTGGAGATACTTACATTGTTAATTTTTACTCGCTAAACGCTGATGCAACTGCTTATGAAAAAGCAAACACAACAGAAGTAAATGCCACATATACTTCGGCAGGTTATTGCACAATTGCTTTGGCAACGGCAGACGCCTTTAATACAAGGCCTACAAATATGCCAACAGATAAATACCGTTATTTTGGCTGGAGCACAAATTCGGATGTAGCTCAAGTTCAAACAAGTGATGAAATTGTACATATGAGTTCAACTGGCACAGTTGAGAGATTGCAATCTTCATATAGCAGCCAATACCGCATACCTGAAAGTTCATTTGTATTAACAGGTACAAATGGTACAGGTGGCAATGTTTATACAGTAGATCTATATGCAAAATATCAAGCAATAGCTTACGAGCCTATTTCTGCCAGAGCAGAAATGTCAACACGTGGTGGCTGGTATGCAGGGTTTTCATATTCAACAGCACCTTACAGCATGAAACTTGGCGACACACGCATTGACCCACTACAAGTTGTTAACAATGACCCATACTATATGGAACCAGCAGGTACACCTGCTGCATTGACAAACCAAACAGGCATTACCGTTAACGGCCAAACCGTTAATGCAGGTGATGTTTACGGAAATAAAACAGCCCAGTGGGAGGATTATGACAACCGCATAGGCAGCATTGAGTTTGACTTTGTAATGGCACCTACAACTCAAGATACAGATGTTATTATTGTACTTGATAAATCTACAAGCATGAACAGTCAAAACGTAACAGGTAATAAAAACCGTTGGTCTGATGCAGTAGATGCAGTTGACGATTTAACATCGATATTACTTGGCAATAGCAACTTACAAAATAATCGTGTTGCCCTTGTACAATTTTCTGGCAACACATTAAACAGCTTTAATTTCCAAAGCGACATAACTTCTTTTAACAACAATTTTGTTAAAGATGCACCTTCCACACCTCAGTTTTATAGAAATTCTCAAGGCGAAGTAGTTCACGAATATGCTGCCGGCACACAAAATCCATCGGGTGATGGCACAAACTTTACAATTGCATTTGAACAAGCAAAACTTTTTGCTGATTCAAGAAGCACAGCAGAGAGCACTCGCGATTTAGTTATATTATTCGTTTCAGATGGTGAGCCTGAACCACTAATCGGTTATCGCGATTTATATTTCTTTAACAATTTTTATCCTACAAATATAAAAGAATACGATGACGGATACAATGCACCTGTTTACAATAAAATGATGACTTTTGACATGAATGCAGACGGTACTGCTGAAACAGATTTTTACCACGAGGTAAAATTTGGCTCTATAGCAAATTACTTAGTTAATCTTTCAGGGTATCAAGCAGATATTCCTGCAAACCAAGCAATACATTTGGCAAGAATTGATACACACAACGGCCAAGCATCTGCACAAGCATTGTTAAATGCCGGCGCTACAATTCACACTATTGCAGTAGATAGATATAGATATACAGGTGAAATTGACTACATGACACCGCTTACATCGCAAGGTGCTAAAGTAGTAGACACAAGTAGCGTAGACTTAACAACTGAATTTAGCAATATTTTAGCAAACTCATCTACAAGTAAAGTAACAGATGGTATTATTAAAGATATAATTACAGAAGATTTTGAAATTCTTGTAAATGCAGGTTATCCTGTTACATTAACAAGAGGAAACACTGTAACAACACTTACACAAGTACCGGCAGGTACAACCCCTGCATTAAACGAATTTGTAATTGATACAATTCAATACAATGGTGAGCCTCGTCAACAAATAACTGTAAATATGGGCGATATTACAGATACAATGATGACTTTGAAGTTTTTTATTGAGGCTACTGACAAAGGCATGCTAACCGGCAGCTATCCAACAAACGAAGAGCATGAGCTTACATATGACGATAACGGAACAGATAAGAGTAGGAATGATTTAGGTGACCCTGAGTTACCTGTTCAAATAGTTACTCCAACTCCTACACCAACTCCTACACCTACACCAACGCCTACACCAACACCAACGCCTACACCAACACCAACGCCTACTCCTACACCTACTCCAGACCCAACTCCAGAGACTACACCTGATCCAGAACCTGTAGTAGATGTTCCTGAAGCTGAAACACCGGCCTCTGCTTCTATTGATGATGTAGACTTACCACTTGCCTCGGGCGATCCTGCATGGGCGCTACTTAACTTAATTTTAACACTTGCAACTGCGTTTATGTCTGTTGTAATGTTAATTAATTACTTTGGCAAAAAGAAAAACGAAGATGACGAAAACCAAAATAACAATTTAGAAAACGAGCAAGATGATTACAAACGCAAAGGCTTTGTAAGGTTAGTTAGCATTGTACCTGCTGTAGTGGCTGTTGTAGTATTTATTTTAACCGAAGATATGACACTACCTATGATTATTGTTGATGAATGGACATGGCTAATGGCTGCAATTGCATTTGTACAAGTTGGCGTAGCTATGCTTTCTAAAAAACGTTTACAAGAGCAAAAAGAAGATATTGATTCCGGCATTTAAATTAAGCTTAGCAATAAATATTATTTAATATACTAAAAAACAGACTTCCATTTTTGGAAGTCTGTTTTAATTTATACATTAATAGTTGAATTATCGATAACTAATTGATATAATTGAGTTGTTATTTCTACCCTTATTTCAAATTAATTTTACTAAAGGGCTTTATTTAAATTTTTAACTTAAGAGGTAAAAAATGCTTACTGATAACAGCATTAATAAAATTGACTGCTTGGGCGAAATTTGCCCAATTCCTATTATAAAAATTCAAAAAAAATTGAATGAAATAAAAAATGGCGAAACTTATATGCTTATAACAGATCACAGCTGTACATTAACATCTGTAAATGACTTTTGCAAAAAACATATACTAAGTTGCAACGCTACCGAAGTTATTAACGGAGTATGGGAAATAGTTATTAGCAAATAGTTTGATTAGCTATTTTTTCAAGGTATTGTATCACTTTATCTTTACCCATACACAAATTATTCTCATTGCGCTGTCTTATAGAATAATAGCTATTATATAACTGCATATCGCTACATTCTACTAAACGGAGTTGTTTATGATACAACTCTTTTTTTATTGCCATATATGGTAATAAAGCAACACCAAACCCATTTATTACCGAAAGCTTCATAGCTTCTGCGGTGTCAATAGAATAAAGTATGTTTAGCTTATCATATAATATATCATTTTCAAGTAACTGGTTCATTATAATTCTCTGCGTTTTATGGTTTTTTGTTAACATAACAAAAGGATATTTGTAAATATCTTGCTTACTTATTTTTTGTGGAATATCATATGCATAATTACACACAAGAAAAAATTCATCGGTAAATATTTTTTGGAATTGTATTCTTTTATCATTAGGCTCGCCAATTATTATTCCCATATCCCCTTGCCCTTTTAATATTTTTTCTTCTATTAAATCGCTTTGGGCAGTTTCAATTTCAAGCGAATAGTTGGGATATTTGTTTTTGAAATAATAAAATGTGCACGGCAAAGCATAAGTGCATGCTAATGATGTAGCTATCACCTTAATATTGTCAGACGTAGCATTTAATTTATCTATATCCTGATAAATGTTATTGCAAGAATCTAAAATTGACAAAAAATGTGTATACGCTATTTTACCTGCTTGTGTAGGAACTATACCTTTGTGGCTTCTTTCAACCAGCTTTGCATTTAAGCTTTTTTCTAATGCTTTAATTTGCTGGCTCATTGCCGATTGGCTTAAATTGCACCTTTGAGCAGCAGCAGAAATGCTTCCAAGCTTTATTGCTTCTATATATGAAATTACATGCGCTATATTCATTTAAGTTCTCCCTTTAAATTTTATAGCTGAGCTTAATTAATATCACGCCCATTATATCACAATTTAATTTTTATGTCATCAGTTTTTCTTATACCCCATTAAAAACTTAATTAACCTAATTTGTCGATATTATGATAAAATATTAACAAACTTAAGCGAAGAAGGAGGAGATTATTATTTCACAAGTAAACGAAACAGAGCAAACTCAATCAATAAGGCGTTCTAGAGAACCCAGAAAACCTAAAAAAAGCCAAATACCATTTGCAATTATTTTATTAGTAGCAATAGTAGCTTTCGGTTATTTCTTATCGCAAAGCAGTGCTAGCCTGCCAATTTATTGGGCTTTTGGTATTATTTTTGGGTATATTTTACAACGCTCACGTTTTTGCTTTACTGCCGCTTTTCGCGACCCCTGCATAACAGGCAGTACTTCTGTTACAAGAGCTGTTTTAGTAGCCCTTTCAATTGGTAGTGTAGGATTTTTTGCAATAAAATTAGGCGCAAGCCAATCCGGCGTGGAAAACCTTAACATGCTAAGTGTTTCGCCAATAGGTATACCGCTTTTAATAGGTGCTGTATTATTTGGCATTGGCATGGTTATTGCCGGCGGTTGTGCTTCTGGCACTGTAATGCGCGTAGGTGAAGGTTTCACAATGCAAATGCTGTCACTTGTATTTTTTGTAGCAGGTTCTCTATGGGGAGCGCACGATATGGGCGCTTTTTGGGGAACTTTAAACGAAAACGCACCTAAAATATTTTTACCTGATGTATTTGGATGGTTTGGCGCATTAGTTGTGCAATTTGCAATTATTGTTTTATTGTACATTGCAGCTATTAAATGGCAAAAGAAAAAAATGGGTAGTTCGGAATAATATTAAATAAAAGATAAAATTTAAGGAGATATTTATTATGGCAGAATTTAATTTAGATTGTTTAGGAGAGGCTTGTCCTGTTCCACTTATGAAAACTGAGAAAAAATTAAACGAAATAGCAATTGGTGATGTTTTACTTGTGGCAATTGACCACAGCTGTGCAATGAAAAATGTACCTGAATGGGCCAGAAAACAAGGACACAACGTTGAAATTGAAGAAGTAGATGACGGCGAATGGGAAATTATAATTGAGAAAACAAAATAAAATGGAGGCTATACTTTGAAACAATTTTTTATTAACCTTGGAAAAAATCCAATTTATAAAAAACTGGCATCAGAGCCGCTAACATATGTTGCGGGTGCAGTGTTGTTAGCTGTTTTTCAAATTGCACACATAGCCACTTTAGGCGGAGCTTGGGGCGTTACCAGCACATTTGCAAACTGGGGTGCATGGGTGTTCGAGCTTTTTGGTGGAGATGTAAGTTCATGGTCTTATTTTGCTAGTGAAAAAGCTCAAAACACACTTGCCGCAGGTTTTATGTCAGACGGTGGTTCTATAAGAAACATTGGTATTATATTTGGCGCACTATTATCTACTTTACTAGCTTCACAATTTAAGTTTAAAAAAATAAAATCTATAAAGCAAGTTGTTGCGGCAGTTTTGGGCGGTTTGCTTATGGGTTACGGTGCAAGGCTTGCTCTAGGCTGTAATATAGGTGCCTTTTTCTCAGCTATATCGGCATTTTCTCTTTCTGGCTGGGTTTTTGCTATATTTTTATTAATAGGTGCTTATTTTGGCAGCAAATTACTTGCAAAATATTTTATGTAATAACAGAAAGGTAGCTTATGGAAAAAAAGGTAGAGCAATATGATGTTGTAATTATTGGTGGCGGTGCTGCCGGCATGACTGCCGGTATATACTGTGGCCGAGCAAAACTTAAAACACTTTTAATTGAAAAATCACTTGTAGGCGGTTTAGCTACTTATACTTCGGAAATTGAGAATTATCCCGGTTTCCCCGAAGGGTCTTCCGGAACAGGGCTAATGAATGAATTTCAAAAGCAAGCAAAAAGGTTTGGTGTAACATTTAAGTTGACCGATGTGAAATCGGTTGACCTAAATGGCGAAATTAAAAAGGTTGAAACATTTAGAACTACATACGAGGCAAAAGTTGTAATTGTTGCAAGTGGTGGCAAACCACGTTTAACCGGTGCTACAAACGAGGATAAGTACTTGTACGATAAGGGTATATCTTTTTGCGCCACTTGCGACGCAGCCTCAAATACAGATAAAACCGTAATGGTAATAGGTAGTGGAGATGCAGCCATTGAAGAAGGAATGTTTTTAACTAAGTTTGCAAAAAAAGTTATTGTATCTGTTATGCACGATGAAGGTAAAATGGATTGTAACGAAATTGCAAAAGCACAGGCACTGGCAAACCCAAAAATGGAATATGTGTGGAATACCGTTGTAGACAGCTTTGAAGGCGAAGAACATTTAGACAAAGTTGTGCTTAAAAATTTAAAGACAAACGAAAAAATTCCGATAACAGTAGATAGTTGTTTTCTATTCATCGGTTATGTTCCTAATACAGAAATTTTTAAAGACATACTAACTATAGACCGTGCAGGCCAATTAATTACAAATGAAAAAATGGAAACAAATGTACATGGTGTGTTTGGTGCCGGAGATGTAAGAGCTAAATTTTTAAAGCAGGTTGCCACAGCTGTTGGTGACGGCGCGATTGCAGGATATAGTGCTGAAAAATATATAGCTGAATCCGAAATATATGAAGAGCAGCTTCTTAATCATGGCAATCCGTCATTGGTATACATTTATAATGCTGCCGAAACATCAAGTCGTGAGTTGCTATCGGTTTTTGAAGAATTTGAAAAAGAGAATTCTGATATAAAGGTAACTGCTGTAGATACATATAAATCAGATGGATTAGCCAAAAGATTAGGTGTTAGCTCACCTTGCGCTGTTTTTATTAATAACTCAAAAATAATATGCACATTAAATAAAAATATTACAAAAAAAGCTTTAGAAGATTTATGTAAAAAATAGCATAGTTATAAAATTAGCTCAATGCTATTTAGCTAACAAACAACGTTTTATCATCAAATTTCACATTAGATGATGAAACGTTGTTTAGATTTTTCTTTTTTTAACATTTTTATTTTAAATTGCAAACTTGCTTATATATTTTAGTCAATTGTAAATTTTTAATTAATAATTATTTTTTTACAAAAAAAATAATCTATATATGGTTCTTTTTCTTTTCATATATACAAATTATACAATATTTCTGCTTAATTATGTATTTCACATTTGAAATTTTTGTTTAATAGTATTATAATAGTATATATAATATTAAATAATAATTTAACACTAAATAAAATTTTATAAATAATTTGTATTAAAGAAAGGAGACTCTATTGACTATTAATGATGTTTATACAGATATAAATCTAGGCGTTGCTAACAACGCAAAACTTCATATAGATTTAGAAAAATTTAAATTCAATAAACTTTGTATGACTGAAGTAGTTAATGCTGATCTTTCTATTGCAGCTTACGGAGAAACAACATATTTTGCAGGTTGTAAAGACGTACTTTTAAACGTTCAGGTTGCTTTACAGCAATTAAATTTAGATAAAGTTATTTATTTGTACAGCTATAATTATAGTAACTTTGTTTTAGCTGCAAGTGATAACATTTCTCGAGAAGATTTTTTGAATTTAATGAAACAATTTCATTCTAGTTTTGAATCTGCTGCCTCTTCACAGGTGGCAATTAGTGCTGTGTCTCGTTTTGCGGTTGTTTTACAAGAGGATAGGCTAATAGAGCGTGCTCTTCATGCTCTTTTAAGCGCAAAAGATAGCCAGGATAACTTTATAATTACTCCCGAAAAGTTTGATTTATTAAACACAATTAAAAACGATGCAAAAACATTGGATTTAATAAATTTTGCAATTGAGGAAAAAAGAGTTATTCCTTATTATCAAGGTATATATAACAACGAAACCGGTGAAATTGATAAGTACGAAGCGCTTATGCGCATTGCCGATAAAAACGGCAAAATATACTCTCCCGCAAAGTTTTTAGAAATAGCTAAAAAATATAAAATATACAATCAATTAAGCAAAAAAATGATAAAGCGTGTTTTAAAAGAATTTCGCAATCGTCCTGAACAATTGTCTATAAATATATCTGCTTATGACATTTCGAGCGAACCTTTTAGAAAATGGTTTTTTAAACAGCTTGCAAGTTATCCTAATACACATAACTTGTTTATTGAATTTGTTGAAACCGAAAATTATCAAAATGAAATGCTATTTGAGTTTATAGACACCGTTCGCAGTTACGGTTGCCGTATATCTGTAGACGATTTTGGTTCTGGATATGCTACATACACAACAATAATAGCACTTTCACCTGCATTTATTAAAATTGATGGCACAATTATTAAAGATATTGCAAATAACAAAAAAAATGTAATAATACTGCGCTCAATTTGCTTCATGGCCGATTTAATAGGAGCAAAAACAATTGCAGAGTTTGTTGAAGATGACAAGACGCAAGTTGTGCTCGAAAAATATGGTGTTAATTATTCACAAGGGTACCTTTTTAGCAAACCCGAGCCTTTAGAAAAACTTAAGTAAATTATTATAAATTATTTATGCTAAAGTATTATTTATTGCATATAATATTAATAATTAAATTAATTGCATTTATTACTTAACAAAAAAAGAAGGGGTGCATAATGAATACAAGCTCTCAGGATTTTATACAAGATATGATTGATAAGCTAAGTATCCTTAATGAAGAAGAGCTGTCTAAGTGCAGTTACCTTGAAGATATTTGTCGTTTTTTCGATATATCTCACGCCTTTATATATGAAGCAAACCATTTAGGAGAACTTTGTAAAACCGAGTGTTACGAAATGGTAAGCTATGATACATTGGCAGATAAAATTAATATAAAAAAAGAGCTTGGTTCAAAATTGTTAAGTGAATTATGTGGCGAAAAAGTTATTATATGTTCACAAAACAAGCAACAAAGCGAGCTGATGCAAAAGCTTACTAAAATTTTAAAGGTTAACACTCTTATATTTATTCCAATTTTAAACCAGCATTACGAACTTGCAGGATTTGTTGGTCTTGCAGACCGCCGAAAAGTTTTAAGACATGCACAAGCCGATATTAGTAAAGCTTGCGCGCTTTTAACATTGCTTGCAAATAATGTAAAACTTGAAATGTTCCAAAAAGGCATTGAAAATGCTCATGCAACCCTTAGCAACGTACTTGACCATATAGGTATAGATATATATGTAAACGATTACTATACTCATGATATTTTGTATGCAAATAAATCTATGGCCGCACATTATGGTGGCGTTGATAATATGATGGGCAAAAAATGTTGGCAAGCACTATATGATGATAAAACCGCACCTTGCGACTTTTGCCCTGAACCTAAATTACTTGATGAAAACGGGCAAATTAATAAAACTTACCAGTGGGACTACGAGCGCCCATTTGATAAATCTTGGTTTAGAGTGTTAAGCTCTTCTTTCCCGTGGACAGATGGACGAATTGCGCATTTAGTAGCTAGTGTAGACATTACCGAAAGCAAAAGAAATCAGCTTTTAATTGAAAAACTTGCATTGTTTGATCATTTAACTGGTCTTGCAAATAGAAGAAGTTTGCATGATGACATACAATTATTTATTGCTAACCCAAAAGAATTTGGCGATAAATGGTATGTTCTTTTTTGCGACTTAGATGCATTTAAAAATGTTAACGACACACTTGGCCATGATGCAGGAGATGTTCTTTTAAAGGGCATAGCACAAGACCTTAAAAAATACTCCACTAAAGATATAAAGCCTTATAGACAAGGTGGAGACGAATTTGTTGTAGTTGTTAAAGATAAAAACGATAATGCTTTTTTACAAAACATACTGCAAGATTTGTTTGCCATTTTTAAAAAGACATATACTTATAACGGAACTGAAATAAGTTGCGGTTGCAGTATTGGTGTAGCTCATTACCCAAAAGACGCACAAACTTCAAAAGAAATTTTTCATTTGGCAGATACAGCAATGTATAGCGTTAAAAAAAATAGCAGGGGTACTGTGAGATTTTATAGTGATGGAAAATATATTACAAGCGATGAATATTTTAAGCAAAACACGTAATTAAAGTTTTAATATATAGTAATCATATTAGAGTTTCAATATATTACTCACCTATTTTAATTGACATATCGTTGTTTTTATTATATAATAATTTACACACACATAATAAATTGAATTGTAAAGCGAGGTAAAAAACTATGGCATTTGGGTTTAAAATAAAAAAAGTTAAATTGCAAAACGAATATACCCTTGAAGAGTTGTATGAAAAAATTAAAGACACTGAATTTGCAGCAGGAAAACCGGCTTTTGTAAAACATGGATTTGCAAATATAATTGCATTCCCTGCACTAGATTCACATAATCAAGTACAAATACTTCCCGGCTCACTTAAAAAGCAGTCTAATGCTTTTCAAGTACTAAAAGCTGAAGCCGCCGGCTTAGACAATATGGTTGGCAATATAGCAATGGATGAACTTACAGACGGCTTACTTAGCATTAGGGGTGTGCTTGGTAAAAACGCAAAAAAAATTGAAACATTAGTTGAAGAAACTGCAGCTCAACTTGGCGAAATGGGACTATAATAATTTGTACAAAAAATGGCAAAGCTTGTAAAAGCTTTGCCATTTTTATTATAATTATGTTTGTAATAATACTGTAAACAAAATATTTTACAGTACATAAATAGCTTGATTAATAATCATTGCAATGCTAATGCACAAAAAAACAAGGCCTGCTACTTTATAAATAACTTTTTCGCTAACTTTGTGTACAAAATTGCTTGCAAGCACAGCTCCAATAAGCCCGCCAAATGACGCTATTGCTATATCTGTAATAGAAAAATTGCCATAATAAAAATGCATTGTTCCGCCGCTAAGTGCTATAACCGACATTACAAATGCCGATGTGCCAATTGCAGTTTTCATTTGCAAGCTATACCCAAGCATTAAGGTAAATAATATAAGTACCCCGCCACCGGCACCCATTATACCGGTATTAAGGCCAATTGCAATTCCTGCAAAACATACAAATACATTAGGAATTTTATGCAGTTTTTTAATTAATATATTATTATTAAATTTACTAAATTTATCGTTAAAGTTCCCTTTTAAAAATTGCAAAGAAAGTATAAAAATACATATACCCGATAAACTTCCAAGTATTAAATTGCTTGTGTCTTTTGTTAAAAAGCTTCCTATTATTGCAAAAGTAGTAGCGCTTAAAATTAAAACAATGCTTTTTTTGTAGTTAACACATTTATGCTTATGATATATATAAGTTGTTGCTAAACTTGCAATAACATCTGTTGCAAGTGATAAGCCCAACGCTGTATAAACATCCATTTTTAAAACTATTGTTAAAATAGGGGTCATAATGCTTGAGGCTGAAGCAGATACAAGCCCTGTAATTACACCTGCTAATAGTCCTGCAATAAGTAAAACCGCAATATACTGTATTTCCATTATTTTACAAACCTAACTTTTCTCTCCAATTACTTTCGTTACCATAACCAAATTGTTTCATTAACTTTCCGCAGTGTTCAGCCATAATTTGCGCTTTTTCCTTAGGCCAATTGTGCCATTTTGCTTGTTCATCTATTCTTACAGAGTCTATTTTTACATTTAAATATTTATGTATATTTGTATATTCCAGCTTACCCTCTTCAAAATCGGTGGCAAATTCAAGTACATTATTAAATTGTTGTGCTTTGTTTTCAGATAAAAATATATCCTCGTACTTAAATACCTTAAAGTTATTTTTGTCCTTCATAGCAGTAAGTGCAATGTTGTTAACTTTGTTATAAAACCAACAGTACTTCTCAAACTTCGACATGTGCTCCCATTTACTCATATATGGATCATTTTCAAAACAATCCGGCTTAAGGCTTATTTTTCTGTAAAATATTTCTACAGAGCCATACAGGGTAAATTCAAACTTATTCATAGCAGAGTTAATCCAATCTCTTGGATCTCTAACAATAAATACAAACTTAGAGTCCGGATACACCTCATCAAGCAAATCTAGTAGCCCGTATATATGCCCAGACGAATAAACACATACTTTTGCTTTGTTAAGGCTATCTACCTTATTATTTATTTTTAATATGTTTTTTATAGCTTTCTCTCTGCTAATTTCTTTTGCAATATAATCTCGGCTTAATTTATACATAGAATGTGTATTTTTACTTTGCCCTAATGTTAAATGATATAACCCATAGTCGTTAATTTGTTCTAAAAGTTGCTTTGTCTTTCTAATCCAGGGAGTGCCGGGTTCGTGCAACGCAACACTATTCGGTATCATTTTATTTAAATACTTTGCAAAAAATTGTGTGCCTGTTCTTCCTGTTGAATTAATAAATATTCTCTTTGTGGTCATTTCCATATACTATCTCCAAAACTTGCATATAATTTAATTGTTTTTTATTATACCATACTTCTACCCTTTTTATTAATATAATAAGTAAAAAAAGTGTAAACATATTATTATTTAAATGTGTTTTTTACATTGTACTTTGTACAACATACTTTTAGCTATGGTTATCATCTCGCATCTTAGCAAAATACATAAATGCCTAATTACTTACTATATAACAAAGCCGCCGTTCACTCCAAAAACTTGCCCTGTAATAAATCTCGAATTATCTTTAAGCAAAAACTCCACCATATTTGCAACATCTTCAGGTGTGCCAAGCCTGCCAAGTGGAGTTTGTTGTATTAGCTGTATTTTTTCTTCTTGAGTAAACTCATCAAGCATGTTTGTTTCAATAACACCCGGCGCTATGCAGTTAACATTTATATTACTTGGGCCAAGCTCTTTTGCAAGAGCCTTTGTAAAGCCTATTAATGCCGCCTTTGCCGCCGAGTACGCTACCTCACAAGAGGCACCTACTTGCCCCCACATAGAAGATATGTTTATTATGCTGCCTTGTTTTTTACTAAGCATATAATTAATTGCATATTTGCTACATAAATAAGCGCCCTTAACGTTTGTGTCAAATACGTCATTCCAATCTTCAATTGTTGTCTGCGTTATTAGCTTATAGCAAGCAATACCTGCATTATTTACTACTGCATATATATTACCAAAATCAGCTTCTACGTTTTCAAACATTTGTACTATACTTTTTTCGTTTTTTACATTTACAAAAAAGGGTTTTGCACAC
The DNA here is from genome assembly GCA_964369925.1 of uncultured Bacteroides sp. Classification (GTDB taxonomy): domain Bacteria; phylum Bacillota; class Clostridia; order Oscillospirales; family Ruminococcaceae; genus Ruthenibacterium. The sequence continues at coordinate 37,217 of CAYJGU010000011.1, read as the reverse complement.
CCCTCTTGCATGCCTTTTTGTTCATTAATATGTTTACATATATCATTTGCGGCTAATTCGTTTTTGTTAAAGCATACCGCAACATTATATCCATTTTTAGCCGCAGAAACTGCGCAGGCTTGCCCTATTTTACCGCTTGCCCCTGTAATTATTACAGTTTCACTCATTTTTCTTCCTCCGCTTTATGTTTTTTCTAAGTTGTTTAAAAAATGTTTGTAATATGTTTTTGCACTCTTCTTGCATAACACCACTTACAATTTCAGGTTTGTGGTTAAAAGGCATTTCAAATACATTAACAACACTTTCACAACAGCCAAATCTTTCATCTTTTGTTCCATATATAACCATATCTATTCTACTGTTAATTATTGCGCCTGCACACATCACACATGGTTCTAATGTCACATATATTGTGCAGCCACATAGTCTCCACCCACCAAGTTTTTTGCATGCTTTGTTTATTGCCTTAATTTCTGCATGGTGCGTTGCATTTTTTTTGCTTTCCCTTGTATTGTGCCCTTTAGCAATTATTTTACCCTCTTTAACTATTACAGCTCCTATTGGCACCTCACCTTTTGCAAATGCTTTCTCGGCTTCTTTTAATGCGGCTTTCATAAATTTATTGTCATCATTCACTACACATACCCCCTTATGGCATTTATGGTAAATATTATTAACAAAACCACCGCTAAAGGCGATGATAAATATGCTTTTAAATACGGCAAAGATTTTTTTATTTGTTTAGCGTATTTATTAACGTTTTTTAAAACATTAGTGTGCCAAATAAAAAAAATTGCAGTTAAAACAATAATTGAAACTACACTACTAAAAACTATTGGTATTTGCTTTTGCAATAATAGCATAAAAAAAGCTATTGTGTTATTTATAAAGTGAAATAGTATACACACTAATATTTTTTTTGTTTTGTAAAATACTATGCACAGTATTATAGATTGCAAAAAAATTGCAGGCATTTGCACTATACTTTTATGCATAAATGTAAAAATTAGCGATACAACTATAATAGAAAAAGTAACATTTACTTTTTGAAACATTGTTTGCAACAGCCCTCTAAACAATATTTCTTCGGTTATTGGTATAATTATACACATATAACAAAACATAAATAATATTGCAAACACAGTTTGCGGCATAATTTTTACTTGACTTATGTTAAATGCGTTTTCAAGTACAGCTGTTAATGACGAGCTTAAAATGCTTGAAAAAATAAACACAATTAACCAAATTATATATGTACTTTTACAAAGCCTAATTTTAATATTGCCGGTGCAAATTTTTAAAAATATTTGCTTTTTTACATATAATATAGCACATAGTATACCAATAAAATGTGGTATATATAAATATATGTAGTTCGATATTTCGTTGCTTTTTAAATATAACATAACAGGATAATTGTTTGTAAATATATAAAATACAGCAAAAAATAAAACACTTATAATTTCTTCACAAACAAAAAATATAACTATACAAACAGTTGCTACGTTTATTAGGTTATAGTTTGCTTTTAAATTATTTTTTTCAACACTATTGTTTTGCAACACATTCACCTCTTGCTTTTTGTTTGCGTTGATATTTATTATAACAAAAATTGTAGTTTGTTTAAAGCTTGCATTAAAAATTAATTAATTTACAATTTTTACTTTTATGCTATTTTTGTCGATTATTAGTTATTTTTACTATTGCAAAGCATTTTTTTACAATTTAATTTGTTTTATTTAATAAATTTTTATTTGCAAGCGGAATACCCTACTGTTTACTTGACAAATATAGTAAAAAGAAGTATAGTTTAAGCTGATACATTACTTATAAAAATTAATATTTTATTATATATTAAAACAAAATTAATAATAAATTGCTTGCAAATAAATTTGTATTTATATTTTAAACGTTTGCACTGAAATGTGCTTTAAATAGTTTTACGATAATATTAAAACACCGGCAAAACTTGTTCGCACAAAGCGGCAGGTTTATTTTTTGTTACGCCGTGTTTACCTAACTACACACAAAAGGAGTGTTTATGAACAAAAAAGAAAAACCCGAAAATTTACAAAAAAACAATGAACCAAAAGAAGACGCACCAAAGAAACGGCGTATTCAGCATACAAAGCAATCTCAGCATCCTAATAAGCAAAAAAATATTGTTAAAAATCCCGATAGTGCCTCATCTGCATCAAATGCAAAACAGCAACGCCCAAAACAAAATAAGCCCAGCTTGAAAAAAAATATTACGGGCAAACCAACACCAAACATGCAAAAAAAGCCAAAGCCGTTTACGCCTCATAGGCAAGGGCAAAATAACAGCAAAAACACTGCAGCACCATTGCAAAACACCGCAGCAACATTAAATAAAAAACCAAAGCAAAATAGTGTTAACCCAGGCTACAAAAAAAAGAAAATCTCCACTAATAAAAACTCTTCTGAGTTGCACATGTACCCGCTTGGTGGGTTAAGCGAAGTTGGAAAAAACATTACTGTTTTTGAGTGCAATGGGGATATGATTGTGGTAGATTGCGGCCTTGTTTTCCCTGACAGCGACATGTACGGGGTAGACCTTGTTATACCTGATTTTACATTTATATTGCAAAACAAAGCAAAAATTAAAGGTGTAATTGTTACACATGGCCACGAAGATCACATAGGTGGAATACCTTATTTATTAAAGCAAGTAAATATACCCATTTATGCAACTAGACTAACTTTGGGCTTACTGAAAAATAAATTAGATGAACACGGGCTTACAAGTTCTGCTAAATGTATACAAATACAGCCTAACAAAAAATTCAAACTCGGTTGTTTTACAATAGAGCCCATACATGTAAATCACTCTATACCCGATGCTGTTGCATTTGCAATAGACAGCCCTGCCGGTGTTGTATTGCACACGGGCGATTTTAAAATAGACTATACCCCGCTTACAGGTGGGCCAACCGACCTTGCCACAATAGGCAAATACGGTCAATCCGGTGTGCTCGCACTTATTAGTGATTCCACAAATGCAGAGCGCGGTGGATTTACAATGACCGAAAAAAAAGTAAGCGAAGCATTTGCAACTTTGTTTAATAAAGCTACAAATAAACGCATAATAATAGCTACTTTTGCATCTAACCTTTATAGGGTGCAACAAATTATAGATATGGCAGTTGAAAAAGGCCGTAAAATTGCAGTTTCGGGAAGGAGTATGGTAAATAACACCGAAATGGCAATGAAACTTGGTTATTTGCATGCGCCGGACGGTACAATTGTAGACATAGATGAAATAGGCAAGTATCCACCTGAAAAAATTGTAATTATAACAACCGGTAGCCAAGGAGAGCCTTTAAGCGCTCTTTCACGCATGAGCATTAGTAGCCATCGAAGTGTTAGAGTAGGCAGTGGCGATTTTATTATTATTTCGGCAACGCCAATACCAGGAAATGAAAAAATGGTTACTAAAGTTGTAAATGGCCTTTTAAAATTAGGTGCCGAGGTAATTTACGAATCTATGTACGAGGTTCATGTGTCGGGTCACGCATGTCAAGAAGAACAAAAACTAATATTAAATTTAACACAGCCTAAATTTTTTATACCGGCTCATGGTGAATATAAGCACCTAATAAAGCATGCTCAAACCGCAATAGATGTTGGTATACCTAAAAACAACGTTTATATAGGTGAAAATGGCGATCATATTATTTTGTCTGAAAACGGCATAAGAACTGCGGAAAGTGTGACTGCAGGTGTTGTACTTGTAGACGGACTTGGCGTTGGCGACGTAGGAAGCATTGTTTTGCGCGACAGACGACATTTGTCTGAAGATGGCATAGTAATTGTTATTTGCGCAATAGACACAACAGCTGGCCAAATTATAAGTGGACCTGATATAGTTACAAGAGGTTTTGTTTATGTTAAAGAGAGCGAACTTTTAATTGAGGAAACATGTGCACAAGTGCGCTCTTTATTTGAAAGACTGGATTCTGTGGAAATACGAGATTTTAACAGCTTAAAATCTCGTATACGTGAAACAGTTTCGGCATATTTATATAGGCGCACAAAACGTAGCCCCATGATTTTACCAATAACGGTAAACGTTTAGTTATATCATATTAATAAATAATGTATTTTTTGCATGTAATTTATGCAGAAAGGCGGCCTTTAATGCGCAAAAAATGTAAACTCTCAAAAATAGATGCATTAATTCTTATAACATTATTAATGTGCCTTCTACTATTGGTTTTTACAGCACTAACAAGCCCTATATTGCTTTTTCTTCCTCTTATTATTTTTACTGCTTTGTTTATTTTTGTTTCTGTAAAAATACAAAGATTGCACTCATCTATAACAAAAATTTTACACGGCTCTAATTATGCAGGCTCTGGTATTGGGGTACAGCAAGGCCTAGCCGATATAACTATGCCTGTTGCAATTGCAAGCGAAAAAGAAATATTATGGTATAATACGTTATTTAAAACTGCTATTTTAAACGATAACGACAATTATTATTTACCTATTGATAAAATTTTTTCAGGAATGGGTAAACTAAAGGATATTTTGAGCGAAAAAAGAAATATAGAAATTAACGGCGAGCTTTATACTGTTTATATAAGTAAAACACAAAATGTTCACGAAACTTATGTTCTTTATTTTGTTAACGATACCTTACTTAAAACAAGAAGCGAAGAATATATAAATTCTAGGCCTGCTGTAATTTTTATAGATATTGATACATTTGATGAAATAGTAAAAGAAATGAAAGACAGTGACCGTTCAAGGATATTGTCGGAAATTAACAGTGTGCTTGAACAATTTATTGGCTTAACAACAGGTATGATGAGAAAAATAAGTGCATCTCGTTATTTTGCAGTTGTAGAAGAACGCCACATTGAAGAAATGGTTAAAAACAAATTTTCTGTATTAGATAAAGCAAGGGAAATTTCTGGCGCAAACGGTGTTGTTTCATTGTCTATTGGAATAGGACGTGGCGGAGATACTATACTTGAATGTGAAAAAATGGCTATAAAGGCACTAGATATGGCTTTTGGCCGTGGTGGCGACCAAGTAGCAATAAAAACCAAGGAATCGTTTGAATTTTACGGTGGTGTTTTGCGCAGTGTTGAAAAAGGCACAAAAGTACGTAGTAGGGTTATTGCCAACGCCTTGTGCGAGCTTATTAAGCAAAGTGACAATGTTATTGTTACAGGGCATAAACAGTCTGACTTAGACAGCGTGGGTGCATCTGCCGGCGTTTACCGCATTGCTAAAATGTGCAATAAACCTGTTTATATAATGGTAGACAGTGAAGCTACGCAAGCTGAAAAGTTAATTGATTCATTAAAAAATGATGGCGTGCAATTTGTAAAACCCGAAAGTGCCGAAATGCTAATAGAGCGTAAAACTTTGCTTATAATTGTAGATACACATTTAAGCAGTTTACTAGAGAGCAAATACGTGTATGAGAATGCCGCTAATGTGGTTGTTATAGACCATCACAGACGATGTGTTGGTTATATTGAAAATGCAGTTATATTTTATCACGAGCCTGCTTCCAGCAGTGCAAGCGAACTAGTTAGCGAGCTTTTACAGTATACTCAAAGTGCCAAAGACAATAAACTTACGCAAGTAGAGGCACAGGCTTTACTGTCGGGAATAATGTTAGACACAAGAAATTTTAGTGTGCATACAGGCGTTCGCACATTTGAGGCCGCTGCATATTTAAGGCGCATGGGTGCACAAACACCTGAGACTAAAAAGTTGTTTACTTCATCGCTTGAGAGCTACACCCTAAAAGCAAAGCTTGTGGCAGAAGCAGAAATATTTATGGATTGCGCAATAGCTGTGCACAGTAATATTCCGCAAGAATTAAGCACAGTAGCCCCACAAGCCGCAAACGATTTGCTTACAATAGAGGGTGTACTTGCAAGTTTTGTTATTGTAAAAATGGAAAACCAAGTTGTTGTTTCGGCAAGAAGTATGGGAGATATTAACGTTCAAATTATTATGGAAAAAATGGGCGGCGGTGGACACCACACAATGGCCGGAACACAAATAAAGAATACTGATATTGACGAAGTTAAACTTATGGTGGAAAGATCTATAAAAGAATATAAATGTGACGATGCTAAAAATTAGCTTAAATAAAATATGTGAACATAAACATAGGGGGTAATATAAATGAAAGTAATGTTAAAGCAAGATGTAAAAGCTATAGGAAAAAAAGATGAAATACACGAGGTTAGCGACGGATACGCAAGAAACTTTTTGTTTCCAAGAGGCCTTGCTGTTAGCGCCGATGCCTCGGCACTAAACATGATAAAAACAAAGCAACAGGCAAAAGACCACCACGATAGCATGGCACTTGCTGCCGCACAGGAAATTGCAGATAAAATTAATAATAAACAAATAGATATAACTGCTAAAGCAGGGCAAAACGGCCGACTTTTTGGTGCTGTTACTACTAAAGAAATAGCAGCAAAGTTAACACAAATTTGTGGCAGCAACATAGATAAGCGCAAAGTAGTGCTTGATGCTGACATTAAAAGTTTTGGCACATACACAGTAGATGTAAAAATACATGTAGGTGTTGTTGCCAAAGTTACAATAAACGTTAAAGAGTAATGTTAAATTTTGAAAGGAAATTAAGCCTATGGCAGCTAATTCAGATTTAAATATTTCACTTGAATCCATGGGCATAAATTTGCCTTACAGTATTGAGGCCGAGCAATCGGTACTTGGTGCTGCTATTTTTGATGCCTCTAACGTTATCCCATTAATGGTAGAATCTTTGCGCAGTGAAATGTTTTATGCAAGGCAAAACGGTGAAATATACTCGGAAATTATGCGCCTTTTTACAGGCGGCGAAAGTATTGACATTGTAACTCTTTTAGGTGCTGTACAAAGTGCAAATATTTTTGAAAACAATGATGAGGCAAAACTTTACCTTGTTAAACTTGTAGAAACTGTTCCCTCTATATCTCATGTTTCTTCTTATATAAACATAATTGTAGACAAATATAGAATACGCCAGCTTATTAATGCTGCAAAAAATATACTTGAAAGCACAGCTGATGAAAGTGATGCTGATTTACTTGTAGAAAATGCAGAGCAAAAAATATACGAAATTCGCTCGGGTAGAGACACAAGCTCACTTGTGCATATAAGTACAGCAATATTAGACACATATGCACACTTGCAAGAGATATCCGGCCCTGACAAAGAGAAACATATGGGTATACCCACTGGGTTTACTTATCTCGACACTATTCTTAATGGTGGCCTTGGTCGATCCGATTTAATTATACTTGCCGCACGTCCCGGTGTTGGTAAAACGTCTTTTGCATTAAACATTGCTACTAATATTGCAAAAAGGCAAAATGTTGGGGTTTGTGTTTTTAGCCTAGAAATGAACTCTCAACAGCTTGTAACTCGTATATTGTCATCAGAAGCAGCTATTAGCAGCAGTGCTTTTCGCACCGGTAGCCTTTCCACACAAGATTGGGTAGACCTTGCCAGAACGTCTGATGTAATGGCACAAAAAGGCATTTATATTGATGACAAAAGTATTATTACAGTTAACGAAATGAAAGCTAAAATTAGGCGTGTTAATCAAGATCCATCTAAACCTGATATAGGCGTTGTAATTATTGACTATTTACAACTTATGAGCACAGGCAAACGAAGTGAAAACCGTGTTCAAGAAATAAGTGAGATAACACGTAACCTTAAAATAATGGCAAAAGAATTAAATGTTCCACTACTTGCGCTTTCGCAGTTGTCGCGTAATGTTGAAAAAAGCGGAAGAAGCGACCATAGGCCGGCTCTTAGCGATTTGCGCGATTCTGGTTCTATAGAGCAAGATGCCGACATAGTTATGTTTTTATATAAAGAGTCTAACTATGTTAGTGCAGAAGAGGCCGATACAAGCATTGCCGAGTGCATTATTGCAAAAAACAGGCATGGTGCCACAGGTAAAGTAGACCTAGCTTGGGACGGTGAGCACACAAGATTTACAAATGTGGTTTATAATCATGATTAATAACTTGCATATTCACGCAATGCGTGCAATTAATGAATATAACATGATAAATTACGGGGATACTGTTATTGTAGCATGCTCCGGTGGAGCCGATTCAATAGCATTGCTCCGTTTTTTGCATGTAAACAGGCAAAGTATGGGCATAACAGTACATGCTGCCCACTTAAACCATGGGTTGCGCGGCAAGGAAAGTGATGCAGATGAAAAATTTGTTAAAACATTTTGCAAAGAAAACGATATACAGCTACACAGTAAAAAAATAAATTTACCTCTTAATGCCTCGGAAAATATGTGCCGAGATGAAAGATATAAGTTTTTTTATTCTCTTGAGTATAAATATGAAAATTGCAAAGTTGCAACAGCGCATACAAAAAACGACAACGCCGAAACAGTATTACTTCATATGACACGTGGAAGCGGACTTGTTGGCATTAGCGGTATATCCCCTGTTGTAGATAGAATAATTAGGCCATTTTTATTTGTTTCACGATATGAGATAGAACAATACTTAAAAGATAGCGATATAAAATACGTTACCGATAGTACTAATTTAGTACCTAAGTTTGCACGAAATCGTGTTAGGCTTAATGTGTTTCCCGAGCTTGAAATTATTAACCCCGAGGTTTACGACTCTTTTGAACGACTAGCTGTTATTAGCTCTCAAACGTCAGAGTATATGCAATTAGCCGCACACGATTTGTTGCAGCAAGCTAACATTACTAATATTCTAAACGAGCAAGGTTACGATTGCACAATTCTTGCAAGCGCACATGTTGCTTTGCGAAAAGCCGCCTTGCACATGCTTTTTAAGCCACTGGCAAATGTAAACCAAAAGCGAATTGACCTTGCAAACAATGCTATTTTGAATGGCAGCGGAAGTGTTGAAATAAATAAAAACTACACTTTTAGTGCCAGCCAAAAATTTGCAAGAATTATTTGTAACAATAATTTAATAAATAAAAGCGTGCAAAATATAAAAGCAACAACTAAAACTGAATTAAATGACGCTATTTCACAAAAAACAATACAACTAAGCAATAAATTTACTTTATCACTTAATTTAAAGAAATATGAAAAAAAGGTAAATTTTAAAAAAACACTAAAAAAACACTTAAAAAATGTTGTAGATTATGATAAAATAATATCTAGCGCTGTATTTAGGGCAAAAAAAGCCGGAGATATGTATCGAACACCCGGCGGTGGAATGCTAAAACCATTAAAAAAAGTGTACAGCGAAGCAAAATTAAGCCATGAGCTAAGAGAAACAAACCCTGTTTTAGCTATTGACAACAATATTGTTTGGGCAAACGGTTTTGGCACTGCACAAAATTACTTGCCCGACGAAAACACAAGGCATTTTCTTATAATAGAAGTGCCACAACTATGGTAAATTAAGAATAGGAGTAAAGTTATGCACAATAATTTAAACAACAATATAGAGAGTATTTTATTAAGTGAAGAAGAAATAAAATTAAAAGTTAAAGAATTGGGCAAACTTATTTCAGAAGATTATAAAAACAGCGAAAACTTAATGCTTGTTACTTTATTAAAAGGTGCAGTTGTTTTTATGGCCGATTTAATGAGAGAAGTATCAGTGCCTCACGATATAGACTTTATGGTTGTTTCAAGTTATGGCAGTGGCGTTAAATCTAGCGGTGTTGTTAAAATTATTAAAGACTTAGACAGCGATTTGCAAGGCAAAGATGTTTTAATTGTAGAAGATATTCTTGATAGTGGCCTTACTTTAAGCTATATTCAAGAGCTTTTGTCCTCCAGAAACCCTAATAGCATTAAAATAGTTTCTTTGCTAGATAAACCAGAGCACCGAAAAGCGCAAATAACTTGTGATTACTTAGGCTTTACAATACCCGACGAATTTGTTGTGGGATACGGCCTTGATTACGATGAAAAATACAGAAATTTGCCTTATATAGGCATATTAAAACCGGAAATTTATTCGGTATAATCAAATTTAAAAATATAATTAATATAAAATCAGGAGTGAGTTTAATTTGAGTAAAAAACCTAAAAGTCTCAACGGTTTATACCTTTTGGTTATACTGGGTATTTTAATTGTTGTATTTGTTATTTTTTCAACAGGTAGCAATGTTCAACAAATTGAATATTACGAGATAGCGCAATATTTTGAAAAAGGCCAAGTTAGCCGATTTACAATGGATATGTCGGACGGCGAACTTGTTATTACACTTGACAAAGATGTTGAATTGAGTGAAAATGCACAAAGTGCTGTAATGCCCGAGCTTACAATTCCAAACGATCCTGAATTGGAAGATGAAAACGAGGGTGTAACGTTATCTTATGTTTTGCCATACCCCGCATTTTTTGCCGAAAGCATGAATGATTATATTGATATTAGGGAGCAAACAAACCCTGACAGCCCTATGGAATATGACTTCATTCCCGCAGCAGAGACACCTGCTTGGATGAGCATGCTACCAATGCTACTAGTTTCTATTGGGCTTATGGCTTTGTTTTATTACTTTGTGTTTATGCAAGGCGGAAGCGGCAAGGCTATGAGCGTTGGCCGTGCTAAAGTTAAAGATCAAGCAGAGAGCGGAAGAAAAGCTACTTTTAAAGATGTAGCCGGTGCCGATGAAGAAAAAGAAGAGCTTGAAGAAATTGTACAATTTTTAAAAAACCAGCGCAAATTTAACTCACTGGGTGCACGTATACCGCATGGTGTTTTACTTGTAGGCCCTCCGGGAACAGGTAAAACTTTACTTGCTCGTGCTTGTGCTGGCGAGGCCGGTGTTCCTTTCTACTCTATATCGGGTTCCGACTTTGTAGAAATGTACGTTGGTGTAGGTGCTTCTCGTGTTAGAGATTTATTTGATAAAGCTAAAAAAACTGCACCTTGCATTATTTTTATAGATGAAATAGATGCCGTTGGTAGACAAAGAGGTGCAGGCCTTGGCGGTGGACATGATGAAAGAGAGCAAACACTTAACCAATTGCTAGTAGAAATGGACGGCTTTGGTGCAAATGAGGGTGTAATTGTTGTTGCTGCAACAAACCGAGCCGACATATTAGATAAAGCCCTTTTAAGACCGGGACGTTTTGACCGCCAAGTTTATGTTGGACTACCAGATATTAAAGGCAGAGAAGAGATATTACAAGTACACACACGCAATAAACCTCTTGCTCCCGATGTTGTATTAAAAACCATAGCAAAATCTACAGCCGGCTTTACCGGTGCCGATTTAGAAAACCTTGTTAACGAAGCTGCACTTATAGCAGCTAAAAAAGGTCGCAAAGCTATTGTAGAGATAGATTTTGAAGAAGCAAGTATAAAAGTTATTGCAGGACCTGAGAAGAAAAGCCGTGTAGTTACAGAAAAAGAGCGCAAACTTACAGCTTATCACGAAGCAGGACACGCTATTACACATCACTTATGCGAAGCTGTGGATAAAGTACACCAAATATCTATTATACCAAGGGGTATGGCAGGTGGTTATACAATGAGCCTACCCGATGAAGATAGAAGCTATGTTACAAAAACACAAATGGAAGAGCAAATAGTTACACTTTTAGGTGGACGAGTTGCAGAAGACCTTGTTTTAGACGATATATCTACTGGTGCAAGTAACGACTTGCAACGCGCTACACAAATTGCTCGCAGCATGGTTACTCGCTACGGTTTTTCCGATAGGCTAGGCCCTGTTGTTTACGGAACTGACCAAAACGAAACATTCCTTGGCAGAGATTTTAATAACTCTAGAAATTATTCTGAAACTGTTGCTGCTGAAATAGATGATGAGATACGCTCGTTACTTGACAGTGGATTTGCAAGAGCAAAAGAAATTTTAACAGATCAAATGGATAATTTGCACGTTATAGCTCAAGCTTTGCTTGAAAGAGAGAAATTGTCGGGCGAAGAGTTTGAAACGCTTATGAACGGCGAGATTTTGCCTGAGCTTGTTGTAGAAGAAAATTTACCTAAAACTGATGATGATAATTTAGAGGGCAATATACAAGATGGCACTCAAGAAGACACTTTTGAAAACAGCGATGAAAGTGTAGATATTCAAAACTCACAACAAAACAGTGAAACTTCAAATAATGATGTTATAAATTAAAAAACACTAATAATAATTTTTGCCTGCCCTTTATTAGGGCAGGCAAATGTGATATAATATACTTATATTTATTTTGGAGGCCTAAATGAACAAAAGAATACTGTATATTATTTTAGCAATTTTATTTTTTATTGTTGGGTTTATTTTATTTATGTCGGCTGCCTCAATGCCTCTTTTTATAGCAAACTATGCTCCTAATATTTTGTGGGCATGTAGCATTTATTTTGTTTCAGCGTTTATTTTTTCAAAAAACGCAATTTTACACGGTGCTATTTCTACAATAATATGTGCTTTGTTTATTATTGTTCAGCATTATAATTTTGGTATCATTACATTTTTACGCGGCAATTTACTAGGTGCTTATATATTTGGTACATCTTTTTTATTAAGCGATATTTTTTGTTATATAACTGCAATTGCAACATGCTTTATTTTTGATTTTATTATTGCAGGTAAAAATAAAAGGCGTCATCACAGGTAAAATTTTATGTTATATAAAAATTTTTAGTTAAAGGGTGTTATACTATGAAAATATTGGAATCATCTGAAAATTATCTTGAAACAATTTTAATTTTACAAAAGAGAAACGGCGAGGTTCGCAGTATTGACATTGCAAACGAGCTTTCTTTTTCGAAAGCCAGTGTTAGTGTTGCAATGAAACAATTGAGGGAAAACAACTACATCAGTGTTGATGAAACCGGACACATCTCTTTAGAACCGGCCGGCCTTGAAATTGCTAGCAAAATGTACGAAAGGCACATTATTTTATCTGGGGCACTTGAAAAAATAGGTGTAAGCAATAAAACAGCCGTACAAGATGCATGTAAAATTGAGCATGTTATAAGCAACGAAACTTTTGAAGCAATTAAAGTTTTTATGCTATCAAATTAATTGTATTATACATTTTTAAATAAGTCGGTGTTTTATGGATTCTAGTTTTATACTTGAAAAGTTTGAAAATTCTCCGGTTGTTGCAGCCGTAAAAGATGATAAGGGTCTTAATAAATCTTTATTATGTGACATTAATGTATTATTTATATTATATGGCAATATAAATAACATTATTGAAATAGTTGAAAAAGCAAAATGCGCCAACAGAATTGTATTTGTGCATATAGATTTAATTGAGGGTCTCTCACAAAAAGAGGCAGCTGTTGATTATATTAAGGCAAAAACTGGTGCAGACGGCATAATATCTACAAGACCTAACATTATAAAATATGCTAAAAGTGTAGGTTTGTTTACAGTTCAACGCTTTTTTGTTTTAGACTCTATTGCACTTAACAATATTAAGCGAATAGATAAACAAAGTGGTGCCGATTTTATAGAGATATTACCCGGATTGATGCCAAAAATTATTAAAATGTTAAGTGCTAAACAATCAAAACCTTTAATTGTAGGTGGGCTAATTAGCGATAAAGAAGATGTTGTTTGTGCCCTTAGTGCTGGAGCAATTGCTGTTAGTACTACATGCGAAAAAGTTTGGCTACTATAATTAATTTATTAATTTGGTGCGGAATTGTGTAACGGTAGCACCTGCGACTCTGACTCGCATTGTGAGGGTTCGAATCCTTCTTCCGCAACCACTCATCGCTGTTAACTTTATTTAGTTAACAGCGATTTTTTTTACAAATTTGTTCAGGCCTTATATTAATATTTATCCTGCGGCTTTAGGCCATAATTTAAAACACAGTATTAAAATACACCAATAATTATTTTAAAAAATTATAAGCAACCAGCTAACACCTAAAAAAGCCAATAAACTAATAAGCAGCAAAACATATATAAATTAAACTAACTTGCCCCAATTTGTACAAACTTTGCAAATTGGGGCAAGTTATGCTTTGTATATAGTTTTTTAGTACTTATAAATAGTAATTGTAAAAACTATATTGACTATATAATTATATTATGATATAGTTGTATAGAAAGGAAGTGATATTTTGCCTAACTTATGCTGCAAAACATCTGAAAAAACTAAAGAAATTATTTCAAACGAAGAAATAACTGAAAACTTATCGTTTTTTTTTAAAGCCTTCGGTGAACCAATACGAATTAAAATTTTACTTGCCTTGTTACACAATGAAATTTGCGTGCATAATTTATCAATATTATTAGAGGCCTCACAACCTAGAATTTCTAACCAATTAAAATATTTAAAAATGAACAAATTAATAAAAAGCAGAAAAGAAAAAAATAATGTATATTACAGCTTAAATGATAAACATATAGAAGATATTATAAATATAGGTTTAAGCCATATAAACCATTTATAAGGAGTATTATTATGATTTTTTTTGAAAATTTATGGGATTTATACGTAGATATGTCTTTCTACATTGTAATAGGACTTATACTGACAGGTGTACTTCATGCATTTGTAAAAAAGGAATCTATTTTAAAGCATGTAGGAAAAGATACAATGGGTTCTGTTGTTAAAGCATCAGTTGTAGGTGTGCCGCTGCCACTATGCTCTTGCGGTGTTGTACCTACCGCTATGTATCTTGGGCAAAGTGGTGCGTCAAAAGGCGCAGTTGTAAGCTTTTTAACGTCTACTCCACAAACAGGTGTAGATAGTATTATTGCAACATACGGGCTTATGGGGCCGTTTTTTGCAATATACAGAGCAGTGGCTGCTTTTTTTTCAGGAATAATTTCTGGCATATTTACTAACATTTTATGCAAAAAAGATAATATAACTTACGACAATAATAATTCAGCCTACTCTTGTTCACATGAAGATGAAAAGCAAACTTGTTGTTCTAATCAAAATATGAATGAAGTTCACACCAATTGCTTAAGCTTTCCTAAACAACGAATGAGCAATAAAATTAAAAGCATTTTTACTTATGCTTTTGGCGAGTTTTTAGATGAAATTTCATTTCATTTTGTAGTAGGCCTTATTATTGCCGCATTAATAAGCACTCTTCTTCCACAAGAAATATTGTCTAGCTTTACAAATCCTTTTTTAAGCATGTTACTTATGTTAGTTATTGGTATACCAATGTATATTTGTTCTACTGCATCAATTCCGGTTGCTCTTTCTTTAATGATGAAGGGCATTTCTCCCGGTGCTGCTTTTGTATTTTTGTTTGCAGGACCTGTTACAAATATTGCATCTCTTACAGTTTTAGCCAAAATATTAGGTAAAAAAGTTTTAGCCATTTATTTAGGTTCAGTTGCCATTTGTTCAATTGGTTTTGGTTTTCTGTTAGATTATATTATAAAAATATCCGGTTACAGTAGTTTTGATCAAATGATGCATAATTCTCACGAACACGAAGTACCGATTTATATGGTTATAGTTGCAATATTATTTGGCATTTTAGTTATTAAAAGTTTAATTAAAAAAATTTTAAATAACAAAAAATCTTGTTGCTCTAATTCTTAAAAATAACAACTTACAATTTAAAAAGGCTACCATTACCTTTTGGGTATGGTAGCCTTTAATTAATATATTATTACTTTATTTATTCTTTTTAATTGCCTTTAAATATTTTACTTTATATTCTAAATAATCAACTTTAAATTCAGGGCTTTCACTTAATTTTGTTTTATACTCATGCCTGTCCACTAATTTGTCGCTACTAAAAGATAGCACCGATTCTGCAATGTTACTACATAAATCGCCAACCCTTTCAAGGCTACGCAAAATAGCATTAAACGGAAATGCAGAATCCACATTACATTTGCCTTTGCGCAAACGTTCTAAATGCCTTTCTCTTAATTGCTCTTCCATGTCATCTATAACAGCCTCAAGTGGCATAATTTTAGCAGCGTAGTTCGAATCTGTGTCTTTAACTGCATTTATGGCCAAATCAATAATTTCAAGGTTGGCCATAGTAAATACATTTAACTCGTCTTGAGCTCTTTTTGAAAATGTTACTTTTGCTTGTTTTATTTTTTCTATACTTTCAAGCACTTCAACCGCATGGTCTGCAATTCTTTCAAATTCTCCGCTAATATGCAACAATCTAGATAAACTTCTAGAATCAGAATCACTTAATTCTTTCTCTGATAGACCTATTAAATAGTTCTCTGTTTTATCTTGCAGTTTGTCAATAATATCTTCGTTTTCCATTATATTATTAGCAATGTCTTTATCATATTTTACAAGTAAACCTGTAGCATTTTCTAGGTTTTTCTGTGCCAAAATAGCAATTTGCATTATTGCATCTTTGCTGTGTTGTATTGCAAGTCCCGGAGATTTATATAACAATGTATCCAATACAACAATTTCATTGTTTGCTTCATCTATACCAGATTTATCTTTAATAAATGTTGTAGCTGCTTTTTCAAGCAAGCCAACAAAAGGTATAAATAAAACTGTTACGCCAACATTAAAAATTGTATGGAAGTTTGCAATAGTTCCCATATCTATTATATCGTTAAAAAATGCAAACGGCCTAATTAAATAGTGTATACCATAAAATCCTAATAAAAACACAATTGTGCCTGTTATATTAAATAAAACGTGTACAAACGCTGTTCTTTTTGCATTTTTGCTTGCGCCAATAGATGCAAGCACAGGTGTTATTGTTGTGCCAATATTTTGACCCATGATAATTGGAAATGCCATTGCAAAAGATATAACGCCTGTAGTGGATAGTGCTTGCAATATACCAACAGATGCTGAGGATGACTGCAAAACAGCTGTTACGGCGGTACCTGTTAACACACCTAAAACCGGAACATCTTCAAACATGTTAAATGCGCTTAAAAACAGCTCTGACTCTGCAAGTGGGCGAACAGCACCGCTCATTGTAAGCATACCGGTAAATAAAATACCAAAACCTAAAAGCACAACACCAATATCTTTTTTACGCCCTTTAGCATTAATTAAATATAAGCCTACACCAATTATACATGCAAGCGGTGCCAAGCTAGATGGTTCAAGTAAACTCATAAAAAAGTTTGCTGAATTTATGTCGGACAAGCTTAAAATATGTGCTGTTACAGTAGTACCTATATTGGCACCCATAATAACACCTATTGCATTGCGCAATTTTAAAACTTTTGCATTAACAAGGCCTACTACAATAACTGTTGTTGCTGAAGATGACTGCACAGCCACTGTTGCAATTGTGCCAAGCAGTACGCCTTTCAAAACTGTATTTGTAAGCTTTTCAAGTGTTTTTTCAAGTTTTCCGCCCGAAACTTTTTCAAGACTTGAACTTAATAATAACATTCCGTATAAAAATAGTGCTAAACCCCCAAAAAATTCTATTGCACCAAAAATATCCACAACATCTCTCCTTTACATTAAACATAAATAATTAAGTTTATGTAAACATTATATCAAATAATTATTAAGTTGTATATTGTTTAATTGTGTAAAAATATAGATAATAAAAACAAATATTGTAAAATTTGTTTATTATTATATATTTAGTAGTTTTTTTATATTAAATATATACAAATGCAAATTTTTACTATTAATTTTTATAAAATGCTACAAGTAAATCGGTAACCCTTCCGTAACTTTTTACGCCATCTTCTTGGCCATAACTTTGCAAAAAATTATCGTACACCGTATCGGCAATATCTGCTACGGGTGTATTGTACTGTGCCCAATATGCCGAATTTTGCGCAAGATCGGCCTTTACATCTTCGTTTAGCAATTCGTATAGCTCGTAAAAATAATCACTGTCGGCAGTGTATAAAGCATTAGATAAATATATAAACGCAAGTAGCCTGCCCGAATAAATATAAATATCATTATCGCTGTATTCGCACGCCAAAATAGCTATAAAGTTGCAATCTTGTTCCGGCGCTACTCCCCTAACATGCGCAAGCTCATGTGCAATTGTAGAGGGAAGCAAACATAATGGTTGATCTTTGTTTATATTTGCCTCGCCTGTAAACGGAAAAAATATTCCAGTATAATTTGTATGACTCATATACTTTGAAAATACCATTTTTTTCGGAGTAACCTCTATTCCCATTAAAAACGGGTATTTTACTTCAATTCCATCGTATAAGTTTTCACTCATTTCGTATATTTCATCTCTGTCGGCAATAAAAAGCCCTTCTTCATCTCTTGTAACATTTTCAGCGCTATCGTTTAGCATATGTAAAAACATTGTTGTCACTTCACTCAATTCTTCAACACTTATAGGCTGCTGGTGTATGTCCATTTTTTCGGTAATACTTAAGGCGTAATAATTTATGCCCCATAAAAATGTAAGTGCACATACTGTGGCCATTGCAATTACAACACCACCCAAAAATCTTTTAAAAACATACACAAGCCTATTTTGCTTTGTTTTTACAGCACATATAATTGTTTTTATAACATAGTATAAACAACTTAAAATATACGCTACAACAAAAACTTCTGCTACCGAAAATATAAAAATATTGCTTATACTTCCTACTATACTTTTATACTTATCAGTTATATTATGCGTAATCCACTCCATAAGTGTTGTATTATCTCTAAATAATACAAACAGTATAAAAAATACACAAAAACTTACTATAGCTATGTATTTACTCTTATTTTCTTTAATATTAATAATTTCTTTAATAAGTTTCATAATTTATCTAGTGCGGTAAAAAGCTCGTCTATTTTACCGTCCTGTCCATTTTTTATTGCTTCTTTAATGCAGTTTTCCACATGTGCTTTTAAAACTACCTTGTTTGCCTTTTTTATTATACTTGTTGCGGCAAGTAACTGAGTAGATATATCAATACAATATCTGTCGTCTTCAATCATTTGCAATATACCGTCTAACTGGCCTTTTGCTGTTTTTATTAATGTACTAACTTGTTTTTTATCTGCTTTCATATTATTCACCAGTTATATCAATTACTTTATATCCTGCATCAGTTACAGCGGTAATAAGTATGCTGCTATTTATATTTTCACTTAAATTACATATGGCAATGTTTTTTTCAAGTTCTACAACAGCATTTACACCATTAATTGCATTTAACGCCTTCTCTACATGGTTTTTGCAATGATTACACATCATTCCCTCAATATTAAGCGTAATTGTTTTCATGTTAATTTCCCCTTTTTTATTTATATTTTGTTTTATTTCACTGTTGCTCACAGCTATAGCTTCTTGCCTATGTTGCATGCTTTCATCAGTGTTGTTGTTTATTTTTATTGTATTAACCTTTTTAAAGTTGCGCAGCCTTAGTGCATTTGTAACTACACATATGCTCGACAAGCTCATTGCGGCAGCTGCAAACATTGGCGAAAGTTTTATACCCCAAATAGGAATAAAAATACCCGCCGCCAAAGGTATACCTATTGTATTGTAAAAAAACGCCCAAAACAAGTTTTGCTTTATATTGCGCATTACTGCCTTTGCAAGCCTTATTGCATGTGCAACGTCCGACAAATCGTTTTTAATTAAAACAATATCCGCACTCTCTATTGCAACGTCTGTACCTGCACCTATTGCTATACCTACGTCGGCCCTTACAAGTGCAGGTGCATCGTTTACACCGTCGCCCACCATTGCCACAACTTTATTTTGACTTTGAAGTTGTCTAATTTTTTCCTCTTTTTGTGCCGGTAATACATCTGCTTGCACATCACTTACGCCAATTTTTGCAGCTATTACCTTTGCTGTTTTTTCATTATCTCCCGTTAGCATTGTTACATGTATTCCTAGCTTATTAAGCGTTTTTACAGCTGTAGCACTTGTTTGTTTAACTGTGTCGGCCACTGCAATTACACCAATAAGCGTATTTTGCTTTGCAAAATACAGCGGGGTTTTACCTTCGCTAACATAATTGCTTACATGTGCTTGTGCATTTTGCGTTATGCTTACTTTGTTTTGTTGCATAAACTGCAAGTTGCCGCCAAAACACATCTCATTGTTTATATAGCCCTGTACTCCCCTGCCAAACTCCGCCTTAAAATTTTGTATGTTAGGTAGCGGTATACTTTGCTGTTTTGCATAATCCTTAATTGCATGAGCCATAGGGTGCTCACTGTTTTGTTCCAGCCCTAACGCCACACTTAAAAATTCGTTTTCATCTTTATTTTCGCAGTATATGTCTGTTACGGCTGGTTTGCCGTTTGTAACCGTGCCTGTTTTGTCAAAAACAACGTGTGTAATTTTATGCGCTTGCTGCAATGCCTCACCCGACTTAATTAATATGCCGTTTTCGGCACCTTTGCCCGTGCCAACCATAATTGCAACCGGTGTTGCAAGGCCAAGTGCGCATGGGCAAGATATTACAAGCACCGCTATTGATACTGAGAGCGCAAATTCGGCACTTTGCCCCAAAGCAACCCAAGTAATGCCCGATATAATTGAAATTGCAATTACTATAGGTACAAATATACCTGAAACTTTATCGGCAAGTTTTGCAATTGGAGCCTTGCTGGACGATGCTTGTTCTACAAGTTTAATAATTTGAGATAAGGTTGTGTCTTCACCCACTTTTGTTGCTTTGAACTTAAACGCACCCGAAGTATTTACAGACGATGCAAAAACATCATCGCCCACTGTTTTGTCGGCAGGTACGCTCTCTCCTGTTAGTGTAGATTCATTTAATGCCGAGGCTCCATCAATTATAACACCATCTGTAGGAACAATACTGCCAGGCTTTACAATTATTATATCACCAATTTTTACTTGATCTATAGGTATTTCTATTTCTTCTTCGTTTTGCAAAACATATGCTGTTTTAGGTGCAAGGTTAATAAGTCTAGTTATAGCTTCGCTTGTTTTTCCTTTACTTTGTGCTTCAAAATATTTGCCCAACGTAATAAGCGTCAATATGGTTCCTGCCGATTCAAAATATAAATCAGAATGATATTGCATAACTAACTGCATATCACCCATTGCAAGGCCGTTGCCCATTCGTATTATTGCAAAAACACCGTATGCAACAGCAGCACCGCTACCAAGCGCAATAAGGCTGTCCATATTTGGGGCGCCTTTTATTAATGTTTTAAAACCCGTTTTATAAAATCTGCTGTTTGCAATTAAAATTGGCAATGTAAGTAAAAATTGCACCATACCAAAAGTAACAGCATTGTTGTGCCCTGTTAAAAAACTAGGTAAAGGCAAGTTAACCATATGCCCCATAGACACATACATAAGCAGCACTAAAAATACAACAGAAACATAAAGTGTCTTTTTCATTTTTTCTGCAGCTGCTATTTTCTCATCTGCAAAAGATGTGTGTGTATTGCCACTTGCCTTTGAGTTATCGGCTTGTGCCAACTTTGCGCCATACCCCGCCTTTGTTATAGCTTCTATTACTTGTACAGGCTCAGCGTTCCCTGTCACTGTCATAGAGTTTGTAAGTAAATTTACACTTACTTCATTTGCCCCGCTTACACTTTTTGCAGCCTTTTCCACATGCGAGCTACAAGCAGAGCATGTCATACCGCTAACAAAATATTTTATTGTGCTACTATCCATATTAACCTCTTTTCATTGTAATACAGTTCATTTTTTTCTTTGCGCATTATTTTTTATTGTATTAGTATTGCCTAATTTAATATTTTTACAAACAAGGCTTAACAATTTTAAGCATGCTTGTGCGTTAATTATCAATTTCACTACCTCCCCCACCGGGTGTAGGTGTTAAAGTAAGTATATCATATATTTTTTTCAATTTCAACAACAAAAAAACCTGTATTTTATAAAATACAGGTTTTTTTAGCATATTATATTTTAAAATATTTTGATAAGTAAAACCATAAAAATAGCAAATTAGCACTTTTAAATTTAATTGAAAAACACAGCAATGTGTATGGCATGCTTTTACCTCTAGCTAAAGTAAGCTCATCACAATTAATAATTTCAGCTGTTAGTAAATATTTATACGACAATAAAATATCTTTTCTTGTTGGAGATTTTGCCTGTATATCTCTTGCTCTTGCAAAAAAATTATCTGTCCAATATTTTGCAATGCTAATATTGTGCTTTGGAAGCGTTAAATTAAATTTATTAGCAACGCTTTTAAGTGTTTGCTTTAACTGTGGGTAAACGCTCAACATTTTTTGTGTTATGGCGCTCTTACTTAGCGAGCCATCAATCTCTTTTGCTATGTACTTTGTTTTATTTGTAAGTGCAATATTTTTTGTGTTCAATATATATTGTAAATTAAACAAAGTATCTTCACCATAACAGTAATTACTATCAAATTTATTCGTTATTAGGTGTTTTCTAATAAGCCTACTGCTGGGCCTGCCAATAGAGCCAACCGGGTTTATGTCTCCAACAATAGACATATTTACAAATTGCTGTGTGCTAACGTTTTTATTTGGCATAAGCACGCTTTCTTGCAAAATGTTGTTTTTAGTAAATTCTGTTGTGCATACACTCATACAATTATCGGGTAAAATTGCACTATATAGCTCTTTTAAGTAGTTTTCCGGCACTACATCGTCACTATCTACAAAGCAAACAAACTCTCCATTTGCTATGCTAAGCCCTTTGTTTCTTGCGCCTGAAACCCCTGTATTACTTTGGTGAATTACTTGTATGCTCTTATGTTTTAACTTATAACTGTCTAAAATTTCTTTTGTTGTGTCAGTACTGCCATCGTTTATTATTATAAGCTCAAAATCTTTGTACTTCTGATTTAACATACTGTCAAGACAATCTGCTATAAAATTTTGCGCATTGTATGCAGGTATAATTACAGATATCATTTTAAACACCGCTTTTTATAGTATTTTTATAATATTATACATTATTTGCACAAAAAAACAAATATATTTTTGATAATATTGATGAACTTTAATAAAGTATTGCTTTTTTTGCAAAGTTTATAATTAATTAAAACTTTTTTACTAATTTTCTGTTATAATATCTTATGTATTTTATTATAAGGTAAAACTTTGGTGTTCAAATTGGGAGGACGCGATGTTACGCATTGGTATAGATATTGGCTCTACAACCTTAAAATGTGTTGTTGTAGATGATTTAGGTGAAATATTATATAAAAACTACGAAAGACATTTATCGCAAATATCTGAAAAGATATTGCTTTTACTTGACAGTATTCAAGATAAATTTGGCGACGATAATACTTTCAGCATAAAAATATCTGGCTCGGCAGGTCTTGGATTTGCCAAGGATATTGAAATACCATTTGTACAAGAGGTTTATGCAACAGGCCTTGCCGTTAAAAAACTTTTACCCAGTACAGACGTTGTTGTAGAGCTTGGTGGCGAAGATGCCAAAATAATTTTTACATCCGGTTTATCGGAGGTTCGCATGAATGGCACCTGTGCCGGTGGTACCGGTGCATTTATAGACCAAATGTCTACACTGCTTGGCATAGAGCCAATGGAAATGAACGAACTTGCAAAAGAATACACTAAAATATATAGCATAGCTTCACGCTGTGGTGTTTTTGCGAAAAGCGATATACAACCATTACTAAATCAAGGCGCATTAAAAAGCGACATATCGGCAAGTATATTTTTTGCAATTGTAAACCAAACTGTTGCAGGCCTTGCACAAGGCCGAGAGATTAAAGGCAATGTTGTTTATTTAGGCGGGCCTTTAAGTTTTTTATCTCAACTTCGTGTTGCTTTTGACGATACACTTAAATTGAACGGTACATGTCCTGAAAACTCACTTTACTACGTTGCAATAGGTACAGCCTTGTCAAATGAAGAATCCAGTTTTAAGATAAGCGAATTAAAAGAGAAAATAAAAAAGTTTTCTACAAAGCATCATTATGACAGCTGCGAGCCTCTTTTTAACAGTGAAGAGGAATATGAACAATTTACAAAAAGGCATAAAACTAACGAACAAATTAAGTATTACCCTTTAAACGGCAAAGCGTACATTGGCATAGATGCCGGCAGTACAACGTTAAAGGCTGTTGTTATTAATAGCAACGAAGAACTGGTATACAGTAAATACATGCAAAATGGTGGCACACCTGTACCGCTTGTTAAAGATTTTTTGATTGAAGTTTATGAAAAATTTCCTGAAATAGAAATTGCCGGGTTTGCAACAACGGGCTACGGCGAAGAAATTATTAAAAATGCTTTTCATGCCGACATGGGTATTGTAGAAACTATAGCTCATTTTACAGCAGCAAAAAAATATAACCCAAATGTAGATTTTATAATTGACATTGGTGGGCAAGACATTAAGTGCTTTAAAATAAGAAACGGCGCAATTGATAATATTTTTTTAAACGAAGCATGTTCTTCGGGATGCGGGTCGTTTTTGCAAACTTTTAGCGAAACACTAGGACAGAGCATAGATGAATTTGCAAAGCTCGGTTTATTGGCAAATCGTCCTGTAGATTTAGGCTCAAGATGTACTGTTTTTATGAACTCGTCTGTAAAACAGGCGCAAAAAGACGGCGCCGGAATTGAAAATATATCGGCTGGGTTATCAATAAGTGTAGTTAAAAATGCATTATATAAGGTAATACGTGTTGCCGACGCCAGCACTCTTGGCGAAAATATTGCCGTACAAGGCGGCACATTTTTAAACGATGCTGTTTTAAGAACGTTTGAAAAAGAGATAGGTAAAAACGTTATTAGGCCTAATATTTCTGGTTTAATGGGTGCATACGGTGCGGCACTTTATGTTAAACACAATAACAAACAGCAAGGCAGCACACTTTTAAGCCACAGCGCACTTAAAACTTTTAAGCACGAGGTTAGTGCTGTTACTTGTGGATTATGCCAAAACAAGTGCAAACTTACAGTGAACACTTTTGACGATGGTAGAAAATTTATTGGTGGTAACAGATGTGAAAAACCACTTAAGCTTAAGCATAACAAAGAAGTTTATAATATGTTTGAGTACAAGCTTAATTTACTTAGCCAGTACAAAAGCTTTAAAGGCACAAGGCAAAATATTGGTTTGCCTATGGGCCTTAATAACTTTGAACTTTTACCTTTTTGGCATACATTTTTCAAGCATCTTGGGTTTGGTTTAACAATAAGCAAGCACTCCACAAGAGATTTGTATTTAAAAGGGCAACATACAATTCCCTCGGACACCGTTTGCTACCCTGCAAAAATAATACATGGACACATTGAAGAGCTTATACAAAGCAATGTAGATGCAATTTTTTACCCATGTATGAGCTATGCCATTAATGAAAACCTTGGCGACAACCATTATAACTGCCCTGTAGTTGCATATTACCCCGAGGTTATTGGCTCTAACGTAAATGCACTTGAAAACACTACTTATATTAACGATTATGTTGGTCTGCACCGAAAAAATGACTTTTATAAAAAAATGCACTCGATTTTAAGCAATAATTTTGGGCATTTAAATTTAAACGATGTTAAAAGCGCGGCCAATTTAGCATATAGCGAACTTGATACATTTGTGCAAAAAGTTAAAACAAAGGGCGAAGAATATTTAAAAATAGGCAAAGAAAAAAACTTGCCCATTATAGTATTGTCAGGTAGGCCGTATCACCTAGACCCGGAAATTAACCACGGCATAGATAAGCTTGTATGTGAACAAGGCGCAATGCTTATTACAGAAGATGCCATTTGCCATTTAGCGGGACGAGTAAAAACAAACGTGTTAAACCAGTGGACTTATCATTCAAGAATTTACTCTGCGGCAAAATACATAGCAAATTGCGACTACAAAAATATTAATATGGTTCAACTTGTATCTTTTGGTTGTGGTGTAGATTCTATTGTTACAGATGAAGCGAGACGCATACTTGAAGAACGTGGTAAAATATATACACAAATTAAAATAGATGAAATTACAAATTTGGGTGTTGTTAAAATAAGATTGCGTAGCCTTTTTGCTGCCACTATGCAGGAGAATACTGATGGATAGAATTGAATTTACAAAAGAGATGAAAAAGGATTATACAATTCTTTTTCCAAATATGCTAGATATACATTTTAGATTTTTGCACAGGGTTTTTTCTGAATACGGTTTTAAAATGGAACTGCTTACTAACAGCGACCAAAACGTTGTTAACGAGGGCTTAAAATATGTGCATAACGACACATGTTACCCTGCACTTTTAACAATAGGCCAAATGATAAGTGCACTTAAAAGCGGAAAGTACGACTTAAACAAAACAGCTCTTATGATGTCGCAAACGGGTGGTGGGTGCCGTGCTTCTAACTACATACATTTGTTAAGAAAAGCTCTTATCAATGCCGGAATGGGACATATCCCCGTTATTTCGGTAAATTTATCTGGTATGGAAAAAAACAGTGGCTTTAAAATTACATTGCCACTTCTTAGGCGTGCTATTGCCGCAATTATTTACGGCGATTTGCTTATGCTTTTAAATAACCAAATAACACCATACGAAATAAAAAAAGGCCAAAGCGAAGACCTTGTTAACGCTTGGGTAAATAAAATATGCAAAAAATTCGGTCAAAACAAGGGTATTTCTCAAAAGCAAATAAACAAATACCTAAATGCCATAGTTAAAGATTTTGAAAAAATACCCGTTAATATTACGCCCAAAGTAAAAGTTGGCATAGTAGGAGAAATTTACGTTAAATACTCGGCGCTTGCCAACAACAATTTAGAGAAATTTTTACACGAGCAAGATTGTGAAGTTATGGTACCGGGACTTTTAAGTTTTATGCTTTTTAAAGTAGATAACAGACTTGAAGATATAAAACTTTATGGTGGTAGCGGTGTTAAAAAGTCGTTTGTAAAAATGCTGTTTAATTACTTTACTACTTTTGAGACTTATTTAATTGATGCTTTAAAGGGTAGCAGATTTGTTGCACCTGCAACATATAGCCATTTAAAACAACTTGTAAAACCTGTTATAGGCTACGGCTGTAAAATGGGCGAGGGCTGGCTATTAACTGCCGAAATGATGGAACTTGCAGAGCAAGGGTATGGCAATATTGTTTGTGCTCAGCCCTTTGGCTGTTTGCCAAACCATATTGTTGGCAAAGGCATGGTTAGAAAAATACGTACAATTCACGAAGATGCTAATATAGTGTCGGTGGACTACGACCCAAGCGCAACTAAGGTAAACCAAGAAAACCGTATAAAATTAATGCTTAGCGTTGCAAAAGAAAAACTGCAACAAGCAGAAGACTTACAAAACACAGTAATAGTGGACACAAAAACAAACACAGCAACCGTATAAAAAACGGCTACTGTGTTATTGGTGTACAGAATATTTTTACATATTATAAATATTTTACAGCAGTTCCATATGCAATAACCTCTGCGGCACCTTGCATTACGCTTGCGCTTGCATAGCGAACATTAACTATGGCATTTGCACCCAGCATTCCAGCCTCGTCTACCATACGCTTTACGGCAATTTGCCTTGCCTCGTTAAGCATATTTGTATAACTTTCAATTTCGCCGCCCACTAGGGTTTTCATACCTGCCATAAAATCTTTACCAAAGTTTTTAGTAGTTACTATGTTTCCTTTTACTATTCCTAATACCTCAAAGTTTTTTCCCGGTATTTCTTGTGTTGTTGTTAATAACATATTATCACCTTTCTTAAATTAAATTAATATTTCGAGGCTTCGTCTTCTTCGCCTTTATTTAATTGTTTATATCTTTGTATAAGTGCCAGCCAAACACCTGCTATTAATGCAATTGGTATTATTGTAAATATTATACTTAAAATTATTACAGGTGCAGAAACCACACCTTCTAAAAATATACTTATAACTGAGAGACTACTCCATAATAAAACTAAAACTGTAAATACTATTGCAGCAACAAGTGCACCTTTAAATTTTTTTGCCTTGTCGTTTTTGTTAATGTTCATAAATCTCACCCCCTTTAATTCTAATTGTTCAATTTGATCTAAATAATCTTTTGCGCTTAATTGTTCAATATTTTTATTACTGTCACTTATACTTTTGCAAAGCATTAACGAGCGCTCTATTGTGCTTTGCTTATCCTGCAAGTTTTGCGAATGCCGCATTAAACAAAGCTCAAGTGTTTGTTCGTTTCCAAGTACACTTCTTATTTCTTCTATAGGCACATTAATTTTTCTAAGAAGTTTTATTTGCAATAGACGTTTTACATCATCTTGCGTGTACTGCCTATACCTGTTCTCGTTTTTTCTTGATGGGAAAAGTAAACCCTGTTGTTCATAAAATCTTACATTCTTTTTTGTAATTCCTACTAGTTTTTCAATTTCATTTATTTGCATATTCTCCCCCTTTATCCAAATTATACACATTCCATTAACTGTAATGTCAATAGTTTTTTATTATTTATTATATTTTTATAATAAAAATCATATATATTATTTACTCTATAGCTTTCGGCTCGTTGCTTACAAAACAACTGCCAAATACAACACGCAAAAAATGTTATTCTAGCAATAAATACTGCTGTTTATTATTTTTTAACTATACTTTTTATTATAACGAGGTTTTTTATGTATATAACAATAGTTTTTTTAGCATTTGCCCTTGCAACCGACGCTTTTGCCGTTAGTGTTGTTAACAGTATTTGTTTTACAAATATTACAAAGCGCCATGCAATACTTGCAAGCTTTTTGTTTGGTTTATTTCAGGGTGCAATGCCAATTATAGGCTTTTTAGTTGGTACAACCTTTATTGATATAATAAGCGCATTTGACCACTGGGTGGCATTTATACTTTTGAGCATTATAGGCGGTAAAATGCTATACGAATGTAAGGTTTCTTGGAATAACAAACCGGAATGTCCCACAGTAAGCTACCCCGGCACACGATTGCTAATTACACAAGCTTTTGCCACCAGCATAGACGCACTTGTTGTGGGCATTAGCCTTGCGGCTATTGGCAGCAATATTATTGTTAGCGCATTAATTATTGCTGTAATTACATTTATATGCTGTTTGGTTGGGCATTTTTTAGGCAAAAAATTAGGCGGAGTTTTTAGTAACTGGGCACATTTAATAGGTGCACTTATGTTAATAGGTATAGGCCTAAACATATTATTAGAGCATTTATTTAGTTAATTTGCATGCAAAACACTTGACACAACTACAATTAGTGTTGTATAATATTATGGTAGTTAAATAGTTATGCATGCGGATGTAGTTTAGTGGTAGAACTCCAGCCTTCCAAGCTGGTCGTGTGGGTTCGATTCCCATCATCCGCTCCAAATGTCATTCACTGCATAAGTGAATGACATTTTTGTATATTTTCACTTTAAATTTAAAATAAGCAAACCCGTCTAATATAAGGCGGGTTTTATTAATAATTACTATAATATTATATTATTGAGAGGTTACTATGAAAAAAATACTTTACTACTTATGCTCACTTTTACTAATTATGGCATGTTTGTTAGGCAGTGTGTTTGTTAATGCACTTAACAGAGATTTTTATGCAAATCAATACGAGCAAAACAACACCGACCAGCACACAGGAATGTCTTTAGAAGACTTACAACTCTCTAGCGACGCCCTGCTTGACTATATGCTGGATAAAACCGACATTATTGATGTAACCGCAGATGTTAACGGGCAACAGCGCTATGTGTTTGATGAGAGAGAAACCATGCACATGGTAGACGTTAAGGTGCTTTTTTTAAACGCATTAACAACTTTTTATGTGTGCGCAGCTGCAAGCGTTGTTATAATTGCATGTTTACTTATAAAAGATAAATTAAACGGAATTATAACACTTGCCGGCGCTTTTAGCCGTGTATTAATAATTTTTACCGGCATAATTATTATTTTAGGTGTAGCTTTTTATTTTAACTTTAATGCTTTTTGGACATTGTTTCACTTAGTTTTGTTTACAAACGACTTATGGTTGCTAGACCCAAGTGTTAGCATAATGATAAACATGTTTCCACTTAACTTTTTTATGGCAATGTGTATTAACATTTTAGTTATGTTTGCAATAAGTTTAGCCATAATTTTTACAACACTTTTTATTGGCAAAAAAATTGCAAAAGCAAAAATTAACACTTAAATTAGGTACGAGTAAACCGAAACAGATATAAAAAACAGAACCATTGCCATTATTATTTGTTGAAAATTAAGCACATATTTGTTTAATTTATAAATAACAGGCCTTTTTGCTATTATGTATTTATATGTTAGTACAGCAAAAAATAGCGATACAGCATAAACTATACTTTTTTCAATGTACAAATTTACATTTATATACAAGTTATTGTTGGTAAATGTATTTATAATAGGTACGCCAAAAATACCACCTAAAAAACATAATACACCTAAAAATAACACAACTACTTTTTTACCAACATCTTCTTTTCTGCAGTTTTGCTGTTTACCCCACAACATTTTACTGTATTTTACAAACGATAATATTGTGCCAAAATTAATTAAAATTAGCACGTATTCCAGTGGCGTGCCTTTAACGCCATAGTTTATAAAGTACTTAGAAACACTTGCGTTAAATAGCGGTGCA
>CAYJGU010000011.1:0-6765 GCA_964369925.1 uncultured Bacteroides sp. | reverse complement strand
ACTTTGTTGCTTTTAAGTACTCCGTGTATTTGCCTAATATCTCTTGTGTTGTACTGTTTAATAATCATACCTGCTGCCAAAAACAGTAACGATTTAAAAAGAGCATGACAAACTATGTGGTAAATTGCTCCTGCATTAGACACCTCATTTTGTATGCTTAATCCAAGCGCTATAAGCCCTGTTTGAGATACTGTATGATACGCTAGTATAAGCTTAATATCGGTTTGAATTATAGCAAGCAAAAAACCACATATAGCCGTTAATGTTGATATTACAATAAAAAACGGCGAAAAATTTATTGCAGGGGCAAACAGCCTAGCAAAAATTAAAAATAAGTATATGCCATTTTTCACGTATAGACCCGACAATATTGCCGACACCGCCGATGGTGCGCTTGGTGTTCCATGTGCACGAGGCAACCAGCTAAAAAGAGGAAAAAATGCACTTTTCAGGCACACGCTTGTCATAATAAAGGCAAACGGCACTATAAGGCTTTGCTCGTCTACGCTGTCAATCATACCCGATATTTGTTCTATAGACAGCACACCGAAAATTTTGTACAAATAACCTATACCGAACAGATAAAATATCATGCACACCACTTGGCTTAAAAGGTACACCATGCCATCGTATACCGAGCAAATATCCCTTTTAAACATTATTAATATCGCAACAACAACTGTTGCAACTTCAAGTAATACATAAAGGTTAAACAAATCGTCAGACAAAAATACACCGCTTAAAAGTCCTTGCAGTATAAAAAATAGCATCACAAATTTTTTGTCAAAAAACTCTTCTTTCATTGTATATACAAAACATGAAAAAAACAGTAAAACTGTTATTGACAGCAACAAAACTTTTAAACTATCGGCAATAAGTACTATACCCACATAAGATACACTACTGCCCAGTACATTGTACAGTGGGCCGTTTTTTTGTATATCAAAATGTAAATAAAACACCAGCACTGCAAGTATGCTTTCGGTTGTAAATGTTAACACCCTTATTGGAGCTTTGGGTACGGCATAAACAAGCACACCACAAAATATGGGCAAAATAATAAAAGTGCTTAATATCATTACAATTGCTCCATCCTTTTTTTACTTATATTTACCCAGTCAGAGTTACCGTACCTATGATATAGGTTAATAAACATTACAAGTATAATGGCAGTAACGCCTACGCCAATAACTATGGCGGTTATCATTAGTGCTTGCGGTAAGGGGTCTGCCACAGCAGCGCTTGCAGTATTAATTGGTGCACTGCTGTTTGGTGTTGCAAATGTTGTTAAGTAAAATGTTATTGCCGCCACTTGCATAATGCCTATGCTAACTATTGTTTTTAACATGCGCCTACTACTAAAAATGCCTGCTATACCTATAAAAAACAGTATTACAGACACATTGTGTGCCGTTAAAATTTGCATAAATATTCAACCCCTTTTAATTATATATCTTCAAAGTGTACAAATCTGTAAAAAATTATTGTTAATCCACAAAATACTTTTAAACCTATTAATATGTTCATTGCAACTAAGTAATATATATTTAAATTAGGAAAACTTAAATATAACCCAGATACCGCAAATGTTACACTTAAAAGTACAAGCAACATAAATATATACTTTTCTATCATTTCATATCTGTAAAAATTAATTGTTTTTTCCGGTTTTACAAGATAAACACAAATTAAAGCCGCACTCAACGCTGCACCGCCTTGAAAGCCGCCGCCCGGCGTATTGTGGCCGTTTATAATTATATACATACCAAGCATTAATATAAAGGGTACAATAAAGGCAATACTGCTCTTCATAGATTTAACCTTATTGCTTTTATAAAGCATATGCTCTTCATCATGGCTTTCGTCGTGCCTTGAAAAGTGCACAACACCCATTACACTTACTAGTAACATCAATGCCTCAAAAATTGTATCAAAAATTCGGTAGTTTAAGTAAATAGCCGCTACAGAGTTATTTGCACCTGTTTGAGCATTATAATTTTCCATTACGTAATTAAAAACAAGCCTTGTTTGAGCCGGGTCTATATCTGCTGCCAAAAATAGCGTTATAATGCAAGCTATCGCAGCCGTTGCCATACCAGCTATCCTAAAAATTCTCATGCTTGCTTAACCTCCTCGCTTAGAAGAGATTTAAACACAACCCTTTTTTTTGTTTTTTGTTCCTTTAATATATCGTATATTTTTTGCACATGCTGTTCTGTTGTAACACCATATACCGTTATCTCATCATCGCTGTGTTGTAAAATAATGTCGTATACGTGTTCGTTTGCTATTGTTTGTGGGTTATCCCATGTAAACACACACTGAGCTTCAAGTTCATGTTTAAAACAGTACTTTGTTATTTTCGAAAAAACATCGTCCATATCACTTCTAAGAACAGTATCGTTGTTAACTTTTTTGCTAACAGTAGTAAAGTAAACATAAAATGTATGGTGTTTTTTAAATGCAACTATGTACAATATCGTTGCAAGTGCACTTCCTATAACTGCTTCGGCAATTGCTACGTCAGGGGCGTGGTACAAAAGGTAGCAAAAAGCCGACACAAGAGATAACACTCCAAGTGCAATTATATCTTGTTTTAAGTTGCCGCTTACCACAATATATACCGCTATGCAAAGCATCATAATAAACACAAAAGTTTCAATCATGTTCGTCTTCCTCCTTTTTTAGCTTATAGCCGGAAAAGTAAGCCGAGGAAGCAATAGACGATGTAACAATAGGATTAAGCACAATTAACACTGCTAAAATTAATATAATTTTAAAAGTAAACCAATTTAAACCACTAATAAAAGCTATGCCAATTAATATTGTTATCAGCCCCATTGTGTCAATATCTGCTGCAGAAAGTATTCGTGCATAAAAATTTTTAAACCTGTATATTCCAATTAACCCTACCATTATAAAAAAAATTCCTAAAAAAATAAGCGCATAACCTAAAATTTGCACACAAGCACCTCGCTTTTTTTTATTTTGCTAGTTTAATTTAAAACTTACTATTTTTTTCTTAAAAATGTTGATATAGATGTAGTGCCTACAAAACCCAACATTGCAATTACAAGGCTAATGTCTAAATAATACGATTGACCAACAACAAGAGAGTATAAAATTATAATAATAATTATTTTACTGCACACAAGCGAAAGTCCTAAAAGCCTGTCCCATAAAGACGGGCCCACTATTACTTTAATGCCACTAAGTGCCGCTGCAATTATAAGCGCAGGTATAAATAGTTGTAATATCATATATCATCACCCTTTATCCGCTTTATTTCTACATTTATTTTACTGTGTTTAATGCATGTTGCATTTCAATTATATAAGGCTCAAAACCGCTTATTATTTCATTTTTCGAATTTTTTGTTTTGTGTAAAATCAAAACCGTAAGTTCGCCATCCTCATTTGAAAGCGTTATTGTTCCGGGTGTTAATGTAATGGAATTTTCAATAATATTTTGCAAAAATTTATTTTTAATTCTGTTATCTATACTGCACTTAACAAAACCCGGGTTTACGTTACCCGTCAGTATCATATAAGTTGCTTTAATGCCACTTGAATAAACACAATACATCATATAAATTATGTATTTACAAAATTTAAAAAGAGGCAACGAAAAAACTTTAAAGTAGTTAAAACCCAATACAACATTAGTTATAACTAAAATTGCACAACAAACTATTGTACCGCTTAAAAGCACAGTAATATTTAATCCATTGTTAACCAAAACCCAAACAAACAATAAAAGTAAAAAACTAATTAAATTGCGTATAAAATTACTCATTGCAATATACTCCTTTGTGATAACTAATTTATCATATTGTAAGGTAAAATGCAATTATAATGTCAAAATTTTAATGTAAGAACATTAAATTTTGTACTAATTGCACTTTTATAGTAATAATTTACATGTTTGGTTATCTTGCGCACTTGTTTTTTACAAAAAAAATGTTATACTAAAAATATATGTTTATTTTTTTGATATTAAAATATCAATACTAACTAGCTTAAAGGTTGTGTTTATATGGCTGAATTTGATAACAAAACAACTGATTATTCTATCGATTTCGAAAATGATTATTCAGGTTCTCGAGTTATTATTAAAGACACAAATACACAAAAAATAATATCAGACACAAAAATTATTGAGTATCACAAAGAATTTCACTCGATACTTGTAAGGTTGCCCGCAGAATATAATGCACGCACAGAGCGGTTTTCTTTATTAATATTTACACAAAACGAGCTTGTTGCATACTCTGGTACAATTAGAAAAGTATTTAACCTAGGATACACAGAAATAGCTTTGTATAGTGGAAAGCAAAAGGAAGACCGAAAAGCCACAAGATACTCTGTAAACATAACAGGTAGCGTAGATGCACTTGTTTTTGAAATAGAAGAAGGCAAAAAGAAAAGATTAAAATTAAATAAACCTCTAGACGTTCTTGTAGTTAATATGAGCTCGAGCGGAGTTCTTATAGCGGCAATGCCAGATTGTTTTAGAATTAATACTTTAGTACGACTTATTGTTACACTAGATAATGAAAAAACTACTTTATATTGCAAAATCGTTCGTTTTTCTAACATAAACATTAATGATGCACAGTATGGTTGTAAATTTTTTCAATACTAGTAACATCATTACATGAGAATAAGAAAGTAGATGTAAATATCATATGAAAGATGTGAAATCAAATTTATTTCCTATGTCGCTGGATTATTTATATGTAGGAATGAAAGTTGAAGACGAGATATTCAATTATAACGGTAAAGTTGTTTTGCTTGGCAAAGGCTCTGTTTTAGACGAAAATAAAATTGAAAAACTTAAAAAATTTAACTCGGGCGAAAACAAAATTTATGTTTTACCAGAAACAAGAAAGCACCTTATAGATAAAAAAGTAAAGCTTGATGCAAATAGTCAGAAAATTTTTGAAGCAGAAACCGGATACACTAATATACGACAAAAAACAGACGAAATGTTGCTTGAAGTTCGCTTTTCAAATAAAATTAGCAATGAAAAGGTTCATTCCCTGCAAGACGATGTTATAAACCAGCTTAATACAACAAATTTAGTTGATATATTTAATTTAATTAATGCACCTAGGCCTGTTGAAGAGTATTTTCAGCGGCACTGTGTAAATGTAGGTTTAATTAACGGTTTAATGGGTAAATGGCTTAATTATAGCAAAGACGATATAAACGAGCTTGTATTGGCAGGACTAATGCATGACGTTGGCAAAACAAAAATTCCTCAGGAAATTTTAAATGCACCAAGAAAACTTACACCTGAAGAGTTTGAACTTATAAAAATGCATCCTGTTTATTCTTTTGAGTTGTTGAGCGAGAGCGGTATGTTTTCAAATAGAGTGTTAAATGCAGCTCGCCATCATCACGAAAAAATAGACCAGTCCGGATATCCTGATGGTCTTCCGGATTTCAAAATATCTGATTTTGCAAAAATAACTTCTATATCAGATGTATATGATGCTATGGTTTCAAGCAGAAGTTATAAAGATTCGTGCAATCCGCTTATTGTTTTAACTCAGTTTGCAAACAACGAATTTAAGGGGTTTGACAAAAAGTTTTTATCGGCATTTATAAGAAAAATGCCTGCACAGCTTGTTGGTAAAACTGTATTGATGAGTGGCGGCGAAATGGGAAAAATAGAATATATTATGCCTAATGATATTTTAAATCCTATTGTTAGAATAGGTAAAGATATAATGCAAGCATCGGAAACTTGGTCTTGCGTGCATATTATCGTTGATGAATCTGACGATTTCACCTCGGACAGCGATGTATTAACACTACCTACATAAAAAAAAGCCCTTATAAAAGGGCTTTTTTAGTTTACTATTTTATTTTAAAAAAAGTTACTATTATAGTTTTGTGCCAACATTAAAGTTGAGCTACTGTATTTGTAACTGTTGCATATTTTGAATATAGACCCAAAAATTCTACAACCGCACAGTATTTATCTACTAAATTAACAACAACAGCCTCGGAAAAAAGCGGTGGATTAATAATATTTGTAGGCCACATATGAGATTTAATAATGTTTTTTTCAAGTTCTGATAAATCAAAATAGTCACTTGCCACTTCTTCGCTTTTTTTAGCGTGAGAAAAAAAAGATATAAGTCTCTCTTTAAAATTTTTATCACAATTTTCAATACCTGTGTCGTGCAGAAGACCAGCTATTGCACAACTATTAGCATTTAAACCAATTTTTTTGCTTATTTTATAACTTATGTATGCTACGCACAAGCTGTGCGAGTAACGGTCCATCCCATCATTATGTTGTCGTTGTCCTTTCATCTGTTGCACTATTGGATGTGAAATTACGTGGCTTACTTCTTTGTAAAACTCAATTTGGTTATCTATATTTTTCAATCAATATCCCCCAGAACAAATTTTGTTTTGCAATAAATTTTAAATAACATTTAAGCTTATTTTTAACTGTTTATTGCGTCAACAGCACAAGTATAATATATTACACAATAAATTACAATACTTATTTTGTGAAATTTTTTGTTAAATATTGTATAAAATTGCTAGCTTTTTTTGTAACAATTGCTTATTTTTTTACCCCCAAAAAAGCATATAACGTTTTACTGTATAATTTTTTTTTAAAAATATAAATTTCTAATTGACATATTAGTCATTTTATTGTATCATAGTACGGTAGCGTCTGCTAAAAAAATGCCGCTGTGGTGGAATCGGCAGACACAAGGGACTTAAAATCCCTCGGTAGCAA